>NZ_JBHMIY010000012.1:0-101296 GCF_042436595.1 Clostridium sp. MT-14
AAGTAAATAGTTGGAAAAGGGGGATATTTAAAATGAATACCTTGATCGTAGCTTGTCAAACTATTGAAGATGAATTGAATAAAGCAATAGGTGAGATTGGGTGTAATTATCCGGTATTATGGATAAAATCTGGTCTTCATCTACAACCTGATTCTCTAAAAGAGTGTCTTCAGTGTGAACTGGATCATATATCCAATGTGGAGCAGGTTATTTTGGCCTTTGGATACTGTGGAAATGCCATAATTGGGCTTAAACCTCCAACATACCGCATGATTTTTCCACGGGTGGACGATTGCATTACACTGCTTCTGGGATCCTGCAAAAGACGTAATGAGCTGTCTGGTGATGGCGGAACCTATTTTTTGACTAAAGGCTGGCTGGAATCTGAGAGGAATATATGGATTGAGTATCAAGAAGCGGTGAAGCGCTATGGAAGGGAAAAGGCAGAAAAAATTTACAGTATAGTTTTCAAGCATTACCAGAAATTAGGGGTTATAAAAACCGGAGCCTATGAACTTGAAAACTACCTGGAAAAAACGAAAAAGATAGCGAGTGAATTGAAATTACAATACGAAGTTTTACCGGGAACAATTGAATACATCAAGAAGCTTCTGACGGGACCATGGGATCCCAGGGAGTTCATAACTATAAATCCAGGTGAAACTGTTACAATGGAACATATTTATGATGTGGATGGGCAGCTTTCAAAGAATGCTCAGTGTACAATTGACAGTAAACTATAAGCAGCTGATAGTAGAAATACTGGCTGCTTAACTGCAGCCAGTAGTGGAACCACAGTCCAGACAAACCATGCAGGTTCCGTTTCTAACCATTCTGGTGCTGGAACAATTAGGACAGGTTGAACCATATATTCTTTCACCGTCTATTTTTTTTGTCTTGATTTCAGTGGTACTGATTTTACCGGAATTTAATTCAGTGGAGGAGCTGCCTAAAATCAAGCTGTCCTTATCATAATTTTCAGGTTTAACCTGGCATCGGGAAAAATCTCCAAGTTCTATATCTATTATTTTACTTATGAGATCTGATATAGAGGATACGTATTTTATATAAGGATGCTTTTGGACAAATCCATAGGGCTCATATTTTTGACCGCGCAGCATTCTGGATATATCCTGGGGTGGAACATGGTATTGGAGCATCACTGATATTGCCTTGGATAGGGAATTTAAAAGCCCCATTATTATAGTACCCTCTCTGTCTGTAGTTATATATATTTCAGATATATCTCCATTTGAGGATCTGTTTACGGTAGTGTATATTTTTACGTCATCTATTTGTGCAGGATGGGTGGTTCCCCTGCGGATTCCTATGAGTTTATCACGCTTTGAATATTTTACTCCTTTTTGTAGACTTTTGGCTCTGATTAAAAGCTGCTTATAAGTTAAATCTTCAAGTTTTATATTGTCTGAAGCAGATAAATTTGTATTCAGAGGCTGGGCTGCTTTAGAAGAATCCCTATATAGGGTAATGCCCTTGATGCCCAGTTTCCAGGAGGATAAAATTACATCCTTAAAATCCTGTATGGAGGCGCTTTTAGGTAAGTTCACAGTTTTCGACACTGAACCGGATATAAGTGGGGTTATAGAAGCCACCATCTTTACGTGTCCCATGGGATCGATATATCTTTCGCCGCTGCCGCATTTATTTGACGTGTCGAATATAGCAAGGTGTTCATCTTTTAAGTGTGGAGCTCCTTCTATTTTTCCATCTAGTATCTTTTCATAAGTGAAATCGTCTTTGGTTATAGTTTCCTTTTCAAGTACATAGGACAATATATCCTCTATCTGTTCTTTGGCATAACCCAGTTTTTTTAATGCTAGAGTTATTACCGGGTTTATAATTGTCATAAATCCGCCGCCGGATAATTTCTTGTAGACAATATGGCTGAAAAATGGCTCTATTGAAGTAGCACCGCAGTCCATGGCAAAGGATATAGTACCTGTAGGAGCTATGACTGTAACCTGGGCATTTCTGTAGCCAAATTTGTCTCCGCTTTTAAGAGCATTTATCCAGCAGTTTTTTAATGTATCCCCTATATATGATAAATTTTCTTTCTTTAAGAGTTCATGCTCTACTTTCAAGGGAGTATAATTTAATCCTTCAAATTCATTCGAAAAGTTGTATCCCATGCTTTTTGAAAGTGACTCCATGTTTATGGAAGCTGCCCGGGCATGATTCCTCATTACTCTCATCATATACGGTTTATTTATTTGAAACTTTTCAAAAGGGCCTATCTCTTTTGCTATTAGAGAGGATACATAATAGGATTGACCTGTAAGTATTCCTACCAGCGAGGCTGCCAATGTTCTAGCCTCATTTGAATCATAAGGATAACCCATGACCATGAATAATGATGCTATATTTGATATACCGAGGCCTGTAGTTCTGAAGAGGTGGGTTTTCCTAGCTATATCTGCGGTGGGAAACTGTCCCCAATGTATAGAGGATTCGAGAATCAGCTGGACTAAACCAATTATATGTAAATATCCTTTCAGGTCAAAGGTATTTTTATTTGCATTGTAAAATCTGTATATATTTATGGATGCCAAATTGCAGGAAGTATCATCCAAAAAGGCATACTCACCACAGGGATTCGTGGAATTAATCATATTATAGGCTGCATTTACCTTTCCGTCTTCTCCTGCAGGACATGTGTGCCAGGCGTTGAAAGTGTCACTGAATTGGGGAGCTGGATCTGCACATTTCCAGGCACAGGTATTAAAGGTGTCCCAGATTTCTTTTACTTTTACTGTTTTTGTAATTTTGGGATCAATTCTACCCGTGAGATTGATTATTTCATCAGGATTTACCTTTAATCTATCGACTTTGGACATAAAGCTGTTTGAAAATCTTACAGAATTATTGCTGTTTTGTCCTGAGACAGTTTCATAAGCCTCACCGTCTAAATCTGTATCATATCCCATTTTGCCGAGGGCTCTCACTTTATCTTCTTCCTTTGATTTCCAGGTTATAAAATCCATGATCTCAGGATGATTTACATCCAAACATACCATTTTGGCAGCTCTTCTTGTAGTACCTCCTGATTTGATAGCTCCTGCATTTCTGTCCAATGCCTTTAAGAAACTCATGAGCCCTGAGGAAGAACCGCCTCCGGATAATTTTTCACCCTTTGCCCTTATAGTAGAAAAATTGGTACCAGTTCCTGAACCGCCCTTAAATAGTTTTGTCTCTGTTACGAATTGATCTGATATGGAATGCGGACCTAAAAGTTTATCTTCGATAGATAGTATAAAACATGCAGAAGCCTGGGTTCTAGTATAGCTGTCTTCACATTCCATTACTTTGCCCAGCGTGTCATCGAAATAGTAACTTCCCTGTTTTACACCGCTTATACCATAGGACAGTTTAAGCCCCGTATTAAACCATTGAGGGGAGTTAGGGGCGTACATTTGATTTAAAAGTGCATATACACATTCATCATAAAAAATAGAACCTTCTTTTTCTGTCTTTATAAGCCCCTCGTCTTTTAAAGATTCACACCAGAAACTTACCATTCTATGGGCGACGGATTTCATACTGTTCTCATAACCTAGTTTTCCTGGAACGCCAGCTTTTCTAAAATATTTAGAAGCTATTATGTCACAGGCATTTTGAGAATACTGTTCTGGAAATTCTAGATTTTTCATGTCTACCAAAACTTTGTGGGTCTTATGATCTTTTAAAAATACATCTGTTTTTTTCCATTTGAATAGATCATATACGGTTTTATTACTGTCATTTTCAAGAGATTTTGTATAATATCTTTTAAACAAGTCCTTTATACTATCCAATTACAACCTACCTCCAATTTAATATATGAGCTCATTGTGTTAAAATTATATATCTTGTGTGTGTATTAAAAAAATAACTACTATATATAGTATTAATTAAGATAAATAAGTACTATATATAGTGCTTATTTATTATATTATATATTTCATAAAAGTTCAATTTATATTATATGTCATTTTCCACTGTGATTTTTAAATAGATTGTATTTTATGAGGTTATTTTAGTTTTATTATTATAAATAAACTTATGGATCATTTTAACGTTTAACTAAAAATAGTTTATAATTAATATCAGAATATAGTTTATACAAGACGAAGGAGATTAAGTCATATGATAAGAAAATTTAAAAATTACATGCCGGAAATAGGAAAAAACTGCTTTATAGCAGACAATGCAGAGATTATAGGAAAAGTTAAAATTTATGAAGATGCAAATATATGGTTTGGAGCTGTGCTAAGAGGTGATGTAAATTATATATATGTGGGAAAGGGAAGCAATGTACAGGATAATTGCACTTTTCATACTAGTGAGGGGATGAATCCTATAGAAATAGGAGAATATGTTACTGTAGGGCATAATGCGATAATACACGGAGGCAAAGTTGGAAAATACTCTTTAATTGGTATGGGTTCCATAATATTAGATAATGCAGAGATAGGTGAATATACTATTATAGGAGCAGGAAGCCTTGTAACTAAGAATAAAAAAATACCTTCTGGAGTGATGTGCATGGGTTCTCCCGCAAAAGTTGTGAGAGAGCTTACAGAAGAGGAGAAAGAATTCCTTAGAAATTCTGCAAAAGGCTATATCATAGAGGCCGAAAACTATAAGCAATATGTTATTAGGGAGTAAATTGCGTAAAATATATATCACTTATTTTATAAATAAAGTATAGAATATAGTGTCAATAATATTTGGAGAGTGTATAATGCCGAACTTCAAATTGGGTTCTAGAGGAAGCCAGGTAATGCAGATACAGGCAACTTTGAAAAAGATAGGCTACGATCCTGGACCTATAGATGGAATATATGGTATACAAACTGAACAGGCTGTCAGAAATTTTCAGAGAAATAATGGACTGATACAGGACGGAATAATAGGGCCGGACACTTATAGGGTACTGCATAGCTTTATATTGGGATATGACAATTATATTATTAAGCCAGGGGATACGTTATACGGCATAAGTAGAAAATATGGAACTCAGGTTTATAAAATAATAACGGCCAATCCACTCATAGAGCCCTTGGGCCTAATTCCGGGGAATACAATTAAAGTGCCCTACAGCACAGATGTGGTGGATACAAACATATATTATACTTATGATGTACTGGAGACAGATCTTATGGGGCTTAAAGGTAGATATCCCTTTATAACTGTAGGTAGTGCTGGTGAAAGTGTTCTTGGAAGGCAGCTGCATTATGTGAGACTTGGGGTAGGGGGTAATCAAGTATCTTATAATGGTTCCCACCATGCTTTGGAGTGGATAACAACACCTCTTTTAATGAAGTTTATAGAAAATTTTGCCAGAGCCTATTCGGAAGGGGAAAATATAAGAGGATATAATATAGGAGATATATGGAGCAGGAGCAGTATATATATAGTTCCTATGGTTAACCCTGATGGAGTAGATCTTGTTTTGAATGGATTAGCTAGAGATAACCCCTATTATTATGAGCTTATAAGGTGGAATAGAGGTAGTGCTGATTTTTCTAGAGATTGGGAAGCAAATAACAGGGGAGTTGATCTCAATCATAATTATAATGCAAACTGGCAGCTCTCAAAGGAATCCGAGCCTTCCTACGGTGTGTACGGTCCAGGACCTACCAGATATTCAGGGCCTTATGCTGAATCAGAGCCAGAAACCAGGACAATGGTCAATTTCACAAATAATCATGATTTTAGGTTGGTACTGGCGTATCACAGTCAGGGACAGGTTATTTACTGGCAATATAATGCTTTGACTCCTCCAGAGTCGAGGAGAATAGCAGAGTTGTTCTCTGAAGTGAGCGGATACAGGCTGGAAGAAACTACTGGTATAGCATCCTATTCGGGATACAAGGATTGGTTTATACAGGATCACGGAAAGCCTGGCTTTACTATAGAAGTGGGTAGAGGGATTAATCCTCTCCCTATAAATCAGTTTGATCAAATATACAATGAAAATGAAGAACTTCTTCTTCTAGCTTCAGTTATATAGCAATTTTATTAAATAGTAAAGAGTTAAGGGCAGTGGATGGTTTTAGATCTTCTGGTATTAATATAAAAAGATTATCTGAAGCTCTGAACTCTGGACTAGTGACTCTATTTATATATGTCTACCAGAAGGCCGCTTATGTCATCTATAGTAGCGGCCACATCCAGATTTGATTTTTGATCGTTTATAAGAGCCTCAGTGAGCTCTTCTAATTTCTTATCTATAGTATCCACTGTTATAAAGTACTGTGTCTGCCAAAAACTTATATCTTTTTTTACATTGTACATATATTTTAAAACGGATTCCAAATATTCTTTTATTATCTTTTTATAAATTTTAACATCTGAATAGCATTTTGTTATAGATAATCTGTTTCCTCTTTTTTTGATTTCATCAAACATATTTTTAAGCTGCTCTTCTGATTTTTTTTCCATCTGAGAGTTGAAGCTTTGGGAAAAATCTTTTTTTACTTTTATATTTTTGTTGTTTGAGGAAGGAGAAGAAGCTCTTCCAATTCTAGAAATTTCCATAAAGCACCTCCATATTTTTTATTTAAAAATTTAAAACTGAATATTGTCTCTCAACTTTATTATATATAATATCTTGGCAAAAATATAGTATAATTTTATCATAACTCACAGCTAAATATATAATTGACTATAGAATTTTTATATAACAGTGATAATGGCTATTTAATATGTATAAGATTACAGTGTTTTCAAAAAATAAAACTTGGGTAGGTGATTTTATGTGGTTTGAGAAAAGTTCAAATGAAATAATAAAAGAATTCAATACGGATAGGATAAATGGACTGAGTTCAAGGGAAGCTTTAATTAGAAAAGATAAATATGGTCCCAATAAATTGGCAGGGAAGAAAAAAAAATCTGTTTTAAGACTTTTGTTTGAACAGATAAATGACGTGTTGATATATATATTGCTGGCAGCGGCCGTAATTTCCGCTTTACTTGGAGAAGTAAGTGATGCAGTTATTATAGTAATTGTAGTTATATTAAATGCCATAATAGGATTGATTCAGGAATCAAGAGCTGAAAGAGCACTTGAATCCTTAAAAAAGCTTTCTTTTCCCAAAGCACTTGTGAAAAGAGATGGGAGTATTCAGGAAATAGCTTCCGAAGAGGTAGTAATAGGAGATATAGTGATTTTGGAGGCTGGCAAGTACGTCCCCTGCGATTTAAGGTTAATTGAAACTGCCAACCTTAAGATAGAGGAATCAGCTCTAACCGGTGAATCAGTACCTTCTGAAAAATATGCAGAGAATGTCTTAGAAGGTGAGAATATATCTCTTGGAGATCAGCAAAATATGGCTTTTATGTCAACTATGGTAACTTATGGAAGAGGTGTAGGTGTTGCTGTAGCCACAGGCATGAATACTGAGATAGGGAAGATAGCAAAAATGCTTGATGAGGATGAAAAAAATCTGACTCCTCTTCAGGTGAAACTTGCACAGCTTGGTAAGGCACTTGGTTTCGCAGTACTTATAATATGTGTTCTCATGTTTGGTGTGGCAGTGATTCAAAAAAGGGATTTATTTGAAATGTTTCTGACAGCCATAAGTCTGGCAGTGGCTGCTGTTCCGGAGGGATTACCTGCCATGGTTACCATAGTTCTTGCAGTGGGAGTCCAGAGAATGATAAAGAAGAATGCCATAGTCAGGAAATTACCTGCCATAGAAACCTTAGGCTCCGTAAATATAATATGTTCCGATAAAACTGGGACTTTAACACAGAATAAAATGACTGTAACGAAATTTTATGCTGATGGCATTTTGAATGATATTTCAGGTCTGGATGTGAAAAACAAAGTTCATTCCGCTCTTGTAAAAGATATGATGCTCTGTAATGATGCTACTTATTCTGCAGATTCCAAAACCGGAGATCCAACTGAAATTGCACTACTTGAATTAGGAGCTAAATTTGATTTATACAAGGAAGATGAAAATAAGTTACATCCCAGGGCAAATGAGATACCCTTTGATTCGGACAGAAAGCTTATGACTACTTTGAATAAATTCGGTGATAAGTACGATATAATTACAAAAGGGGCTGTGGATAATTTAATTAAGCTGTGTAACAGTATATATGTAAATGATAATATAGTTCCACTTACTGAAGAGCTGAAATCAAAAATAATGGATGCTTCTGACAGCATGTCGAAAGATGCCCTTAGGGTACTTGCGGCAGCTTTTAAAAGGGTGGATTCAACTGAAATTGAAATTGATTCTATGGAAAGAGGTTTGACTTTTGTCGGTCTGGTTGGAATGATAGATCCTCCAAGAGAAAATGTTGAAAATTCCATAGAAGAATGTAGAAAATCAGGTATAAGGACGGTTATGATTACTGGAGATCATAAGAATACAGCCTTTGCCATAGCAAAAGAGCTTGGAATAGCAAAGGATTCCTCTCAGGTCATACTGGGATATGAATTTGATAAATTATCTGAAGAGGATGCCGAAGACAAAATTGACCATTTGAGAGTTTTTGCCAGAGTATCACCTGAACACAAAGTGAAAATTGTAAAGACATTGAAGAAAAAGGGAAATATAGTTTCCATGACTGGAGATGGTGTGAATGATGCACCTTCGTTAAAAACTGCAGATATAGGTGTAGCTATGGGAATTACGGGAACTGATGTGGCTAAAGATGCCTCGGATATGATATTGACTGATGACAATTTTTCAACTATTGTGGAAGCGGTAAAAGAGGGAAGAAATATATACAATAATATAAGGAAATCCATAGTATTTCTTCTTTCCTGCAATATAGGAGAGATAATAGCTCTGTTTATTGGCATAGTTCTGGGGTGGCCTTCGATATTAAGACCCATTCACCTTTTATGGGTGAATCTTATAACAGACAGCCTTCCAGCACTGGCCCTGGGAGTGGATCCTGATGATCCGGATATAATGAAAGAAAAACCTCGTAATGCGAAAGAGGGACTATTTTCAGGAAAAAATGGGGCACTTTTAATAGGCAACGGTATTTTGATAGGTATAATCACGCTGAGTGCTTTTTATGTAGGTACCAGAATATATCCAAATTCTCTTATGCATGCCCAGACTATGTCTTTTGTGGTATTGAGTGTGTCTCAGCTTTTTTATACCTTGAGTATAAGGCATAGTGAAAAATCCATGTTCCAGGTTGGAATTTTTACCAATAAGTATTTGATTGGTGCGATAGTACTTGGAATAATACTTCAGAATATAGTGATCACAGTGCCATTTTTGGCATCTGTATTCAAAGTGTTTAGGCTCACCTTGAATGACTGGCTGTTTGTACTTTTGTTATCCATAATACCTCTTATTGTGAATGAAACTGTAAAAATACTCTGGAACAGGATAGTTAAAAGTTAATAGTGGGAAATGAATGTTAAATGGAGATTTTCGGACAAAAACGAAAATCTCCATTTAAATTGAATAAGCAATGGTAACCATCAGATAAAATGTGAGCTATTTTCACTGGGAAATAATTTTTTTAGTTTCCTATAAAGTGTCATTCTTGGAATTCCTAAAGTTTCCGCTGTTTTCGATTTGTTAAAATTATTTTTTATCAATGTATTCATTATCAATTTACTTTCAGTTTCATGGATGGAATTTTTTAGAAGTTTATCTTTATTATTTTCGTTGAGATCATTTTGATGGTTGTCTTCTAATAAAAATTCAGGTAAATCATCCATGGTTATAACTTTATTTTTGGAAGTTACCATTATCCTTCCCAATATATTTGTCAATTCTCTTATATTACCGGGCCAGTCATAGGAGGATAGAACTTTTAATATATTGTCGGGAAAATATTTTTTTATGTTGTATTTTTGGTAGAATCTATTTTGTATAGATTCTACCAAAATGTCTATATCCCCCTTACGCTCCCTGAGAGGAGGAATTTCAAGATTTAAAAAATTAAGCCTGTAAAACAAATCCTTTCTGAAAGTACCCTGAAGTACTTTTTTCTTCAAATCGCAGTTGGTGGCAGCTATTACCCTTACATCTATATTTATTATTTTATTACTGCCTATACGTTCTACTTCGTTTTCCTGTAAAACTCTAAGTAGTTTTGCTTGAAGAACTAATGGTATATCCCCTATTTCATCCAGAAATATAGTTCCGCCATTTGCCAGTTCAAATTTTCCGCATTTACCCTCTTTTGAAGCTCCGGTAAAAGAGCCGCTGTCATATCCAAACAATTCTGATTCTGCAAGATTTTCTGGTATTGCGGCACAATTTACTTTTACGAATGGATTAAGTCGTCTTTTGCTTTTATTATGAATAGCATGGGCAAACATTTCTTTACCAACACCGCTTTCACCGGTTATAAGTACAGTAAAATTAGAAAGAGCAAACTTTTCTGCCATTTTTTTACACTTTTTTCCGCTAGTGGAGTTTACTAAAATATCATTGAAATTATATTTTGCATGAAATGATGCATTTATACTATTGAATTTATTGGCCATATCTGTATTATCAAAGGACTCAGATGTAAATAAGCTCATTCCTCCTATTAATTGATTTCCGTATAAAAGAGGAATACTGTGAATGATAACTTTCGTTTTATCATTAAATTTATATATCTTCTCATTTTCAGGGATTCCTGTCTTAATTACATCTGGAAGTTTGGAATTGGGAATGATATTTTCTACTTGGGAATCCTCCAAATCTTTAAGTGTAATTTGAAAAAATTTTGTAAAAGCAGGATTTACATCTAATATATTGCATTTGGCATCTACAAATATAACTGGAAGTGAAATATTGTAAAATATCATGTGATTTATGTTACTTATATACTGTTTTAATTCTATTCTGGAAATTTTATCGTTCATAATTTAAAATGTCATCACCTTACCTTTTTTGAGTGTACAATAAATTTTGCTGTTGCAATTACAAAATGTATCAATATGTTACCCTAAAATTGTAACATATTGATGCACATGATTTCAATACGAAAGATCATAACACCGTGAAAAAGATCTTTTATACAAATATAATGTCGACTTTAAATGAATATTTAATATCTATATTTTTAAAATGTAAAGTAAAATAAATTATGAATCAGAAAATTAAAATTTTATGTGATGATTTTATCGAGGTTATATGTTTACAAGCAGGAGTTTATATAGTATTTTACTAAATGAAAATATTTAATGGAATGTATATATGAATACTATAGTTTAATATACTATTTATATGAATGATAAATTTCATAATTGCCAATAAGGTTTTTATTGGCATGGTAAATGCTACTAATAAAAATACTGAAATAATTTTCTGTAATTTAAAAAGGGGTGAAGTTAATGCAATTTACATCTGTTGAATGTTTCCTCGTAGTAATGGCATTTTTACTAATAGGGGAAGTTGTATCAGAAAAAACGAAGGCCTATGTTCCTTCAGTATTTATCTCGGCTGTTTTATTTTTAATAGCATTTTGGACATTTGCACCAAAGGATGTAGTTGTACGGGCATCTTTTGGTAAAGAGTTTATACAGATTGCTATGGGACTTCTTCTTGTACATCTAGGTACTCTTATGAGTTTGAGAAAACTGATAAGTCAGTGGAAGGCGGTAGTGGTTGCAGTCTGTGGAGTGTGTGGAATTATGGCTTTGACTATGACTGTAGGACTATTGCTGTTCGATTGGCACACAGTTGTGGCTGCAACACCACCTCTTACTGGGGGAATAGTGGCAGCATTACTTATGTCTGAGGGATTGAAGGCTCAAGGTATTACTGCTCTTGCAGTACTTCCAATAGCTATGTTTATAACCCACAGCTTTTTTGGATATCCTATTACCTCCTGGTGTTTAAAAAAAGAGGGAAAGAGAGTTATAAAGGACTTTAGAGAAAATGGTCCTGATCCAAAAGTTCTAAAAGAAGGAAGTATGTTTCAGGAAGAAAGTGAGAGGAAAAAGCTCATACCTGCACTTCCGAAAGCTTATCAGAGCTCTCCAATGATACTTTTTAAAGTAATACTGGTATCCATGCTTGCGGGATGGCTGTCTAATTTAACTGGCGGGGCAGTGAATCAGTATGTGATATGTCTCATACTTGGAGTTGTTTTTTGTGAACTGGGTTTTCTGGAAGAACAGTCTCTTGTCAAAGCAGGGGTTTTTAACTGGCTTATATTGGGACTTCTGGCCTATGTATTTTCGCAGCTGTCCAGTGTTACACCAGCACAGCTTTTAGGAATAATAGGACCGATAATTGTACTTATAATTTTGGGAATTCTGGGTATGTTTATAATGTCAATGCTCGTGGGTAGACCTCTTGGATTTTCAAAAGAAATGGCTTTTGCCTGTGCACTTACAGCACTTTTCGGCTTTCCGGCGGATTATGTTATAACTACGGAAGTCTGTAAATCTGTGGGCAGTACAGAGGAAGAAAAAAATTATCTGATAGACATATTGCTTCCTAGAATGCTGGTAGGTGGTTTTATGACAGTATCTATTGCATCTGTAGTCATAGCTAGTATATTCCTTAAGCTATTATAAATTATTTATTAAAATTAGGAGGCGCTTATTTATATGGGGAATGACGTGTTGGAGAGGGCAAAAAATATTAAAGATTGGTTGGTGGATTTAAGAAGAGATTTTCACAGACATCCTGAACAGTCGCTTAAAGAGTACAGGACATCCAAAATAATTACTAAAAATTTAATTGACATGGGGATTAAAGTGGATCATATTGGAGAAACAGGAATAGTTGGCATTCTAGAAGGAAGTTCAAAAGGTAAGGTTATTGCACTCAGGGCAGATATAGATGCATTATCTGTAACTGAAAAGACAGGTCTTCCGTTTTCATCGGAAAATATAGGTTATATGCATGCCTGTGGGCATGATTTCCATGCTTCTATGCTTTTAGGAGCAGCAAAACTATTGTCTGAGAAAAAGGATGAATTAAAGGGTACTGTTAAATTTTTATTTCAGCCTGCAGAAGAAATTGCGGAAGGAGCAAAGCAGATGGTGCAGGGGGGAGCCCTTAAAAATCCAGATGTGGACTATATTTTTGGTATGCATGTATGGTCTGATATATCCATAAATAAAGTGTCATTACAGGAAGGGCCAATTATGGCGAGTGCAGATATCTGGAAATTAAAAGTGCTTGGTAAATCTTGTCATGGTTCTTCTCCATGGCAGGGAGTGGATTCCATAACATGCGCTTCTGCAATAATTCAGGGTATACAGACTATAGTGAGCAGGGTGAATGATGTAAGAAGTCCAATAGTAATAAATATAGGAACTATAAGAGGCGGAGAGAGATTTAATGTAACTCCCGGTACCACTGAAATGGAAGGTATGAACAGAACTTTCAATGCTAATGTTAGAAAGGAACTTCCAAAATGGATGGAGAGAATAATTAAAAACACCTGTGAAGCATATGGATGTGATTATGAATTTAATTATACTTTTAAATGTGCTGTGACTGATAATGAACCCAAACACACTAGAGCGGCCATAAATTCCATAAAAAAGTTTATGGGTGAAGATGGAGTCATAAGTATAGACAGAATAATGGGCTCAGAGGATTTTTCTGAATATCTGGAGGAAATTCCGGGTTCATTGATGCTCCTTGGTGGAAGAAACGAGGAGAAGGGATGCAACTACTCTCATCATTCCAATTATTTTAATGTGGATGAAGATGCCCTTCCCATAGGGACAGCAGCTTATACTCAAGTAGCTCTTGATTTTCTTTCCTAGTTTGAAAAGCTGTATGCAATTCTGAAATGAATCGCATACAGCTTTTACTTAATGAGTTTTGTTCCATTTTCATCCTGAAAAATTAAATTTCTCTTCATAAGTCCTCCCAGGGCGTTTTTAAAATAATTTTTACTTTCATGAAATGTGGTTTTTATATCTTCAGGAGAACTTTTGTCATTATAGGGCATAAACCCGCCGTGTGATTTTAGGTAATCCAGTATTGTATCCTCCAGGGATAACCTCTCGTACTTTGGAGTTTTCCTGGGCGTAAGTCCCAGTTTACCATCTTCGTAAATCCTTTTTATTCTCAAATTGAGTTCATCGCCGATATTTAGCTTTGTAAAATATTCATTTCTTAATATAACACCCTTATATTTTTTATCAATTACCACCATGGCACTGTTGTTTGTCTGGAAACCATAGACAATGCCCTTTACCTCTGCACCTATATTGTATTTTTCATTTTCCTCCTCCACTTCTAAAAGATATCTGTCTATGTCTGTAGTTGCAGCTATTCTATTTGTCTTATCCAGATAGAGGTAAAAGGGATAGCATTTTCCCAGAATGAGTTTATACTTTTGTTCTGATATTGGAACCAGCACATCCCTTTCCAGGCCTATGCCTATGAAATAGCCGAAGCTGACTTGCGATACTGTTTTTAGCAGTGCAATTTCTCCTACCTGAGCCAGTGGTGATTTAAGAGTAGCAATTATTTTGTCTTTTGAATCCTTATATATAAAGGCATTTAGCTCATCCCCTATGGAAAGTTCTTTTCCCAGGGTATTTTTATTTGGAAGAAGTATGTCATCCCTGATACTGCCTGTTTTGGCATCCAGATAATATCCGAACTTGGTTTTCCGGGCTATTTTTAAGAGATTGAATTTCCCTAACGATACCATTTTATTTCACTCCTAGCTTTTTCAAAGTACAAAGTGCAAACTTAAACGATGCACAGTTTGCAATTTACAATATTGAACTTTGATATTTGAATATGATTTTTATTGTATTCAAAAATCATTATATACTATTATTCGCAATGATGCCAGAAAACTAACCTCCAAAATTTGTTTTAAGGGAAGAGCCTTCTATTGAAACGTGTACGTCCATTTTGAGCTGGCTTTTTTGAAATATGTTATCTGAATTTTCTCTAGGATATCTTCTTTGAAAGTCTTCCGTTATATGAAATATATCCAAATTTTTATCCTTATATTGTTTAAATATATCGTCACAGGCATAAATTATGTTCCTTTCCGCATTTGCCTCTATTGCTTTTATGGAGGCTTGATTTAAGTTGAGTTTATTTTGTGCTTCGGATATGCTTGCTTTTGTGTTTATTATTTTTTTTACTACTAATTTTTTACCATCGTAATACATTTTTGTTTTTGTGGTATTTTTTAGTATTTCCAGTCCTATATATTTGGAGGAAATATCCGGATTTGTGACTTCCATGGAGCCTCCGTTTATATTATTCAACATAAAATTATAGCCCAGTGCAGTTTCTCTTCTCAATGTGTCCACCATTTTGTAATTGGTGATTATGGCCCCGTCTCCTATTTCTATTCTATTTTCGGGTTGATCCTGTTTTATCTGTACCATGGGAATAACAGATGTCTTGGATTTAGTATGCATTTCATTTAAAAAATCATTTAAGCTGGTCATAACTTCTCTGGAGGATGAGGGTATGTTCTTTATTAGGTCATGAATAAAGACCCCCAGATATTCCTGACCCTTTAATTTCATATTGATAAAATTGTCCGGACACCCCTTTAGAATAGCTATATTTGCCCTTAGTACAAATTCCTGATCCCTTTCAAAAAAATCTATAAAATCTTTCATGCTGCGTTCTGCAGCTTTTTGAGTAAATATAATTCCCATATTCTGAGTGTAATTTAATTTGTAATTGGAAGATAGATTTATATCTCTTATGGTTTCAAACATAGTTTTTCTTGAACCTTTAAAGAGGATCCTCTGGTCGCTGTTAGAAGAACTGGTAACAGTTTTTTGAGGCTTGAAGGCTTCTACATAAATTATGGGATTGTCCTGGCTATCTACATCTATTATACAGGCTGTTGCAAATATGACCTTATCTATATCGTTGTAGTTAAAGCATCCAGTGAGGAAAGATGCACATATTATTAGAAAGCAGCAGAGAAATTTTTTCATATCTTATCATCCTTGTTAAAATTATTATTGGATATATTGGTCAATTTTCCTCTGAGGAAAATATCCCTGTACCTTAAATTCTTTCTGGTAAGTATAGGGGTAATGTATGGGTAGCCGCAGCTGTCCAGAGATGCTACATCCGATATCATTACGAACAATCCCATGAAGAATCCAAGCATACCAATTAGAGAACACAGGAGCAGTATTATAGAACTCCATACAAGTATGGGACCGTATAATTTAGGTGTTAAAAAGGAAGATATGGCAGATATGGCCACTATTATAACCGTACTTTGGGAAGTAAGGCCGGCGCTTACTGCTGTCTGGCCAAGTATGAGTGCTCCTACTATACTCATGGACTGCCCTATGGGCTGGGGAAGCCGTATTCCAGCTTCCCTTAGAAGCTGGAAGAAAAACAACATCAAATAAACTTCTATAACAGTGGGAATGGGCACGTCTGCTCTGGATGAAGAGAGCCTGAATACAAATATAAGAGGTATAAGTGAAAAATGATAGGTTGTAAGTGCTATATACAGTCCTGGCAGAAATACTGAAATCCCAAAAGCTGCAATTCTAATTAGTCTGACTATACTTGTGTAGTAAGTATTCAGATAATAATCATCCGCCATCTGAAAATTTTCTATAAAGAAATAAGGTGCGCTGAGGGCAAAGGGAGTACCGTCTACAAGAATAAGCACCCTGCCCTGTAGTATCTTGGATGCTGCAGTATCGGCTTTTTCAGTATAACCTATGGTATCAAAAATAGTTCCTGAATTTTTTAACTGTTCTTCTATATAATTTGTATCGAGAAGAAAATCTATGTTCATTTTTGAAAATTTATCATTGATGTATTTTATTACCTTTTGTGAAACCAGATCTTGGAGATACAAAAAAACTACAGTTGTATTGGAAATTTTACCTACAATCTTGTATTCTATTTTTAATTGTGGGCTTTTTATTCTTCTCCTTATAAGAGATATATTGTCCATTAAAGCTTCTGTTAAGCCTTCTCTTGGGCCCTTTATCACTGTTTCAGTTAAAGGGGTGTTTATAGTTCTCTTGTTGAATCCTTTGGCTTCACAGTATATGACATTGCCATAAAAATCAGATAATATTATAACGTCACCGGATAAAATGTGCAGTAGTGCATCATCTTTGGAATTTACATCACCTAGGGAGTTGCTGTAGAGAACCTGATCTTTTATCATTTCCACGTCAGTGATGGATTTGCTGTTTTTTATCAGAGGGGCTATTATATATTCGCTTATAAATTTTGAATCACACATGTCGTCTATAAATAACAGATATATGATTCCCCTACTGCATTTTATTTCACGGTGTTTTAAATCAGAGTTATTCTTTAATTTTTCGTTTATATAATTTAAATAATCATTCATATTTTCATCACCAGCTATATTATCTGTATTTTCTTGAATAACATTCATGGTTTAGCAGATAATATTCTTATGTAAAATTTAGTGTGAATGGAGATTATTTATGGGCAAATTCAGCTTTAAACATATATTTTTCATAGTGTCTGCCCTGTCAATATCCAGTTTGAAAACATATCCTCAAATTTTTATGAACATGTCCGGCAGAGACAGCTGGGTGGCTATTATAATAACTTGTATGATAATGTTGATTTATTTTGACTACCTGATAAATATATGTTTGAAAAACAATTGTTATAGTTTGCATGAAATATTTACTACTTCTTTTGGAAATTTATTTGGAAACCTGCTTTTAATCGTATTTGCATCGGCGGTTTTTTTATCTCTTATAGAGAGTGCCTCTGTAGAGGCAAATGTAGTACATACTAATTTTTTTATAGAAAGTCCTGTATGGTACATACTGCTATTTGTAGTAATACCGGGGTTCTATACCGTAAAAAGGGGTAGATATTCCGTAATGGCAGTTATCATGGTGTGTATAGCTATTTCCGTATTCAATGGAATAAACCTGGCTATTTTGACATCCAGATTTAAGGATTATGGTAGATTGTTCCCCATATTTGAACATGGAATAAATGCTGACTTTTTTTTATCCATTGTGAAATCGATAGGTATGTATTCTTCCATTGTTATAGCACTGCCCTATTTGAGTCAGCTGGATATTAAAAAGGGGCTTAGGACATATTCTTTTTTGGGTAATTTATTTGTAGCTCAGATGATAATTGTTGCTGTAGTGGGAGTACTTGCCACTTTCAATGTGGAGAGGGCAAATACCATTGTGTATCCTAAATTGGTCCAGACTCAGCTCATATCGTACTTTGGCTTTATAGCCAGCGGTGAATTCTATGTGATATTTCAGGTAATATCAGGCTGGTTTTCAAAATATGTAACTACATTTTTTGCCCTTGTATTGATATTTAGAGAATTTAAAATAAATAAAGTCGTAAATCCCAATATATTTTTGATTGTATTTACTGTTGTCATTTATGTGGTATCCTATATGACTTCAAAAAATTTACTTACACTTTTTAGTTTTCTGAATTTGTATGTATATGTGTGTGTAGCTGCACTGTTCCTACTGCCCCTAGTTGCTTTTACTGTGTTTAATTTAAAATCTTCGGGAAAATAATTTTCAATTCTATCCGAAAATTTTCATTAATTGTACATTATGAACTGTAAATTGTAAATTAAATGGAGGGTATGATAATGGGTAATATATTTAAAGGTATGGCTTCTTTGATTACATATAAACATAAAAAGGAAGTACAGGAATTTTATATACCTGAAATAAATGAAAACTCAGGAAATAAAGGCTATGATTATAATTCTTTAAATATAAAAAATGGCCTCAAGCAGAATAATGAAGACAAAATTTCATCGAATATTGATTCCAATGTAGAATTTATTCAGCAGGAATTTCACTATCCAGTCAACAAGGATATTATAGTGAGAAGAATTAGGATTGCAGGAAGATATAATGCATTTATAGCTTACTTGAATGGTGCCGTGGATAATAATATTGTAAATAATTTCATATTGAGGCCTCTTCTAAATTATAGAATTGAAAATGAGAGTGGGAATCAGGAAGATAAGGATTCGAATACAGATAAAAAACAAAAAGAGGTAAATTTCATTTTAAATAATGTAATTGAAATCAATTATATGAAAACTGTAAATAAACTTAAAGATGTCATATATCAGATAATTGTAGGTAATACAGTGCTGTATATAGATGGATGTGATTATTATGGCTCCTATGGCACGAAGGGGTTTGAAAAAAGAGAGGTAAATACGCCCCAGACGGAGGGATCTGTAAAGGGTTCTTATGAAGCTTTTACAGAAAATCTATCCACTAATGTAGCTCTTGTAAGAAAACTTATAAGAAATAAGGATCTGATTACAGAAAAGCTCAGGGTGGGGGACAGCAATAACAATGAATGTGCAATTATGTACATAGAGGGTATAGTAAACCCTGCAATAGTACAGGAAGTAAAGAGAAGAATAAGCAGCATAAAGACAGATTTTATATCTGGAACGGGAATGCTCGGAGAATATATTGGAGACAACACCTGGTCTCTGGTTCCCACAGTACTGTCTACGGAGAGAAGTGACAGAACATGCTATTATATTATGGAGGGAAGAGTGGCGCTGATTTCAAATGGCACCCCCTATGTTCTCATTCTGCCGATTACATTTTTCACATTGTTTCATACTTCGGAAGATTATATTTTAAAATGGCAGTATGGCTTTCTGCTGAGAGCTGTTAGAATATTTGGAATACTTGTATCACTGCTGCTTCCAGGGATGTATGTGGCACTGATAAACTATCATCAGGAGATGATCCCCTCTTCTCTTCTCATATCGATTGCCAGAACGAGAGAAGAAGTGCCCTTTCCCACTATTGTAGAAGTTATATTTATGGAGATTTCCTTTGAACTCATAAGAGAAGCCGGTATAAGGATACCGGGAATTTTGGGAAATACCATAGGTATAGTAGGTGCACTTATAATAGGTCAGGCAGCTGTGCAGGCAAGCATAATAAGCCCTATTTTAATCATAGTAATTTCCTTTACAGTACTTGGAAATTATTCCATACCTGATTTCAGCTTGACCTATGCTACCAGGATAATTAGATTGTCCTTTATCTTTTTTGGATATATACTGGGACTTTTGGGTGTATGCCTTGGAATAGTGGCTTATATAGCCATATTAGGCAATATAAAGTCCTTCGGAGTTCCTTTCCTCTCCAATTTTCCGCCTAAGACAAATAAAAGCAAGGATACTATTCTGAATTACCCTATCTGGAAGCAGGAATTCAGGCCCGATGAATTAAATACCATGGACTCAAAAAGACAGCCTGAGAATTCTAAAGGCTGGATGAATCAGGATGCCAATGTTGAAAAGAAGGATAAAAATATTTGAAGTAGGTGGAGATTTATGAATGAAGGTAACATAGGGCTGTTTCAAGCTGTATCCCTTGTAGTCTTGGCTATTATAAATAAAATATTTTATTCCAGTGCTGCTGCAATAGTTCAGAGAGTTGGAACTGCAGCCTGGTATTCAACCCTAGGCTCCTGCATCATAAGTCTGGTGTTTTTCTGTATTATATACATGCTTATGAAGAGATTTCCAGGAATGAATTTAATTCAGATATTTGATGAAGTTGTTGGCAAGTTTTTGGGGAAGATACTGGGAATGATACTCTGCGCATACTGTGTTTTTTATGCAGGATCTAATTTAAGGGAATTTGTTGATATGATAAAGATATACAACCTGCCACAGACTCCTCCCAGCTTTATAATGGGATGTATTCTACTGGTGTCAATGTTAATTACCTACTTTGGATTCAAAGGGCTTGGACAGTTGTGCGGCATTTGCCTTGTGCCCGTTATACTGGGCCTTGTCCTGGTGTTTTCCATGGCCTATCCAATATACAATTTTAATCATTTAAAGCCCTACCTTGGATATGGCATTATCAAAACTTTAAAGTCCGAATTTTTGAGAAGTTCTTCTTACAGCGAATTTATAATTTTATTTGTTGTGACAGACTCCCTCAGAGATTTAAAAGAAATAAAAAAAGCAGGTATTATAAGCATAATATTTTCTGGAATTGTATTCATGTTCTGCTTTATGTTCTACCTTGCCTCTTTCAACTATGCTTTTGGAGAAGAAAATATATCTGGTATTTTTGAACTCTCAAAGACAATTTATTTCAATAGATTTATTCAAAGAGTGGAGACAATATTTCTCATGACCTGGGTTATACCTTCCATGATAACTACAGCTATAGCATTTTATATATGTATAAGTATTTACTGTAAAATATACAATATAAAAGACCATAAACCCCTTTTGCTTCCCTTTGCCTTTCTGGTTTTTGTTGTGGCAATTATCCCCAAAAATATAATGGAGCTGATATCCATAAATTTAGCATTAATCCGTGAATACAGTATGTTTATAAATTATTTTATACCCACTGCTGTGCTTATCATAGCCATTCTATTAAAGAGAAAGGGTGGTAATTCAAATGTACAGAAAAATTAGTTTGCTTTTGATCTTCCTTATGCTTTTTACTGTACTTACAGGTTGCTATGATGCAGTGGAAATTGATGATGAAGTTTACCCTGTGATGCTGGGAGTGGATAAGGGAGCCAACAACAAATTTAGAATTACAATACAGTATTCTGTATATGGTGCAGCAAACAGAAATCAGGAAGGTACTCAACGTACGCAGTCCAATATAGCTGTTATAGAAGCTCCCAGTATTATAGAGTCCATGGAGATGTTTGGACAGGAAATATCCCGCAGAATCACATTGAAACATCTGAAAGTCATTGTATTTTCAGAAAAAATTGCAGTGGAGGGGATAGAAAAATATATTTTAGGAATACAGAGATACAGGGAGATGAGAAATACTGTGGCTATTACTGTGGTAAAAGGTGAAGCCCAAAATTTTGTCAGAGAAAATTTATCTATTATAGGAGAGAGCCTTCCCAAGATGGTTGAACTGTTTTTTTCCCAGCCTCTGCATAATTCCTATTCCGCTGAGGAACAATTTTTTGATTTTTACCAGAGTATTCTTTCATCGTATAAACAGCCTGTTGCATCCTATGGCGGTGTAAATGATTATAGCAATATAGGAGAAGGAGAGAATCAAAAAGATATTCCGCCTATTACAGGTAAAGGGTATCTACCCGGAGAAATTCCAAGAAAGGGATCAGCTAAGAGGGAGCTTTCAGGTACAGCTGTATTTAATGGGGATAAAATGGTAGGTTACCTGGATAGCTATGAAACCAGGTACTATCTTCTTGTAGAAGGTAAGTTTAGGGGTGCCACCATAACTATAAATGACAAGTACAAACCTAGTACTGTTATCGTGGCCTATATTAAATTGGCTAGAAAGCCTAAGGTAAAAGCACATTTCAGCGGTGGGAAGCCTGTAATCGATGTGAATTTGAAAGTGGAGGCAGATATAGTTTCCATTAACAATAAAACCCCCTATGAAAAATTATATATGATACAGGATTTAAATGCTCAGATAAAAGATTTTTTACTTAAGGGCATAAATAAAACCATTGAAAAAACCCAAAAAGAATATGAATCTGATATTTTCGGATTTGGGTACCATGTAGTGGACAATTTTAAAACCATTCAGGAGTGGGAGGATTACAACTGGCTGAGCCACTATAAGGATGCAGAGATCAATGTAAATTTAACTGTAAATGTAAGAAGAATGGGAGCGGGCTTTTATACGTCGGATATATGGGATTCTGGAGGAAGGGTGGAAAAATGAAATATATACTGTGTTTTTTGATATTGTGTTCTGGCTACTATACATTAAGTTATGGGATTTACATATGGGTAAGGGAAAACAATAGACTGGCGGCCTTTGGAGTATGGCTTCTGGCTCTGGTGTCTACTATAGTTCCCATTATAATGCTTATAATCAATGGATAATTTAGCTTATATTATTTATAATGTTATTATAGTATTAAATTGAAAAATTTTTAGCTCGGATATAAAAAGCCAATAGGAGGTAAAATATAATGAATTTCATACGGGTGTCATCGGCCTGCCCGCTGACGAATATAGGGGACATAGAGTTTAATTTGAAAAACATAGAGGATTGTATAGATAAAGCATCGGTGGAAAAATCAAAACTTGTGGTATTTCCTGAACTTTCCATAACTTCGTATACCTGTGCAGATCTCTTTGAGCAGCAGCTCCTTTTGAAAATGACGCTGGAAGCTTTGAAGGAGCTGTGTGATTATTCTAAAGGGAAAGATATTCTAATAGCAGTAGGAGCACCTATTGTATACAATAACTGCCTGTATAACTGTGCATGTATAGTATTTAAGGGAAATATTTTGGGGATTGTTCCTAAAAGCTATATCCCCAATTATGAGGAATTTTATGAAAAAAGATGGTTTACAGAGGGAATAGATGTCATAGACGAAAGCATTGATTTTTATTTTCAAAAGAATATACCCTTTGGTGTGAATTTAATATTTACCTGTGGAGATTTCAGGTTTGGTTTTGAAATATGCGAAGATCTCTGGGCAGTAATACCTCCAAGCAGTTATCTCTGTCTTATGGGGGCAAATATTTTGGGAAATTTATCTGCTTCAAATGAAGTTGTAAGCAAGTCTTCCTACAGGAGGAATCTCATATGTTCCCAAAGTGCCAGGGGTATGTGCTCTTACGTATATTCATCCTCGGGAGTATTTGAATCCTCTACGGATTTGGTTTTCAGCGGTGACTTGTGCATATCAGAAAATGGCGTTCTGCTGAACTCAAATAATAGATTTAAAAGAGAAAATGAGGTTATAACTGCAATCCTGGATGTAGACAAATTAAAAAGTCAGCGCCTGAAAAATGTGAGTTTTAGAGATAATGTAAAAAAATTTTCACACAAACCGGTAAACATAGAGTTTAGATTTGAAAATATGGATTATGGTGAGTTCAACAGAAGAGTTGAAAAACATCCTTTTGTACCTGACAATAAGAATGAAAGGGAGATAAGGTGCAGAGAAATATTCAACATACAGACTGCAGCTCTTGGAAAGAGAATAAGTCATACTAATTTGAAAAAAGCCGTGGTAGGTATATCTGGAGGTCTGGATTCTACACTGGCACTGCTGGTGACAGTCAAAACTTTTGATATCCTTCAAATTCCAAGAAAAAATGTAATAACTGTAACTATGCCGGGATTCGGGACTACTGATAGAACCTACAATAATGCGGTGAGCTTATGTAGAAATTTGGGTACGGAATTAAGGGAAATCAACATAGTAGATGCATGCACCCAGCATTTTAAGGATATTTCCCATGATAGGCGTATACATGATGTAACTTATGAAAATGTTCAGGCACGAGAGAGAACTCAAATTATAATGGATATAGCCAATAAAGAGGGAGGGCTTGTAATTGGCACGGGGGATCTATCAGAATTGGCTCTTGGATGGTGTACATATAACGGAGATCATATGTCCATGTATGGAGTAAACTGTTCTATACCTAAAACACTAGTGAGATACCTGGTAAGATATGTGGCAGACAGGGAAACTTCTCAAAACATATCGGATATTTTAATAGATGTACTAAGTACTCCAGTAAGCCCTGAACTTTTGCCCAAGGATAAAGAGGGACAAATATCCCAGAAGACAGAAGATATAGTAGGGCCTTACGAACTTCACGATTTCTTTTTATACTATTTTGTGAGATTGAATTATTCTCCGCAGAAGATACTGTTTTTAGCTAAACAGGCTTATAAAAATGATTACAGCAGTCAGGTTATTGAAAAATGGTTTGATGTATTTATAAAGAGGTTTTTTACCCAGCAGTTCAAGCGTTCTGCAATTCCCGACGGTCCTAAAGTGGGTACAGTTAGCTTGTCTCCACGAGGAGATTGGAGAATGCCTTCGGATGCAAGCTATAAATTGTGGGTGGACTCCATAATTAAGGACTAGAGAACTTTATACTTTGTTAATTGCATATAATGGTGTATCATTGTATTATAGAATGATAAAAGGAGGATTGTATGTTTAACCTTATTTTATGGATTGTAATTGGAGCAGCAGCATTGACAGTAGATATAGTGACCAGTGCATTTTTGTTTATATGGTTTACGATTGGAGCTATTGGGGCTATTATAGCACAAATATTGAATTATTCATTTTTAGTACAATTTATAGTCTTTGTGGTCGTAAGCACAGTACTTATGATAATATGCTATCCAATAGTGAAAAAAAATATAAAAAAATCTGTAAAACCTACACCGCTCAGAGAGAAAACCTATATTGGCAAAGATATTGTGGTAGATGAAGAAATGGTGAAAAATAATGGAGTAAAAGTTGATGGAGTTTACTGGAATATAAAAAACAGGGAATATGTACTTAAAAAAGGTGACAGAATAAAGATAGTGGGAATGGAAGGAAATAAGTTGATTATAAAAAAATTGTAAGTTTATTGTGGTTTAAAAATAAATATTATATGGATTGGAGATGTAATTATGATAGGTAAAATTCTTATTCTGGTTGTTCTCATAGCTATTTTAGCTGCTGTGATATCTTCTATTAAAATTGTAAATACGGGATATGTGACCATTATAGAAAGGTTTGGACAATTTCATAGAGTTCTGCAGCCTGGCTGGCATTTTATAATTCCATTTGCGGACTTTGTACGAAGGAAGGTTTCCACTAAACAGCAGATACTTGATATTGAGCCGCAGAGTGTCATAACCCAGGACAACGTAAAAATTTCCATAGATAATGTCATATTCTATAGAGTATTGAGTCCTAAAGATGCTATCTACAATATAGAAGATTACAGGGCAGGTATAATTTTTTCAACTATTACCAATATGAGAAATATTGTAGGCAATATGACTTTGGATGAGGTGCTCTCAGGAAGAGATAAGATAAACAGTGAACTTTTAAGGGTAGTGGATGATATTACGGATGCCTACGGAATAAAGATACTGTCTGTGGAGATTAAAAATATCATGCCTCCTGCTGAAATACAGCAGGCCATGGAAAAACAGATGAAGGCTGAAAGAGATAAAAGGGCTGTAATACTTCAGGCAGAAGGGCAAAAGCAAAGTGATATAGCCAGGGCAGAAGGAGAAAAACAGGCTAAGATACTGCAGGCTGAAGCTGAAAAAGAAGCAAATATAAGAAGGGCAGAGGGACTTAGACAATCTCAGATACTGGAAGCGGAAGGTAAGGCAAAGGCCATAGAATCCGTAGCAGCAGCAGATTCAAAAGCCATTGATCTTGTGAACAGGGCCATAATAGATTCAGGTACTGATGAGAGGGTAATAGCTTTGAAACAAGTAGAGGCCTTAAAGGAAATGGCTAAGAATCCAGCAAACAAGCTTATCCTTCCCAACGAAGCGGTGTCTTCTCTGGGAAATATGGCAGCAATAGCAGATATGCTTCAGAGAAAATAATTTAGACAATTCACGATATACAGTCTACAGTTCACAATTGATGAGGATTTTCGGCATATACTGGAAATCCTCTATGACATTTAAACTCAAGCCTTAAACTTTTGGAAAGCGGTGTAGCTTTATGAGCATTAGATTCATATATGGCAGGGCAGGCAGTGGAAAAAGCCACTACTGCTTGAGCAGTATAAAGAATAGGATATACGATGGAAGTGACAGGAAGCTTATAATTATAGTCCCCGAGCAGTTTTCCTTTCAGGCAGAAAAAAAATTAATAGAGGCAATTGGGGAAAGGGGTATGCTGAAAGCCCAGGTACTCAGTTTTAGAAGGATGGCGGAAAGGGTTCTTAGTGAAGTAGGAGGAGGGACTAGAAAAAATATAAATGATGCAGGCAGGAGTATACTTTTATATAAAATAATAGAGGAAAATAGAGACAGATTAAAAGTATTTGGCAAAGCTTCTAAAGAGAAGGGGTTCATAAATTTGATATCTGATTCCATAATTGAATTGAAAAGATACAAAATATCTCCTATGCTTTTAAAAGAAAGTGTAGATAAAGTGGAAAATGTGAATTTAGGAAACAAATTAGATGATATTGCCATAATTTTCTCTGAATTTGAGAATATACTCCATAAAAAATATCTGGATTTGGAAGATACCTTAAACATGCTCAGCGAAAAACTGGATGAATCCAAAATGTTTGACAATGCGGAAATATGGGTGGATGAATTTTTCAGCTTTACTCCCCAGGAATATGAGATCTTGAAAAAAATCATGCATAAGTCATATAGGATCAATATAACTCTATGTATGGAAGGAAGAGAAAAAAATCCTTCTGCCGAAAGCATGGATTTATTTTTGCCCACCAGGATTACAGAGAAAAAACTTTTACAGATTGCTAAAGATAACAATATAACCTATGATAGACCTATTGTTTTAAATTGCAGCCCCTGTCACAGGTTTAGAGAAAATCCTGAACTCCAGCATCTTCAAGATTATTTGTTTTCCTATCCCTATAGGATATACGATAGATCAGTTAAAGATATAGGTATATACAAAGCATTGAACCAATATACTGAAATAGAACATACCGCCAGAGATATTGTAAAGGCATGTAGAGATAAAGGCCTTAGATTTAGAGATATTGCAGTTGTAACTGGAGATTTAGATGGATATGAAAGTTTGATAAAAGCAGTGTTCAATGAATATGACATACCTTATTTTATAGATAAGAAGAGAGAAATTGTAAATAATCCTATTATAATTTTGATAGTTTCTGCTGTGGAAATATTGTCTAAAAACTGGTCCTATGAATCTGTATTTAGATATTTGAAAACAGGAATTTTGAATTTAGAATTTGATGAAATAGATATGCTGGAAAACTATGTCCTTGCAAATGGAATAAGAGGAAAAAGGTGGACTCAATCTGAACCCTGGGATTTTAGAATGAATTATGATGTTTCTGAAAAGGAGATATCTGAAGAGGAGGCAGAGTATTTAAATAGAATAAACTCCATAAGAGACAAGGTGAGAGAGCCCATACTCAAACTTTCAGCTGCTATAAAAGGTAAAAAAAAGGGAGTACAGATATGCCAGGGTCTTTATGATTTTCTCTGTGAATTGAAAATCCCTGAAAAAATAAAGGAACTTATAGAAGATTTTAAAGATAATTCCAAATTGGATAAAGCCAATGAGTACAGCCAGATATGGGATATAGTGGTGGATGTACTGGATCAAATAGTGGATTCCAGGGGAGATGAAGCTTTTGGAATGGAAGCTTTTAATGAGATGTTAATGAATAGCTTTTTACAGTATAGAATAGGAGTGATCCCGCCTTCGCTGGATCAGGTTTTAGTAAGCAGTGTAACCAGACTCAGGAGTCATGATATAAGGGCCCTTTATATTGTAGGGGTGAATGACGGCATTTTTCCCGCTGTTATACCTTCAGATGGAATTTTTACAGATGAAGACAGAGATCTGCTCAGGGAAAGGGGATTGGAATTGAAAGAAAATACCAGAAGCAGAGCTTTGGAGGAGCAGTTTCTAGTATACACTACACTGACTGCAGTGGATAAATATTTAAAATTGAGCTATTCCATGAGCGACGGAGAGGGGAAGACCAAAAGACCTTCTATTGTAATATCCATCATAAAAAAGCTTTTCCCAAAATTACAGGAAGAAAGTAATGTGATGGATGCTGCAGGAGATGAAGAGAGTATAGAAGCTGTAAATACACCTAAAGCTACTTTTAATGAGTTGATTTTGAATATAAGAAAAAATATAGGCCATAGTGATTCTATAAATCCTATTTGGATAGATGTGTACAGGTGGTATAGAAGAGATAATCGGTGGAATGAAAAATTAAAAGGCGTTTTAAATGGATTTTCCTATAATAATAAAGTGGAAATTATAGATACCGGTAAGGTGAGAAAACTTTATGGAGGGCATTTAACAGTGAGTGTTTCAAGGCTGGAAAAATATGCCCAGTGTCCATTTGCATATTTTGTACAATATGGACTCCAAGTTAAGGAAAGGAAAATGTATAATTTTAGTCCACCGGATCTTGGGAGTTTTATGCATGATATACTCCAAAAATTTTCTGTAGATTTAAAGGAGAAAAATCTGACATGGAAAGATATAGACGAAGAATGGTGCGAAGAAAATGTAAATTATATAGTAGATAAGGCCTTAAATGATAAACCCCGTTCTGTATTAAATAGCTCTAGAAGGTACAGACATCTTACGGATAGAATAAAAAGAATTCTTATAAGATCCCTGTGGCTTATAACACAGCATATGAAGAGGGGGGAATTTCAGCCCAAGGCATATGAACTATCCTTTGGATATAAAGGTGATTTTCCGCCTATTTCAATAAAACTTCATTCCGGTGAAGAAGTTAGTCTTGTGGGAAGAGCTGACAGAGTGGATACCATGGAAGAGGACAGCGTGACATATCTTAGAATAATAGATTATAAATCAGGTACTAAAGAGTTTAAGCTTTCCGATATATATTATGGCTTTCAAATGCAGCTTTTAATATATTTAGATGCCATACTTACAGAATTAGATGAAAGAGTTAATGTAGATGCCATTCCTGCAGGCATATTGTATTTTAAACTAGACGATCCTATAATAAGATCATCGAGTGATATATCAGAGGGTGAGATAGAAAAGAGAATAGTTAAGAGTTTGAGGATGAACGGACTGCTTCTGAGTGATCCGGATATTATCAAAAAGATGGATAAGGATATGGAAAGATCTTCAAATATTATACCTGCTTCTGTAAAAAAGGATGGCACTCTTTCAAAATCAAATTCGTCTCTGGCAACTGCTGAGCAATTTCAGCTTCTTAGAAAATATGTGAGGGGTACTATAGAAAAATTATGCGAGAAGATGCTGGAGGGAAATATAGAGATTACTCCATATAGGAACAAAAATAGAAGCGCCTGTAGTTACTGTATTTATTCGGCAATTTGTCAATTTGATATTTCTATAGAGGGTAATAGGTACAAAGTGATAAAGGATAAAAATGACGAAGAGATATGGAAGGACATTGAAAATGAAGTTCATAAATAGGAGGATAAGATATGAGATTATTACTCACTAACGATGATGGAATAGATGCTGAAGGTTTGCATATTCTAGCAAAATGTTTTGAAAAGGATAATGAAGTTATAGTTGCTGCTCCGAACATGCAGAGGAGTGGAAGCGGACATTCGATAACCACTGATAGATCTTTAACTGCAGAGGAAGTAAAAATTCCAGGGATTAACTCAAAAGCATATAGTATAAATGGAACTCCTGCAGATTGTGTGAGGGTGGGATTAAATAAAATAGAGGATAAAAAAATAGACATGGTAATCTCCGGAATAAACAATGGGTTTAATTTGGGTATAGATGTACTGTATTCCGGGACAGTTTCTGCAGCTATTGAGGCAGCTATCTGTAAGGTTCCTTCTATGGCGGTATCTTTGGATACCAAAGGCGGCAATTACGATTATAATATAGCAGCAAAGTATGCCTTGGAGGTATTTTCTACAATTAGGGGCAGATATAAAAAAGATGATGTGGTCTTGAATTTAAACGTTCCCCTCCTGCCAATAGAGAAAATAAAGGGTATAAAGGTCTGTAATATGGGATTTAAATATAAGAGGAAAGGTATGGATTCAAAGGAGTGTAATGAAACTACAGATGTGAAATATATAAATGATGGTTATGTGACTCTGACTCCACTGCATTATGACTTGACAAATTATAATATAGTGAAACAGGTTGCAGAACTGTTTTCTAAAATGTCTTAAAGAAGAGAGGAACTATGGAAAAGTTTAAAACAGCTGTGATACTGGCAGGAGGAAAGAGTTCACGAATGGGATTTGATAAACAATTTATAAAGATAAATGAAAAAAGACTGCTGGAAATCATGGTTGACAGATTGAAAAAAGAATTTGATGATATTATTATAGTTACGAATAAACCAGAACGGTATGCAGGCAGTTCATGCAGGATAGTTTGCGATGAAATAAAACAAAAAGGTCCGTTGAGTGGGATTCATATTGGACTCAAGAAGAGCAGCAGCAGGTATGTGTATTTCGTAGCTTGTGATATGCCGAATATAAACATTGATTATATAAGACATATGAAGGAAAAAATAAGGAACTTAGATGTAGATGCATGTATAACTAAAGTGGGAAATAGGCTGGAACATTTTAATGCTTTTTATTCTAGAAGTGTGATTAAAAATATAGAAAATCTCCTTTTAAAAAATTGCAGAGCTGTAGTTTGTTTAACTAGTAAAGTAAATACTTTCTATATAGAAGAGCAAGAAGCAAGAAGGTACAGCCCAGACTGGAATATGTTTCTAAACATAAATACTAAAAGGGATTTAGATAAATATATTAACTCATTAGATGATTAAAAATGCATTAGTCTATATATAATGGAGGAATAATATGATAGATTCGTATGGAAGAAACATAAATTATTTGAGGATATCTATTACAGATTTATGTAATCTCAGATGTAGGTATTGTATGCCTGAAAAAGGTATAACAAAAATACAACGTGATCAGATATTGAGGCTGGAGGAAATATATGAGCTGGCGAAAATTTTTGTGTCATTGGGAGTAAATAAGGTGAGAATAACAGGAGGAGAGCCCCTGATCAGAAAGGGCATCCTGAATTTAATTGAAAACGTAGGCAAGCTAAATGGAATTAAAGATTTTGCCATGACTACAAATGGAATACTTCTTAAAAAATATGCCGGGAATTTAAGGAGTGCAGGTCTCAACAGGGTAAATGTGAGTCTGGATACTTTAGATGAAAAAAAATACCATGATATAACTAGAGGAGGATGCCTGAAAGATGTTCTTGAGGGAATTGAAGAAGCCAGGAAAGTGGGACTTGCACCGATAAAATTAAACACGGTTTTGATCGGCGGGTTTAATGACAGTGAAATAGAAAGCTTTGTCAATCTAACAAAATATGAGAAAATAGATGTAAGATTTATTGAGCTTATGCCCATCGGACAGACAAAGGACTGGTCACTGAATAAATTTATATCCAATAAAACGGTTTTAGAGAAAGTTAAAGAATTAAAGGAGGTCACAAAGGAGGATGTTTCATCGCCGGCTAATTATTATAAATTACCCGGTGGAGAAGGGAGAGTGGGGCTCATAAGTCCTGTTTCCCATAAGTTCTGTAAAAATTGCAACAGAGTTAGATTGACAGCAGATGGTAAGGTTAAACGTTGTCTTCTTTCAAATGATGAGATAGATCTGAGATCAGCATTGAGAAATGAGGAAGACTTAAGGGAAATAATAGTTAACTTAATTAAGAACAAACCTAAAGAGCATGATCTGGAGAATGGAAAGTATATAAAGAGAAATATGACAGCTATAGGGGGGTAATGATAGAATTTATATGTTTCTGTGACAAATAGCTTTCTAGGATGATAGTTCAATAATTGATAGTGAGGTGAGTTGAGCAGTGACCAGAATGCATAATGTACCCAATATGATTTTGATTGGTTCAACTGCTAGAAATAGCGGGAAAACTACTCTTGCTAGTTTAATAATAAATAGATATAAATTAAATGGATCGGTAGTGGGTTTAAAAGTAACAACTATTCACGATAAAAATAGAAAATGTATACGTGGAGGAGAAGGCTGCGGGGCATGTTCAAGCTTAAAGGGGAATTTTCAAATAACGGAGGAATTGAATGCATCAAATAATAAGGATACATCTTTATTATTAGCTGCAGGAGCGGATAGAGTTTACTGGCTGAAGACACTGGAGGGTAATATATATGAAGGATTTGAGAACTTTATAGACCGTATACCTGAAAATGCCATTATAGTATGTGAATCAAATAGCTTGCGAACTGTTGTTAATCCCGGTGTTTTTATCATGATAAAAAATACTCGGTATTGTCAAATAAAAAAATCAGCAGGTAAAGTTATAGATCAGGCTGACATAATTATAGAAAACAATTTCAATGATGATTTTCAGGAAATAATAGAGAAAATAGGAAACATAATAAAAAATAAACCCAGTAAAGATGCGATGTTCTGATATTTCCTCGAGAATTGACATAATAAATTTATTAGTGTATAATTTATGTTAATAAATAGAATATAGTAAGGATTCTGAGATATACGCAGGCTTTAGTTTTGAACCTACATTAGAGAAACGGAAGTTCAAAATTTAGATGAGTACATGTACCCTAAGCAATTGGCTGTAGGAGGATGGAAACATCTGTGAGGACATCCACCTGTGGAAACATAGGTGTCAAAATAAAGTTAACGGTATTTTGGATGATGTAATCTATGAAATTATAAAGTTTAAGAGAGATGTTAAAATCTCTCTTTTTTATAATTTAAATTTATGAGTTTTGGATAAATTAAGAGTTTAAATGAAAATAAGCTTGACTTCAAATTCTGAATATTTTAAAATGAGAATATATTAAAAATTTGTTTATATAGAAATAAAATTATATAATAAACTTTTAATATATAAAGTTTGGGGGAATGGATATGGATAAAAAAATTTTAACAGTATGCCCCTATTGTGGTGCAGGATGTAACCTTTATTTATATGTAAGAGATAATAAAATAATTAAGGCGGAACCAGCTAATGGTAGGACGAATGATGGTTCACTGTGCCTAAAGGGATATTTTGGTTGGGACTTTTTGAATGATCCCAAGATTTTAACAGCTCGTTTAAATAAACCTATGATAAGAAAAAATAATAAGCTGGAAGAAGTGTCCTGGAAGGAAGCTATTGATTTTACGGCTTCAAAATTGTTGGACATAAAAGAAAAATATGGTCCCGATTCAATAATGGGCACAGGATGTGCCAGAGGTTCGGGAAATGAAGCAAACTATGTTATGCAAAAATTTATGAGAGCAGCAGTGGGAACCAATAATGTAGATCACTGTGCCAGAGTCTGACATGCTCCTTCTGTAGCCGGTCTGGCTCGTGTTTTAGGAAATGGTGCTATGTCAAATGGAATACATGAAATAGATGATACTGATTTACTGCTTATTTTTGGTTACAATGGGGCGTCTTCACATCCTATAGTTGCCAAAAGGATAGTTAATGCAAAGCAGAAGGGTGCAAAAGTTATAGTGGTGGATCCACGTATAACTGAATCAGGAAGAATAGCTGATCTTTGGCTGCCTATAAAGAATGGAACTAATATGGCTCTTGTAAATGGTTTTGCAAATGCACTTATAAATGAAAAATTATATGATGAAGAGTATGTTAAAGATCATACCAGCGGATTTAAAGAATACAGTGCAATAGTGGAAAAGTACACTCCTGAGTATGTAGAAAAAATCACCAATATAAATGCCAGGGATATAGTAAAAGCTATGGAAATGTATTCTAGTGCTAAAAATGCAATGATACTCTATGGAATGGGAGTTTGTCAGTTTGCACAAGCTGTAGATGTGGTCAAGGGATTGGCATCACTGGCACTTTTGACTGGAAATTTTGGAAGGGCTAATGTGGGAATAGGGCCGGTTAGAGGTCAGAACAATGTTCAGGGCGCCTGTGACATGGGAGTACTTCCCAATGTATATCCTGGGTATCAGAGTGTAACTGATGATAAAATCAAGAGTAAATTTGAAAAAGCCTGGAAGGTCAAGCTTTCAAATAAAATAGGGTGTCATTTGACAGAAGTTCCCCGCAGGACTCTTAAAGAAAATAAGTTAAAGGCGTATTATATAATGGGAGAGGATCTGGTTCAAAGTTATCCTGATTCCGAAGAGATGAGAAGGACATTGGAGAAATTGGAATTTGTCATAGTTCAGGATATTTTTATGAATAAAACCTGTCTTTATGCAGATGTGATTTTACCGGCTACTTCCTGGGGAGAGCATGAGGGTGTATTCACCTGTGCGGATAGAGGGTTTCAAAGGTTTAGAAAAGTAGTAGAACCTAAGGGAGATGTTAAGCCTGACTGGCAGATAATTTCCGAAATATCCTCTGCCATGGGGTATCCTATGCACTATGATAATACGGAGGAAATATGGGATGAACTCAGGAATCTATGTCCTAATTTTAAAGGGGTAACCTACGAAAGACTGGATAAACTGGGAGGAATTCAATGGCCATGTCCTTCAGAAGATCATCCAGGTACATCTTATCTATATGAAGGCAATAAATTCAATACGTCAACAGGCAGGGGAAATCTTTTTGCTGCGGAATGGAGGCCTCCTGTAGAATCTGTAGATGAAGAATATCCACTGGTTCTCTCCACTGTAAGGGAAGCAGGGCATTATTCTGTTAGAACCATGACCGGTAATTGTAGGGCACTTCAGCAGCTGGCAGATGAACCTGGATATGTGCAGATTAATTCTGAGGATGCAGATAGATTTAAGATAAAAGATGAACAGATTATGAGAATAAGCTCCAGAAGAGGTTCTGTTTTAGCCAGGGCGCTGGTGACAGAGAGGGTAAACAGAGGTGCAGTTTATATGACGTATCAGTGGTGGATAGGTGCGTGTAACGAGCTTACCTCTAATAATCTTGATCCTGTGTCGAAAACTCCAGAGTTAAAATATTGTGCCGTTAAAATAGAGGCTATAGAAGATCAAATAGAAGCGGAAAGATACGTAAAAGAAGAATATGATAAAATAAAGAGAAAGATGGGAGCAAAAGTACAATAGGGGGAATATATTTTGATAAAATTATGTAAAGCTTTAGATGTAGTATTAGATAATGCATCATTACTTGAAAGTGAAACGATTCCACTGAATGAAGCTTTGAACAGGGTACTGGCGGAAAATATAAATTCAAAAGATAATTTACCTCCATTTAATAAGTCATCTATGGATGGATATGCTTTAAAGAGCACTGATACTGGGGAAGGACAGTCAAAGTTTAAAATTGTTGGATCCATAAAAGCAGGAGATGTTCCTAGAACTGAGATAAAAAAGGGAGAAGCTATAAAGATAATGACAGGAGCTGCCGTACCAAAAGGTGCAGATGCAGTTATTCAGATTGAGAAAGTGAAGACCTGTAAAGATGAACTTGAAGTCTGTGGAAAAGTCTGTGAGGGAAAAAATGTATTGATGGAAGGGGAAGAAATAAAAAAAGGTGACTCTGTTTTTGAAAGGGGAACATTTTTAAGGCCTTCAGAAATAGGGATGCTGGCTTCTCTAGGATATGGCAGGGTTCAATGTTATAGAAAACCTAAAATTATAATTATAACCACTGGTGATGAACTTGTGGGTGTAGATGACAAGATAACTGAGGGAAAGGTTAGAAATTGTAATGAATATGCTCTCGTGGCTTTAAGTAAGAATTTAAATGTAAGTGTAAAATCCTATGGAATAGTTGAGGATCAAAAGGAAAAAATTCTAGGTGCAGTAAAAAATGCACTTGAAGAAGGGGATATAGTCATAACCTCAGGCGGTGTATCCGTAGGGGATTATGATTTTATAGAAGATGTTCTTCATGAAATAGGGGCGGATATAAAGTTTACATCTGTGGAAGTGAAACCTGGCAAGCCGGTTACTTTTGCCACTTTCAAAAATAAACTGTTTTTTGGACTCCCTGGAAATCCTCTATCTGTTATAAATACTTTTGAAATTTTTGCAGCACCAGCTGTAAAGAAAATGATGGGCAGAAAGGATGTAATAAATGATGAGTTTCCTGTGATTTTAGAGGATGATTTTAAGTCAAAAGGTGACAGAGATAATTATATATATGTGAACATAGAAAAAAAAGACGGAAAGTATTATGCACGTAATACTGGAATGCAGAGCTCAAATGCACTTTTTACATTGACCCGTTCAAATGGTGTGATAATTATTAAAAAGGGAATTAAGTCTGTAAGAGCTGGAGATATTTTAAATGGCAAATTCATATTTAAATAGGAAGCCCGTTGTTTCTATAATTTCAGCTGGTTCTAATTCGGGAAAAACTACGTTGATAGAAGGAGTAATAAAGAGTCTTAAAAAACGAGGATATAAAGCAGGTGTTATAAAATATGATGTGCATGAGTTTCAGATAGATCATCCGGGAAAAGACACTTATAGGTTTGCTGAAGCTGGAGCGGACAATGTTGTAATTGCTTCAGACAGTAAGGTGGCCATGATAAAAAAAACCAAAGAAAGGGAGAGCATAGAGAAACTTTTGGAGTTTTTTCGAGATGTGGATATTATAATAGTTGAAGGGTTTAAGAATAATACGTTTCCCAAGATAGAGGTTTATAGAAAGTCTGTAAATTCAACGCTGATCTATGGAAACTGCAGTGGTGATTTTACGAATTTTGCAGCTGTTGCCAGTGATGAAAATATGGAGCTGGATATACCTGTACTGGATTTGAATAACATAGAAGAAATAACGGATTTTATTGAAACAAATTTTATGGAGGGGTAAAGTATGGACAAGACATTTCAAATCAAGGTGAGCAAGTATGATGGGAAACACAGCAAAGTTGTGGATGAATTGGCCATATGTGAATATCCCCTAAATATATTTGTAAATGGAAGGCATCTAACTGTGCTTTTGTGTACACCGGAAAAACTTGAGGAATTGACTGTAGGATTTTTGATTTTTCATGGGATTATAAAATCCTATGACGAAGTTAAATCTGTAAAAATAGATGAGAAAATGGGAAGGGCAGAAGTACTTTTAAATTGTGAAGATATAGATACTTCCAACTACTTAAAACAAGTACTTCCCCATAATTTTAATGAGCAAGACAGCACTGAGTTTTTTTCACATATAATGAATTCTCTTAAAATAGGGAGAATACAAAACGAAAATGTCCATGTAAAGGGAGAAATAATCTATGATTTAATGAAAAAAAGTCTGTCTTACTCTGATGCTTTTAGAAATACCGGTGGAGTTCACTGTGCTGCTCTTTGTGATGGATACAATATAGTATCCATTTGTGAAGACATAGCCAGGCACAATGCTGTGGACAAATTATTGGGGAAAGCTTTTATGGAGGGTATTAATTTAAAGGATAAGATACTATTTGTAAGCAGCAGAGTTTCCTTTGAGATGGTGTTTAAAATTGCCAGATTTGGAGTTCCAATAGTGATATCAAAATCTGCACCTACGTATCTTTCAATAAAATTTGCTGAGGCCTTAAATGTCACCTTAGTAGGGTTTGTAAGGGAGAGGAGAATGAATGTATATACAAATCCCCAGCGAATAATATAACTGGCATAGGGACAATTTAGCGAATATTAAAATATTATTAAAGGAAGGTGAAATTTAAAATGGAGAATGTATTGAAACAAGGTTTAAAAAGCGGTGATCTATCTGCACGGGATGTAATTGAAAAATATCCTAAGGAGCAGCGGTATACCCTTGCAATACTTCAGGATATACAGAAAAAATATAAATATATACCCAGAGAAGCTCTGGAAAACCTGGCTGTATATCTGGAGACTCCTCTTAGTAGGTTATATGGTATGGCTACTTTTTATAAAGCTTTGAGTCTCACTCCAAAGGGAGAAAATATAATAACAGTATGTGATGGAACGGCCTGTCATGTTGCAGGATCCATGATTGTGATGGACGAACTTGAAAAAGCAATAGGAATTAAACCAGGGGAAACTACCAAAGACTTAAAATTTTCTATAAATACAGTCAACTGTATAGGCTGCTGTGCTATAGCACCTGTAATGATGATAAATGAAAAGTATTATGGAAATCTGACTCCAAAGTCGGTCCGTGAAATTCTCAGTGAGTATAGGGGTGGGAAATAATGGGTGATAAAAAGATTGTCAATGTGTGTTGTGGTACAGGTTGTTTAGCTAAGGGAAGTATGGAGGTATATAAAGAGCTTAAATCACAGATAGCCAAATTGAATGAAAATTCAAATATAGATGTTGTGCTTAAGGCTACGGGATGTGATGGATTATGTGAAAAAGGTCCTGTGCTTAAAATATATCCAGACGATATTGCGTATTTTAAAGTTAAAGTTGGGGATGTAGGAAATGTTGTTGAGAAAACTCTTGTCAATGGTGAGATTATAGATAAGCTGCTTTATTTTGAAACTTCCACTAAAAAAAGGCTCAGAAATCACAAGGAAAGTGAGTTTTGCAAAAGACAGAATAAAATTGCTCTTAGAAATGTGGGAGAAATAGATCCTACTAGTATTGAAGATTACGTTGAAAGAGGAGGTTATAGAGCTCTAAAGAAAGCTATCAATACCATGAAACCCGAACAGGTGCTTGAGGAGATATCAAAATCAGGACTTCGAGGAAGAGGAGGAGCGGGATTTCCCACAGGACGTAAATGGAAAACTGCCGCTGATATTGACACTACACCTAAATATGTAGTCTGTAACGGTGATGAAGGGGATCCAGGGGCTTTTATGGACAGAAGCATAATGGAAGGAGATCCAAACAGTGTAATAGAAGGTATGATTCTCTGTGCCTACGCAGTAGGGGGAACCAATGGATTTGCCTATATAAGAGATGAATATGGGCTTGCTGTAGAGAATATGCAGAAGGCCATAGATGCGGCGAGAAGAGAAAATTTGCTTGGTAAAGGTATACTTGGAAGTGATTTTTCCTTTGATATACAGATAGTAAGGGGTGGAGGAGCATTTGTATGCGGTGAGTCGACTGCTCTCATGTCGTCTATAGAGGGAAAAGTGGGTGAGCCCAGGGCCAAATATATACACACCACTGAAAAAGGCCTTTGGGGACAGCCAACTGTCTTAAATAATGTAGAAACCTGGGCAAATGTTCCTATAATAGTTGAAAAAGGTGGAGACTGGTATCATTCTATAGGTACTATGGAAAAGAGCAAGGGAACGAAGGTGTTTTCATTGGTTGGAAAAGTTAAAAATACCGGCCTTGTGGAAGTGCCTATGGGAACTACATTGAGAGAGATAATATTTGATATAGGCGGAGGAGTTTTAAATGACAGGAAGTTTAAAGCTGTCCAAATAGGGGGACCTTCTGGAGGGTGTCTGCCGGAAGAATACCTGGATCTAAAAGTTGACTATGATACTTTGGTGAAGGCAGATTCTATGATGGGTTCGGGTGGAATGATCGTAATGGATGACAGAACTTGTATGGTAGATGTAACCAGGTATTACCTGAGCTTTTTAGCAGAGGAATCCTGCGGGAAATGTGTACCCTGCAGAGAGGGAGTAAAGAGGATGCTGGAGATATTGACAGATATATGCGATGGCAAGGGCAAGGAAGGAGATATAGAGGAACTTCTTGAAATATCTTCTATGACCAGTCAGGCATCATTGTGCAGTCTCGGGAAAAGTGCACCTAACCCTGTAATAGCCTCTATTAGGTATTTCAGAGATGAATTTGAGGAACATATAAGAAATAAGAGATGTAGGGCAGGAGTTTGTAAAAAACTTACCACGTTTGGCATAGATGAAGATAAATGTGTAGGATGCGATGTCTGCAGGAAAAATTGTCCTGCTGAATGTATTACGGGAGAGGTGAAGAAAGTTCATAAAATAGATGCTGATAAATGTCTGAGATGCGGCAACTGTATTAATATGTGCAGATTTGACGCTGTCAAAGTTCTATAAGGAGGAGGCAAATATGAAGATTACGATAGATGGTAAAATATGCGAAGCTGAACCTGGAGAATTTATATTGGAAGTGGCCAGAAGAAATAATATATATATACCTACCTTATGTCACAGTGATGCACTTCCGGGACTTGCCAGTTGTAGGCTTTGTATAGTAGAGGTAATAGACAGAGGGCGTTCTAAAGTTGTAACTTCCTGTATATTTCCTATAAGTAAGGAAGTAGAGGTCGTGACTAATTCGTATAAGATAAGAAGGATGAGAAAAAATATAGTCATGCTGCTTCAGGCGAGGTGTCCTGCCAATAAAGAAGTGGCAGAACTTGCCAGGGCTTTTGAAGTTGAACAGAAAAGAGTGAAGAGGTTTAAACTGGACATGGAGGAAAATTGTATTTTATGCGGACTCTGTGCTAGAGCCTGCAAAGAACTTGGAGCCGGTGCCATATCCACAGTCAATCGAGGAATATATAAAAAAGTATCCACTCCTTATGGAGACCCCTCACCTGATTGTATAGGTTGTGCTTCCTGTGCAAATGTGTGTCCTACAAATGCAATAAAAGTGGTGGACTGGGATGGAGAGAGAAAAATATGGGGCAAGAAGTTTAAAATGGTAAAATGTGATCTGTGTGGAAAATATTTTGCAACAGAAGAACATGTAAAATATGCTTATAGCAGATTAAATATGAATCCGCCTGAAAAACTCTTATGCAGCACCTGTAAAAAGAAAATTGCCGCTAAGGATATAAAGGATATATTTGAAACGGTATAAAGTGTGGATTTGTCCTGCTAATAGCTTGTCTTTTATAATATATTTTAATTGTGAATGGTATTTTACACGTTAAGTTTTAAATGAATGAAAGGTGGGTGAAGTCAAATGAAACCAGATCTTAATTCCTTTGTAATAGTAGATCCTGATAAATGTATAGGATGTAGAGCCTGTGAAATTGCCTGTGCTGCAAAGCATAGAGAGAAAAATAATCAAGGACGTACTATTGGAACTATGAATGGTGTTGTAACTCCGAGAAGATTTCTAGTGCAGAATAAGGGAACGGTTATGCCGATACAGTGTAGGCATTGTGAGGATGCTCCCTGTGCAAATTCCTGTCCAGTAGGGGCTATAGTTGAAAAGAATGGGAGTATAATTGTAAACGGGAAAAAGTGTATAGGATGTAATACCTGTGCGTTGGTGTGCCCGGTGGGGGCGGTAAATTTACTGCCGAGAATTGAAAGCAAAATAGTTACAGGAGGAATTGGAGTTAAAATTAAAGTTGCAGCCTATAAATGTGATTTATGCAAAGAGGAAGGCGGAGAGCCAGCCTGTGTCAGAGAATGTCCTGAAGATGCTCTTAGAGTAGTGGATCCAAGGGAGAGTAAGAAGGACCGCAGTGTAAAGGCTGCATTGGAGCTGCTTGAAGTAAATGGAGATGTTTGATAGGTAGTTATTAAAATTTAGGGAAAGAAGGGAATGTTTTATATGCTCACAGGTATTCCTATTATAAATATAGATAAAGAATTGTGTACAGGTTGCAGAAGGTGTGCAGAGGTGTGTCCGGTGGATGCCATAGAGGGAGAGGAGGGTAAACCACAGTTCATAAACAAAGATAAATGCATAATGTGTGGACAATGCATTCAGATGTGCAAGGGTTATGAGTCCGTATATGATGAAGTTCCTACTCCTATGAGTAAAAGGTTATTTGACAGAGGGCTATTGGAAGATGTCAATGAACCGCTTTTTGCGGCATATAATGTAAGTCAAGTAAAAAGAATTAAGGATATATTGAAAAACAGGGACGTGTTCAAAATTGTAGAATGTGCTCCTTCAGTAAGAGTTGCTCTGGGAGAGGATTTTGGATTGCCTCTTGGATCTTTGACTCCTGGAAAGATGGCAGCCGCACTGAGAAAACTTGGATTTGATAGGGTATATGATACTAATTTTGGAGCAGATCTTACTATAATGGAAGAGGGCAGTGAACTTTTGCAGAGGATAACGGAAAGAGGTGTACTTCCTATGTTTACATCCTGTTGTCCTGCCTGGGTGAAGTATATGGAGCAGACTTATCCTGAACTCCTTCCTCATCTTTCAAGTTGTAAATCACCTCAACAGATGGCAGGAGCTATTTTTAAAACATATGGAGCAAAAGTTGACGATGTTAATCCTGCCAGGATTTATACGGTATCTGTAATGCCGTGCACCTGTAAGGAATTTGAGTGTGAAAGAGATGAGATGCAGGATAGTGGATATAGAGATGTGGATGTAGCAGTAACTACCAGAGAACTGGCATATTTGATAAAAGATGCCCATATTGACTTCAATGAGCTGCAGGAAGAAGAGTTTGATGCACCGCTTGGAGTATATACTGGAGCTGGAACTATATTTGGTTCTACAGGTGGGGTTATGGAGGCAGCACTTAGGACGGGATATGAACTCTACACTAAAAAACCTATACCTAAAATAGATCTGACTATGGTCAGAGGCGGTGAAGGATTCAGGGTAGCCCAGGTGGATTTAGGCGATTTTAAGCTGAAAGTGGCAGTTGTTTCCGGCTTAAAACATGTAAAAGAAGTGATGGAGAGTGTAAAAAATGGAAGATGTCATATCCATTTTATAGAAGTTATGACATGTCCTCAAGGATGTATAAGTGGAGGCGGCCAGCCTAAGGTAATATTTGAATCCGACAGGGAAAATGCTTATAATAAAAGAAAAGAAGGTTTGTATGTGCATGATTCAAAGCTAAAATTTAGAAAATCACATGAAAACCCTGCAATAAAGAAATTATATAAAGATTTTTTAGAGGAGCCTCTGGGTTATAGATCTCATGAATTGCTGCATACAGAATACAAGTCTAGAAAAAGGGAGAATTAAAAAAATGAAGAATTGCTTTGTAATGGCTGATCCAAATAAATGTATAGGATGCAGGACTTGCGAGGCTGCCTGTGCCATTGAACATTCGGGAGAAGATTTTTTTAATGTCAGTATTTCAAAGATAAATTTTAACCCGCGGTTGAATGTAATAAAAAATGCTAAGGTAAGTGTACCGGTACAGTGCAGACAGTGTGAGGACTCTCCGTGTTTAAGGGTATGTCCTGTAAATGCAATTAGTAATGAAGAGGGACTTGTGTTTGTGAATAAAAATATGTGTATAGGATGTAAAAGCTGTCTTATAGCTTGCCCTTACGGAGCTATAGAGTTGGTTACAGAATATGAAGAGGGAGAAAAAACACTAAAAAACAGATTTAGGGTAGTAAGTGAAGACAAAGCCGTACAGGAGGAGAAAGATAAGATAGTGGCAAATAAATGTGATCTGTGTAGGGGAAGAAAAAATGGCCCGGCCTGTATAGAAGTTTGCCCAACACAGGCTCTTCAATTGGTAACTTATGATGACAGTGGAAATATTGTAAAAAAGAAATCCGCAAATGAGTGCAGGGTTGGCTAAAAGTTTAAAGTAAAATGTTAAAGTACAGTTTTGAACTGTACTTTAACATTTTACTTAGAAATAATCTTGAGTTTTTAGGTCTTTAAGTCTAGAACTATTAAAATGTTTTTCAAACGTATATTCATTGATATTATACAGCAATTTTTATGCCAGCTGTAAAATGGCTGCAGATGAGGTAGGTTTTAAGTTTAATATCATAATGATAAAAAGCAGTATCAATATGATATTATAAAAAACATATTTATCATATTGATACTGCTTTTATTTTATTCAATCTTAAAATATGATATACTTTAAATAAATACTACACTTGAAATATTTAAAGGAGAGAATAAGACGGTGGAGAATTTCGATTTTATTCAAGAGGAAAGTAACATGTGCAGAATTGATATGGACAGTATATTAGAATACGATATATCCTCTTTTATACTTCAGGCAATTTTTGATTGCTGCTATGATGGACTCATAATTACAGATGAGAATCTTTTAATAAAAAAAGTTAATGTTACAGCTGTTAAAATATTGGGCATAAAAGAAGAAGCTATATATACAACTTACCTGAATGAAATACTGAGGGATGATGTGTTAAAATCTGTGGTGCTTACGGGAGAAAGCAAATTTTCACAGGATTGTAATTTTTATATAAATGGGAGTAGAATAAGGTGTGTTGTAAATTTGGTTCCTGTGAAATTACGGGGGAGAATAATAGGATTGGTGCTTGCCATTAGGGACACCAGGAAGCTCCATAGAATGGTAAACAATGTAGTGGGATATAAGGCATCTTTTACCTTTGATGATGTAATTACAAGAAGTGAGAATGTCAAAGCCATTATAAAGCTGGCTAAAAGAGCAGCCAAAACGAACTGCAATATACTTATAGAAGGCAAAAGCGGTACGGGAAAAGAGGTATTTGCACAATCCATTCATAACTACAGCAGTAGAAATGGGGGACCCTTTGTGGCTGTAAATTGTGCAGCCATACCCAGAGAACTGGTGGAAAGTGAATTATTTGGATATGAAAAAGGAGCCTTTACTGGAGCATCAAGAGGAGGAAATCCTGGTAAATTTGAACTGGCAGATGGAGGAACTATATTTTTGGATGAAGTGGGTGAACTTCCCCTGGATATTCAATCCAAACTCTTGAGGGTTTTGGACAATCTCAAAATAGTGAGAGTGGGGGGGAATTATGAAAAGCCTATAGATGTAAGAGTAATTGCAGCTACAAACAGAGTACTTAAGGACGAAATAGCAAATAAAAATTTTAGAGGCGATCTGTATTACAGGCTTAATGTGATGAGCATTCACCTCTTACCTCTAAAGGACAGAAAAGAAGATATAGAACTTTTAGCACAGCACTTTGTAAATAGATTGAATATCAAAAACCCCTCTGAGCCCAAGTATATAGATTCTTCCTATGTGGAAAAATTAAATCAGCATGGTTTTGAAGGGAATATAAGGGAACTCAGGAATATAGTAGAGAGATCCTATTATCTTTGTGAAGGCAATATGATAACTTCAAGATATTTTATGGAAAAAAGCACAAAAAGTGACATGAAAGCAGTTGATGATCCATCAAATAAAGTTTTACCTCTGGAAATTGTAGAGGAGAAGTGCATTAGAAATGCCCTTAAGTATTGCAGCGGTAATGCCATGAAGGCATCTGAATTATTGAAGATAGGTAAAGCTACTATATATAGAAAGATAAATAAGTACGGTATAGATTTGAATTCATACAATAAAAAATGATCTTACAAAATAAATTTTCCTGGAGTTCAGGTGAAGAAAACATTCTTTAGGGTAAACTCCACCTGAATTCAGGAATCACTGGATAATTATCTTGCTATTTTTTTCCTGGCTTCTAAGGGAATTTTGTATTCGCAGGGCATTGACAGCTGGCATTTCTGACATAAAAAATTGGTACAGGATATATTTCCCTTATTGTATCTGCCAATAACGTGATGCGGGCAGATTTGGATGCAGCTTCCGCAGGAATTGCAGTAATCGTAAACTCCACTATAAGCCCTTTTGGTGGCTTTATAAGGTATACTTACAATTATACTTCCAAGCCTTCCTGCACAACCGCGTTTAGTTATGAGAGTTTTATTCAAACTGAGAGTTCCCAGTCCGGATATAAATGCTATATGTTTTTCTGACCAATTGCTTTTATAGTTTTTCACTGTAAATCTTGGACTTATTGAGGGAATGACCGAAATTCCTCCCATTTCTCCTATGTTTTTGGATATAAATTTACAGAGCGTATTGACAAAGGACATATTTTCGATTTTTTCATAAGTCCACTTTAGTGAAGAAACAGAGTTTTTGTTTTTAAATAAGTTTCTAATAGCAGATGAAAAAGGCAGAAAATAGGATATAACTGATTTTGCTTCAGGCATCCACTCTTTAGGGGTTAAGTGTCTGGGATCTACCACTGTACTGTCCTTTAATTTTAAAAATAATGGATCCCGGGCTTGAGCGACTCCTATTAATGGCGCATCAAAAATTCTTATATTATTTAATTCTGAAATTCTGTTATAGGGTGAAGTTAAAGTGAATTCATTTATCTGTTTTACCATATTCTCAATTTTGTATACATGTGATGCTTTTTCCTCTACATCATCTAAATTCATATAAGTTGAATTGACGTGTATGCTTTTTTTGAAGGTTCTATATTTATTGGGAGACAGTCCTTCATATTTGGTAAAAACTTTGCTAAAGTATGCCGGATCTATATATCCTACACTAAGAGCTATATTTCTTATACTCTTGTCTGTAGTAGTTAAAAGGCGTTTTGATTCTTTCAGACGGATTTTGGATAGATAATCTATAAAATTTATACCTGTATTGTATTTAAAATATCTGCTAAAATACTGAGGACTTAGATGTACTTCTTCAGCAGCAGATTCCAAACTTATATTTTTATTAAAATTCTTATTTATAAAATCTATGGCAGTATGAATTATATTTTTATCAGAATCAATTTTATTGTTGTTTAGAGTTGTAAAGTTCTTATCTCTTTTTTTAAGTAAAAATAATATTTTATTTATGGAATCCTTTACTTCTGAAGGTTTTGCCGGCTTTAAAATATAATCTTTTACTCCAAGCTTTATGGCATTTTGGGCAAAGTTGAAGTCATCATAAGCAGTCAGTATAATAGTTTTTACGTTTGGAAGAAACTTAGATATTTCCTCTTGGGCTTCAAGTCCATTTTTTTCAGGCATTTTTATGTCCATTATAATTATGTGAGGGTTATATTTTTTGGCAAATAGTATAGCTTCACTTCCAGTCTTAGCATCTTCAACAATATCTAGATTTTTGAAGGATTTTCTTAATACAAGTCTCATAGCTTGACGCTCTAATGTTTCGTCATCCGCAATTAGCAATCTATACATTGATATAATCACCTCCGCTAAATTTTAATGTACTAGTGGAATTTTAATATAAACTGTTGTTCCCACATTAGGTGAGCTTTTAATGTCAATTCCGTATTGTGCTCCAAAATAGTATTTTATTCTATCCTGAACTATTTGGATCCCTATACTGATATTTGAATCATCTCTACTTGAAGAATTCATTTTATCTTTCAGAGATCTTAATTTTGCAGCTTCTATTCCCACCCCATTATCTTGAATTTTGAAAATTACATAGTTTCCCGCTACAGTTTCTGAATCTATATAAACTTTTCCAAATTCTTTTTTGGGTTCTATACCGTGTATGACGGCATTTTCTACTATGGGCTGCAGGGTCATGGCGGGAATTTTACAATTCAACACATTGTCCGAGATATTTATTTTATAACTTAATTTATCTTTAAATCTTACAGATTGGATGTACAGATATTTTTTTATATTGTCTATTTCAATAGATATATTTACCATCTTATCAGAATTTCTTAAACTATATCTCAATATATCAGACAGTGCATATATGAGTTCTACAGTGTTGTTAGAACTTTCTAAGAGTGACATGCTGGCCATGGTATTCAATGTGTTAAATAGAAAGTGAGGGTTGATTTGAGATTGAATGGATTTTATTTGAATATCCCTGGCTAATTGCTGAAACTTCATTTTTTCCTTGGTTTCCTGTAACAGCTTAGAATGAGTGATGTTGGCAACTCCCATTTTGGCAATGAGATTTGCAAACATATACATAAAATCAGCTGAATTTTTTATCTTTTCGTAAGCTACTATATTTATTTCTTTCAGAGCAGTTTCTAACTTATCCAATGGCAGATACAATTCTTTAGAAATCTTTTTTAAGTTAATTGAATTTCTTGTATCATTTTCCTTTATGGATACTTGTCCACAAAGCATTGATCCAATGTGAACATTATTCACAATTATAGGGGAAGAGAAATCTGTAAGTCCCGTATGGCAGCGATAGATAATGGGCTTTTTTAATTTAGAAGATTTTATTCCTCCCATGGCATCGCAATTTATGCATCTCCTGTAGCCTTCCTTTGAGGTTCGGATGAGGTTGCAAAATTTTGAAAAATTACTGGGCTTAATAAGGGGAACGCCATTTCTATTTACAGTTATGGTAGATAGATTTGTCAATTTAGAATACTTGTCTTGTATGTCCTGCAGAGAACCTACATCTATAAGTTTATCCAATGTATAGTGCTCTAAATCATCCATATAAACACCTCATAATGTAAAACAGATTTTTTATAAATAAATTCAATATATAAATTCATATTATCATATCTTTAGACAATTGAAAATATTCAAATCATACAGAAGCTGTATTTATATATAATTATAACCTGAAATATAAATTTATCAAATCCAAATGTAAAAAAAGTACATAAATAGATATAAAAAGTGCAAATTAAATTAGTTAATATATGTATTAAATTAATCAATAATTTGCAAAATAAGTATGCGAAAGTAATGTAAAATTAATTTTAAGAATTAATATTATTTATATGGAGGTGTTCCTATGGGACAGGAAGCATTGGGAATGATAGAAACAAGAGGATTGGTAGGAGCAATAGAAGCTGCCGATTCAATGGTAAAAGCAGCAAACGTAGTTCTTATAGGCTATGAAAAAATTGGTTCAGGGCTTGTAACTGTTATGGTAAGAGGTGATGTAGGCGCAGTGAAAGCAGCTACAGATGCCGGTGCAGCTTCAGCTAAGAGAGTAGGAGAGGTTGTATCAATACATGTTATTCCAAGACCTCATACAGACGTGGAAAAAATATTACCTAAAATTTCAGAATAATTGATTAGGGGTAGATATGATGGATAATGAGTTAATAGAGAAGGTTTTAGATGAAATAAGAAAAAAGGTGGATTTGAAAAATTTTGATCAAGAACAGCTGAATAAAATTATAAAATCCTCATCTGAAAATTTAATGCAAAGGCAAAATAATGATATTCGAAAAGAAAATAAAATAGATAATGAGAGGGAGGTAGATTCAATGAGTGCACCATCACCAATAACTGAGTATGTTGGAACATCAAACTATGGGGATACAGTTGGACTGGTAATTGCAAATGTTGACAGTATGTTACATGAAAAAATGGGTATTGACAAGAAATATCGTTCTATAGGAATCATAAGTGACAGAACAGGGGCAGGTCCACAGATAATGGCTGCAGATGAGGCTGTAAAAGCTACTAATACGGAAGTTGTAAGTATCGAACTTCCAAGGGATACTAAAGGCGGTGCAGGACATGGTGCCTTGATCATATTGGCTTCAGAGGATGTATCGGATTCGAGAAGGGCAGTGGAAGTTGCACTTAGGGATACGAACAGAACCTTTGGAGATGTTTATGGATTTGATGCAGGCCATGTGGAACTTCACTACACTGCCAGGGCAAGCTATGCATTGAACAAGGCCTTTGGTGCTCCAATAGGAAAATCTTTTGGCATAATAGTAGGGGCTCCGGCAGGATTGGGAGTGGTAATGGCAGATAAAGCGCTCAAAACTGCAAACGTTGACCTGGTAAGTTATGCAAGTCCTGGAAATGGAGGGACTTCCTATACAAATGAGGTTATCATAACTATAACTGGAGATTCAGGTGCTGTAAGACAATCGGTAGTTGCCGCTAGAGAAGTGGGGTTATCTATAGCAAGATCAATGGGACAGAATCCTGTGTCTACTACTGGTAAACCTTATATTTAAAAATTTAAAGGGTTTAATATGTTTTAAGGAGGGTTCTAGTTAATGAAAAGATCCAAGAGATTTGAAGTATTAGAGAAAAGACCGATTCATCAAGATGGGTATGTTAAAGAATGGCCGGAAGTTGGGCTTATAGCAATAGGAAGTCCAAGTGATCCAGCTCCAAGTATTAAATTGGAGAATGGAAAAGTAGTCGAAATGGATGGAAAAAAGAGGGAAGAGTTTGATTTTATAGACACTTTTTTAGCAGATCATTCAATAAATCTAGAGAATACCGAAAAAGCCATGGCACTGGATTCAACTGATATTGCAAGAATGCTGGTTGATATAAATGTTTCGAGAGATGAAATAATAAAGATAACAACTTCACTTACTGCGGCAAAATTGGTGGAAGTAGTTGATAAATTAAATGTAGTTGAAATGATGATGGCTCTTCAGAAGATGAGGGCAAGGAAAACACCTGCCAACCAGGCACATGTTACCAATGTGCGGGATAATCCGGTACAGATTGCAGCAGATGCTGCTGAATCAGGTATCAGGGGCTTTGCGGAAATGGAAACTACCGTAGGTATAGTGAGATATGCACCATTCAATGCAATTGGAATTCTGGTGGGAGCACAGACAGGAAGACCTGGAGTGTTGACACAGTGCTCGTTGGAGGAAGCTACAGAGCTTAGATTGGGTATGCTTGGATATACGGCTTATGCAGAAACAATATCCGTATACGGTACGGAAAATGTATTTGTAGATGGTGATGATACTCCATATTCAAAAGCTTTTCTTGCATCGGCTTATGCTTCAAGGGGACTTAAAATGAGGTTTACTTCTGGAACCGGTTCTGAAGTTCAGATGGGTTATGCAGAAGGAAAATCCATGCTCTATCTGGAAGCAAGATGCATAATGATAACAAAGGGTGCCGGAGTTCAAGGCCTTCAGAATGGTTCAGTCAGCTGTATAGGTGTTCCAGCAGCAGTACCAGGAGGAATAAGGGCAGTATTGGGTGAAAATCTTATAACTGAAATGCTGGATCTTGAAGTTGCTTCAAGTAATGACCAGACTTTCACACATTCAGATATTAGAAAAACTGCAAGGACAATGATGCAGTTCTTACCAGGAACTGACTTTATATGTTCCGGTTATAGTTCAACTCCAAACTACGACAACATGTTTGCAGGTTCCAACTGGGATGCGGAGGATTATGATGATTGGATAGTGCTTCAGAGAGACCTTAAAGTTGATGGAGGACTTCAGCCGGTAAAAGAAGAAGATGTAGTGGCAGCTAGGAATAAGGCAGCTAGAGCAATGCAGGCACTGTTTAAAGAGCTTGGGCTCCCTGCTATAACCGATGAGGAAGTTGAAGCTGCAACCTATGCCCATGGAAGCAAGGATATGCCAGCTAGAAATGTAGTGGAAGATCTGAAGGCAGCTCAGGAATTATTGTCCCGAGGAGTAACTGGATTGGATATAGTAAAGGGACTTTATAAGGGCGGTTTTAAAGATGTAGCTGAAAATGTCCTCAATATATTGAGACAGAGGATAGCGGGAGATTATCTGCATGCATCTTCAATATTTGATAATAAATTCAATGTTATAAGTGCTGTCAATGATAAAAATGACTATATGGGACCTGGAACCGGTTATAGAGTAGAGGGAGAAAGATGGAATAAATTGAAAGACATAACATTTGCTCTAGATCCTGAAAAAATGTAAGAAAGAGAGGGATTGGAATATGGTAAATTCAGTATCTAACGAGGAATTAATAGAGTCTATAGTGCAGAAAGTTTTAGAGCAATTGCAATCTGGTGGATCTCATAACAGTACTTCTGCAGGCGGCGATGCTCCAGCCTCCAAAGTGGGAAACATGAAAATAGAGGAAATAGGTCCTGCACAACGGGGTAAGAAGAGTGATGAAGTAGTAGTGGGATTGGCGCCGGCTTTTGGATTATACCAAACTGAAACTATAATAGGAATACCTCACAATGAAGTCCTGAGAGAAATTCTTGCAGGCATAGAAGAAGAGGGGATTTCCTACAGGCTTATAAGGGTTTTAAATACCTCTGATGTGGCTTTTATAGCTCATGCTGCAGCTAAGTTAAGTGGCTCAGGTGTTGGCATAGGAATACAGTCAAAGGGCACCACGGTTATTCATCAAAAAGATTTGGATCCATTAAATAACCTGGAGTTGTTTTCACAGGCACCGTTGATTGACAAGAAGACTTTTAGGGCAATAGGCAAAAATGCAGCCAGATATGCTAAAGGTGAGTCTCCAGATCCAGTACCAGTTGTAAATGATCAGATGGCACGACCGAAATATCAGGCAAAAGCTGCAATACTTCACATAAAGGAAACTGAGCATGTGAATAGAAGTGCTAAACCTGTCGAACTAAAAGTAAGTTTTGAATAGGGGTGAAAATTATGGCTAATAATGATTTGATAGAACAGATAGTTAATGAAGTTTTAAAAAATATAGGTTCTGATGGAGCTGGAAACAAAACGGCTCAAAACAATTCATCTTCTTGTTCTACCGGGAATACTTTAAATGCAGAAAATGATTATCCGTTGAGCAAGAAAAGACCTGATCTTGTAAAGACCAAAACAGGTAAAAACATAAATGATATAAATATAGAGAATGTTTTAAATGGAAAGATAACTCCAGATGATATAAAGATAACTCCAGAAGTGCTTCTGTATCAAGCTCAGATAGCGGAATCAGTTGGAAGAAAACAGTTCGCACAAAATCTTAAAAGAGCAGCTGAACTCACAAAAGTTCCAGATGCCAGGGTTCTTGAAATATATGGAGCAATGAGACCTCATAGATCGACAAAACAGGAACTTTTGGATATAGCTAAGGAACTTGAAAATGACTACGGTGCCAAGATAAATGCTTCACTTGTGAGAGAAGCAGCTGAAGTTTATGAAAAGAGAAATATGTTGAGAGCTTAGGCGGGTGATATGATGAAATTTGTAGCAGGAGTTGATATAGGAAATTCCACTACTGAAGTTGCAATCGCGGATGTGGAAGACAAATTAGAGTTTAAAACAAGTAGTATAGGCAGGACTACAGGAATTAAAGGGACCCTGGATAATGTGGCGGGAATAATGAGAGCTCTGGAAGATGCTTGTCAAAATATACATATAAAGATAGAAAATTTAGATGTCATATGTATAAATGAAGCAACTCCGGTTATTGGAGATGTAGCTATGGAGACTATAACCGAAACGATCATTACAGAGTCTACCATGATAGGGCATAATCCGGATACCCCTGGAGGTATGGGAATAGGAGTTGGAAAAACCATATATTTAGATGAACTGAAAAACATGTCAGCAAATGAGCCTGTAATATGTGTAATTCCTAGAAAAGTTGATTTTGAAACTGCTGCAAATAGATTGAATGAGGCCTTTGACAATAATATTGATATCACTGCTGCCATAGTACAAGGTGATGATGGGGTCATAATAAACAATAGACTGAAAAAGCATATTCCTATTGTAGATGAAGTATCTTATATAGATAAAGTTCCTATGGGAATGTTGGCAGCAGTAGAGGTTGCATCTCTTGGAAGGACTATAAAGGTGTTGTCAAATCCCTATGGACTGGCTACAGTTTTTAAACTTTCGCCAGAGGAAACCAAACATGTTATTCCAATAGCAAGGGCCCTGATTGGAAATAGATCCGCCGTTGTAATAAGGACTCCTGAAGGAGATGTGAAAGAGAGAGTCATACCTGCCGGAAAATTGATACTTATGGGAGAAAAACAAAAAGAGCAGATTCCAATAGAAAATGGTTCAGAAACGATAATGAATGAATTGGAAAAATTATGGCCTATTAAAGATGTAACAGGTGAATCAGGAACCAATGTAGGCGGAATGTTGGAAAGAGTAAGACAGGTAATGAGCGAGCTTACAAGTCAGAGTATAGACAATGTGAAAATTCAGGATATTTTAGCTGTGGATACCTTTATACCTCAAAAAGTTCAAGGGGGAGTGGCCGGTGAATTCTCCCTTGAAAATGCGGTGGCACTGGCAGCCATGGTAAAAACCAGCAGGTTACCTATGGAGAGTATTGCTAAAAAATTGGAAAATGAAACCAAGGTAAAAGTTATAATAGGCGGAGTTGAGGCAAATGTAGCAGTTAGGGGAGCGCTTACTACTCCGGGTACGGATAAACCATTGGTAATACTCGATATAGGAGGAGGTTCTACAGATTCAGCCTATATAAGTGGAGAGGATAATATAAGATCCATTCATCATGCAGGAGCAGGTCAGATGGTTACAATGCTGATAAATTCAGAGTTGGGATTAGATGACGTGAGTTTAGCAGAGGATATAAAGAGATATCCTCTGGCTAAAGTTGAAAGTCTTTTTAATATAAGATATGAAGATGGAAATGTATGTTTTTATCAAAATCAGCTGGATTCTTCTCTATTTGCGAGAAATGTAATTGTAAAAAGTGAAAATGATCTGATCCCAATTCCGACTAAGCATTCTATAGAGAAGATAAGAATGGTCAGGAGAGAATCCAAAGAAAAAGTATTTGTAACAAATATTAAAAGAGCTCTAAAGGATATAGCACCTGATCATAATATAAGATCTGTGGACTTTGTGGTGCTTGTGGGAGGATCTGCACTGGATTTTGAAATACCTGAAATGATATCCGATGAATTGTCCCATTATGGAGTAATATGCGGCAGCGGCAATATACGGGGCCTTATGGGACCTAGAAATGCAGTAGCTACAGGTCTGGTAATTGCCTATTACCAGAGTATACATTCTGATAAATCCAGAGGATAAAAGAGGTAGTTTGATATGATTGATAATGTAAGTGTAAATAGACCTTGTATAAATGTATGCCTGGATAATCCTGCAGAATCTCTTTTAAAAGAGATTCTCGCCGGGTTAGAAGAAGAGGGCATTCCCTATGAATTGAAAAATATGAATTTTACCCAGGATGAAATAATTAAAATTGCTTATGAGGTTTCTGAGGAATCTAGAATGGGAATAGCCATTGCATTGAAAAATGATAGAGTAGTACTCCATTATAGTAAGCTTAAAGAAAATCATCCTCTTATAGATATGAGGCTTGATTATTATGAAAAACGTAAAGCCAGGATAATTGGCTGTAATGCTGCCAGACTTTATAAAGTAATGCCTTTTAAATCCTTTGAAGATACAGATGAAAATCAATTGGGTCAGCAGGTAAAATCAGCGGTTATTTCTGCTTTGAAGGACTTTAATTTGAATATTTCCTAAAATTTTATGTAGTTACTCCATATGTAACAAGGGAGGGATTTTTATGAATGGAGAGGCCCTTGGTATTATTGAAACTATTGGAATGGCTGCGGCAATAGAAGCTGCAGATAGTTGTGTAAAATCAGCAAATGTAACTCTTATAGGTTACGAACTGACCAGAGGGAGAGGCCTTGTAACAATTAAGATAAAGGGAGATGTGGGAGCGGTTAAAGCTGCAATCAACGCAGCAAAGGTAAGTGCAGGTAAGGTCAACGGTGTCTATTCTACTCTTGTTATACCAAGGCCTGCTGAAAATTTAGATAGTATTATAGAATCAAAAGAAACAGTGGGGCTTGAAAAAAAACGTGAAAAAGCTGAGGATGAGGATACAGATTCTCAAGTAAAAATAGGACAGAATGAAAAATTGGAAAATTCTAATTCACAGAAACCTCATTTGAATGAAAAAAATGGAGATATCCAGAAAGAAGCTAATCTGAGTGAAGAAATTGAAGAGGAAGGTTCCACTGACGTAGTTGAGGAAACTGTACCTGAAAGGAAGCAGACTGTTAAAGTTCAAAATGATGATTCCTCCAAGGAAAAGAAAAATGAAGAAGATAATAAGGAAGTATGCAATATATGCCATGATCCTCAATGCCCTAGGAAAAAGGGACAGCCGAGAAATCTGTGTATTCACTATAAAAATCATGGAAAGGCGATAGAGAATGATGGAAACTAATATGTTAAAGCAGGCCAATTCATTTATTATGGAAATGGAGAAATCATTTAAAAGTCCTAATAAGATTCATGTAGATCAAAATTTAAAAGTTGGGGTGGATTTAGGGACTTCTAATATTGTGATAACAGTTCTGGACGAAAATAATAGACCTGTTACTGGGGAGCTGTATTCCGCTAATGTGGTAAGGGACGGTATAGTGGTTGAATATTTGAATGCTGTGAATATACTTAGAAAATTAAAGGGAAAGCTAGAGGTTGTTTTAGATAGAAAGCTGGAATATGCTGCTACAGCTATACCACCGGGAATAAGTTCCGGAAATACGAAGGTTATTGCAAATGTAGTTGAGGCCGCTGATTTTATAGTTACCAATATAATAGATGAACCCACTGCAGCTTCTAATGTTTTGAAGATAAGAGATGGTGCAGTAGTGGATGTAGGAGGAGGAACTACTGGAATATCAGTATTAAAAGATGGCAAAGTGGTACATTCAGCAGATGAACCTACAGGAGGACATCATTTGAGCTTAGTTGTATCCGGAGCACTTCATATGGATTATGAAGAGGCAGAAAAATATAAGATAAACGAGGAAAATTATGATGAGGTATTTGCTCTAGTCAGACCGGTAATTGAAAAAATGGCGGATATAGTATTGAAAAATATTGAAGGATATGATGTGAGCACTATATACCTGGTGGGGGGGACTTGTTGTTTAAAAAATATAGAGAGTATATTTAAAAAATATACTGGTATAGAAACTATTAAGCCATATAATCCTCTTCTTGTAACGCCTATGGGAATAGCTATGAATGATATCAAGAAGTAAGTATAGCTGTCAGCTTATATAAGTGGGGTGAATAAATGGATATAAAAGATTTGCTAAGGCCTATGGTTGCCCAAATTATGAATATGTTAAATAGGAGAATATTGTTGTTTATATCAGGAGGAGCGGTAAATATAAAGGATATATTTGAGATGCTGGCCTCTATGAGTATATTGCAGTACGATATAGTAATGACAGAATCTGCAAAAAGGGTAATACCACAAAAATATGTGGATGCTCTCAATGGAAAACTGATAGAATGTAAAGAAGAACTGACTAATGCAGTGAGAGAAGATGATCTGGTTTTGATACCGGTGATGACTAGAAATACACTGGCAAAATGTGCAGTTGGCATAGAGGATAATTTGGTTACCTTGGGAATAGCCGAAGCTCTTATGATGGATAGGGAAATCATTGCTGTATCAGACAGTTTTGATCCTCAGAATTCTAAGAATGTAGGTTTAGGATTAAGTAGAAATGAAGCATATAATAGATTTATATTGAGCTACAGAGATAATTTGTCCAGCTTGGGAGTTGATTTTATTGAGGGAGATCAGCTTGGTGGAACTTTAAAGAGCAAATTTCTCCTTTTAAATGATTCGTCTGCAGGTAGTCAGGAAAAGAAGACTGCATCCAATACGGAGGTTAAGGATAAAAATATAACTGACCATAATATACCAAAACCCTGTGGAAAAAATAAAATATTATCCGATGTTGTAACTGCGAAAGATATTTTAGCTAATATGGATAATTCAAGGGAAATTTATATAAAGCAAGGGTCATTGATAACTCCTCTGGCGAAAGATTATGTGGACAATAATAATATAGTTATAAAATATTATTGATCACCTGAATTTTAAGAAAGAGGGATGAGCATGTATTTAGCTAAAGTAGTTGGAAATGTTGTTTCTACTCAAAAAAATGAAAAATTGGTTGGAAGTAAACTGCTTATTATAAAAAAAATAGATGAAAATGAAAATATAATAGGAGAACCTGTGGTGGCTATAGATACAGTAGGAGCTGGAATTAATGAAATTGTCATTGTGGTTACGGGAAGTGGAGCTAGGAATGCCAGCGAGTCGGGAAGTGATATACCGGCAGATGCGTCTATCGTCGGGATTGTAGATGAGGTGGAGTGGAACAAACACTGATGTATTTGCCTTTTTTAAAATGGCATTTTAGGTGGTGATTGGTATGAAGATATACACTAAAACTGGTGACAAGGGAAGTACCAGTTTGGTGGGTGGAGAGAGAACAAACAAATATGATCTTAGAGTGTGGGCCTACGGGAGTATAGATGAGGCAAATTCATCTATTGGTCTTGCTAGAGCTTGCATGGAAGATGAGAATTTAAAGGGCAAACTTTTAAAAATACAAAAAACTCTCTTTGAGGTTGCAGCAGAATTGGCATCGCTGGGAACTAAAAATTATAGGTCCAGGATAGAAGAGGAGGATGTTGTGTTTTTAGAAGATACTATAGATGAACTGGATAGAATGCGTCCTGTACAAAATGGATTTATAGTACCAGGTGGTACTGTGGAATCTGCTCATCTTGATGTGGCTAGAACAGATGTGAGAAGGGCAGAAAGATATATATCAGAACTCAGAAATCATTATGAAGTAAATGACAGCTTGCAAAAATATGTAAATAGGTTATCTGATGCTATATATGCTGTAGCTAGGTATTTCGACTATAAGGATATTTTAAAAAAGACAGAAGAGAAGCTAACTAGCTTAAACAGTGGCGAGAAAATCGACTGCAGAGGCAATCCCCAAAAAAACTTGCTGACAAATACAGTACTTAACAGGGAGACTGCTGAATATATAGCCGGGAAATGCATAGAAAAATCTTATGATATAGGTGTACCAATGGTAATATGTATTGTAGATTTTGACGGTAATGTGATACTGCTGGAGCGAATGGATAACTCTCTTTTAATAAGCTTGAAAGTTGCTTTTAAAAAAGCATATACGGCTGCAGCTCTTAAAAGCCCTACAGGAGAACTATATAAGGCATTACTGCCAGGAGGAGAGTTCTATGGGCTTAATAACGATGAAAACATAATAACTTTTGCAGGGGGATTTCCTTTAAAAATAGATGGGCATATTGTAGGAGCTATAGGAGTAAGCGGGGGTACAGTAGATGAAGATACCAGCGTTTCAAAATATGGAGTAGAAGTTTTTGAGGAGGTAGTAAAGTATGGAATTAAAAGGTAATGATTTATCCCTGATAATAGAAAAAGTGTTAAAAGAGTTAAATGAAAAAGATACTAAAGAGAAAGTCAGCGATGGAGTATTTAAGACTATGGATGAAGCTATAGAAGCAGCTTATGAGGCTCAAAAGGTTTATCAGAAATATACTCTTGAACAGCGTGAAAAATTGATAAGTTCTATGAAAAAAGCACTGCTGGAAAATGCGATGAATATAGCTAATCTCTGTGTAAAAGAATCAGGAATGGGCAGAGTCGATCATAAGTATTTGAAATTAAAGCTGGTGGCTGAAAAAACCCAGGGTACAGAAATTCTGAAGACTGAAGCTTATACGGGCGATAAGGGTCTTACATTGGTTGAACGGGGTGCTTTTGGAGTGATAGGATCTATAACTCCGTCTACTAACCCTGCTGCTACAGTTGCCTGCAATGCAATATGCATGCTGGCAGGAGGAAACACGGTGGTATTTTCACCACATCCAGGTGCATTTAAGTCATCTATAGAAACTATGAAAGTTTTAAATAAAGCTATAAAGGAAGCAGGAGGACCGGACAATTTACTCACTGCTGTTGCAAAACCTTCACTTGAAAATACCAATGTACTTTTAAAGGATAAGAGAATAAGAATGCTTGTTGCTACAGGTGGACCTGGAATAGTAAGAATGGTACTGTCTTCAGGTAAAAAAGCTATAGGTGCTGGGGCAGGAAACCCTCCTGTTGTAGTTGACGAAACCGCAGATATTAAAAAAGCAGCCAAGGATATAATATCAGGGTGCAGTTTTGATAACAATTTACCTTGCATAGCAGAAAAAGAAGCTTTGGTAGTTGAGGATGTATATGAACAGCTTATTGAGTATATGAAGGAAAATAGGGCGGTTTATGAGATAAACGATACTCAGGCAGATAAATTGGTTAGAAAGGTTTTAAATCAGGATAGCAAAACCGGCCAATATTCTATAAATAAAACTTTTGTTGGCAAAAGTGCTAAATATCTTCTTGATAGCATAGGTGAAAGAGCTTCGGATGAAACGGAATGTTTGATTTACAGAACTGAAAATCGTCATCCATTTGTACAGTTGGAATTGATGATGCCTATACTGCCAATAGTTAAAACAAAAGATTTTAAAGAGGCATTAAAACTGGCCGTAGAAGATGAGCATGGTAACAGACATACCGCTATAATGCATTCCAAGAATATAGATAATTTGACTGAAATGGCAAGAAAAATAGATACTACCATATTTGTTAAAAATGCACCTTCTTATGCAGGCATAGGTTTTGGAGGAGAGGGTTATACAACTTATACTATAGCAGGACCTACAGGTGAGGGGCTTACGAATGCTGTTTCCTTTACTAGAATAAGAAGATGCTCTATGGTGGATTCATTTAGAATAGTTTAAATAAGTCTATATTAGGATCCTTGGGGGAAAGAGAGGTGTAATGTTGGATTTATTAAATAAGATTAAAGAAGCAGGTATTATAGGTGCTGGAGGAGCAGGATTTCCAACTTATATCAAGCTAAATTGTAAAGTTGAGTATTTTATAATAAATGGTCTGGAATGTGAGCCACTTTTGCAATCAGATAAATATTTAATGAGAAATAAAAGCGATGAGATAGTGAGTACAGCGGAGAAGATAGGTGATAAAATTGAAGCTGTACACATTGTAATAGGTTTAAAGGAAGAGTACTATGATGAAATCCGTGCTCTTAGAGAATCCATAGAAAAGCTGAATTCTAAAGTAGAACTTCATTTAAGCAGTGCTTTTTATCCTGCAGGAGATGAACAGACGCTTGTTTATGAAGTAACGGGCAGAACAATACCTCCTGGAGGAATCCCTTTAAATGTAGGTGCAGTGGTATCAAACGTGGGAACGGTATTTAATATATTTGAAGCTATACAGGATAAACCAGTTATATATAAATTTGTAACTGTCATAGGAGAGGTATATAACCCTTCAATTATCAAAGTTCCAATAGGTACATCGGTTAAAGAGTGCATTGAAAAATGCGGCGGAACTACCGTAGATGATTATGTGGTTATAATGGGCGGACCTATGATGGGAAAATTACTTTCAGAAGAATCATTCGAAAATAGGGTTATTACCAAAACAGATGGTGCAGTTCTTGTAATTCCATCGGATCACTATTTAGCTCAGAGAGAAAAGATGACTATAAAACATATGAAAAATCAGGCTAAATCAGCTTGCATACAATGTCATTATTGTACCGATATGTGTCCTAGATTTTTAATTGGACATCCGATTCATCCTCATAAGATAATGAGAGCTGTTGCGTTGAGCGAGGATAATGATGAATTGTTTAAGGAAGCACTCATATGTTGTGAATGCGGTATTTGCGAATTATATGCTTGTCCAATGGGACTGTCTCCTAAACGCATAAATGTATACTTTAAGGGAAAGTTAAGAGAAAAAGGTATAAAATGGAAAAATATTACGAATATATTTGAAGGACATGTTCTCAGAGATTACAGGAAAGTACCTACAAAAAGGTTGATATCAAGATTGGCATTGAACAAATATGTAGATCAGCAAATTGAAGAAGGGGAAGAAATAAGTCCCGAAGAAGTGAGTATTCCATTAAAGCAGGGAATAGGAGCACCGGCTTCTCCTGTGGTAAAAACGGGAGATAAGATTGAAAAAGGACAGCTGATTGGGAAAATAGAAGAGGGTAAAATGGGTTCAAACGTACATGCCAGCGTTGACGGTGAAGTTATTGAAGTAGGTCAAAATGTAGTCATAAAGACTATGCAAGTTGAGGTGATACCATGATAAGAACTATAGGTTTAATAGAATTAAATAGTATAGCCAGGGGAATTGAGACGGCAGATGTGATGATTAAGAGTGGAGAGGTACAACTGCTTTTAGCAAAAACCATTTGCCCCGGAAAGTATATGATACTTATTACAGGAAATGTAGGAGCTGTGAAATCGGCAGTTCAAAGCGGGCAAAATATAGGGGCACAGTATGTGGTAGATAAATTGGTGCTCCCCAATGTACATCCCCAGGTGATTGCTGCAATTAGTGAGGCCACGGGAATTGACGAATTGAAGGATCTGGGAGTTATGGAATTTTTCGGAGTAGCTTCTGCTATTATAGCGGCAGATGCAGCGGCTAAATCTGCCAATGTAAAGCTCATAGAGGTAAGGCTGGGCATGGGTATAGGCGGGAAAGCTTTTATAACCCTTACAGGGGATGTAAGTGCAGTTAAAAATGCGGTTACAGTTGGATCAAATACAGCTCTGGAAAGTGGAATGCTGGTTAACAAAGCAGTTATATCAAGGCCAAGTAAGGAGCTTTTGCAATATCTTCTGTAAAAAAGAGTAGATTATCTTATTAAATTCCAGTAAAGTATTTATTTGCTGGAATTTATAAATTTTATCCGAATCTAAGAATCACTTGATTTTTAGGGTTAATATTAATGGACAAAAAGGGGGATATTTATATGAGTATGAATAGTAAAGAAGAGTTATTTGAAGATGTAAACGATGTCGAGATAGGAGATATAATAGATCTTGATTTTTTACAGAAGATTCAGGATAATTTTGCTAAAAGTGTAGGAGTAGCTGCTATAGCTTCAGATGATACAGGTAAACCCGTAGTAAAAGAAAGTGAATTCACAGATTTTTGTATGAAGTTGACAAGGGGATGTAGAATTGGAAATGAAAGATGCCAGGAATGTGACAAGAATGGCGGCATGGAATCCTACAGAAAAGGAAGACCTGTTGTTTATCAGTGCCATGCTGGTCTTGTAGATTTTGCTGCCCCCATACTTTTGAAGGGAAGGGTTATTGGAAACATGCTGGGAGGACAGGTCCTGACTGAAAAACCTGATGAAAATAAATTTAAAAAAATGGCGGAGGAGATAGGCGTTGATCCGGAAGAATATATAAAAGCCCTTAGAAAAGTTAAAATTGTAGAAAGAGATAAAGTAGAAGCTGCGGCAAATGTACTCTATATGATTTCAAACATCCTTTCAAAACTTGGATATAATCAATATCAGTTAAAGAACCTAAGTCAAAATATAAATGAAAATCTAGAACAGATAGCTGCAGCTGTGGAGGAACTTTCCTCATCTGCTTCAAGTGTGTCAGAGGATCAGCAATCTTTAAATAGAGAAGTACAAAATATAAAGGAACTTTCGGAAGAGATACACAAAATTATAAACTATATAAAGAGCATTGCAGATCAGACAAATATGCTTGGACTTAATGCAGCTATTGAAGCTGCTAGAGCGGGGGAATATGGAAAGGGCTTTGGTGTAGTAGCAGATGAAATAAGAAAGCTTTCAGATAGTTCCAAAGAGACAGCCTTGAATATTGTAAAACTTAATTCCAGTATTCAGGATTCAGTTTCAAAAACAGTTAAAGTTTCAGATCATACTCTAAAGGCAAACGAAAATCAGGCATCAGCTGCTGAGCAGATCAGCGCAAGTTTGCAGGAGGTACTGTCACTGGTTTCCAATATGAATGAACTGGCACAGAGCTTTAAATAATATTAAATTTTTCGAATATTAGTACAGAAAATTTTATATTATATACCTGCAATTTTTTACTCTAATTGTCCACGAAGTATTTTAAATTGTTTAAATATATGAATATTTAAATAAGATGAAGTATAAATTAAAAAAATATATAGAATATAAAATATTTACAGGTAGATTGTCCAATTCTATTTAAAATAGTCTTAAAATCTTAAAAAGAAAGCTGTCATAAAAGTGAATAATAATATATAATCATTCCATACTAAAGTTAAAGTAAAATTTACTTTTAGAGGTGCAAAAAATGGTATCTAAATTGGGAAGATTATTAATTGGTAAAAGCTTAAAAACCAATGAATTGAAATCCGAGAAATTCAATGTATTTTGGGGACTACCAGTACTGTCCAGCGATGCGATATCCTCAGTCGCATATGCAGGTGAAGAGATACTCTGGGTACTAATACCTGTTTTAGGTATAATGTCATATAAATACATGTTTTATTCAGCACTTTGCATTGTGTTTTTAATGATTTTGGTCACACTTTCATATAGACAAACTATAGATGCTTATCCTCAAGGAGGGGGGTCTTATATTGTTGCAAAAGACAATCTTGGAACAATCCCTGGACTTGTAGCAGGAGCATCTTTAACTATTGGCTATGTTTTGACCGTAGCAGTAAGTACATCTGCAGGTACAGCAGCTATAATCTCTGCAGTGCCTGTACTATTACCTTATAGGGTTACTATAACCCTATTATTTATATTTATTATAACCATAGGTAATTTAAGGGGGATAAGGGAATCTGCAAAGGCATTCGGTACCCCCACTTATTTATTTATGATTGTGATATTGTCTATGATATTTTTTGGAATATTTAAAGTGAAGGTGTTGGGATACGTACCTGAGCCCATGTATAAAATACCGACAGCAGTTTCTAATATAACTGTGTTTTTGTTTTTAAGGGCTTTTTCTTCAGGATGCACGGCACTTACTGGAATAGAAGCAGTGAGCAATGGTATTCCCAGCTTTAAGGAACCTTCACAGAAAAATGCCAAGAGAGTTTTAGAACTTTTGGCATTGGTGGTGCTTGTAATATTTGGAGGAGTGTCTTATCTTGCCACTCTCTACCATGCAGTACCTAATTCAGATGTAACTGTAGTTGCCCAAATCGCCCATCAGGTATTTGGCGGCAATATTATGTTTTATTTGGTCCAAGTGACTACTGCCATTATACTCATAATGGCCAGCAATACTGCCTTTGCAGGACTTCCGCTTTTGCTGGCTTTTATAGCTAAGGATGGATTTGCTCCAAGGCAGTTTGCCAAGAGGGGAAAAAGACTTGGATATTCAAATGGAATCATAACCCTTGGATTGGTTTCAGCCATGCTGGTTGTTATGTTTCAAGGAGATACTCACTATTTGATGCCACTGTATGCAGTGGGAGTTTTTATATCCTTTACATTGTCCCAGGCGGGAATGTTTAAAAGATGGATAAGGCTCAAAAGTAAAGGCTGGATCCGCAGGGCTGCCATAAATGGTATAGGTACGCTTGTTACCTTTGCCACAGCTGTTATACTGGGGATAACTAGATTTTTAAATGGAGCATGGATTGTATTCATACTTATACCTGCATTGGTTTATCTTATGATAGCTGTTAGGAGGCATTATTCTGAAGTGGCCAGACAGTTGAAACTTACGTTAAATGAGAGACCTAAGGAAAAAGTGGATATATCTAAACAAAAGCGATATGTAATAGTACCTATAGATACTTTGAATAAGTCTTTTTTAAAAGCCTTAAATTACGCCAGAACAATATCAGACAATATAATAATTTTTCACGTGTCAGTAGATGATGAGGCTACAAAAAAGCTTTTAAAAAAATGGCACGAGTATAATGTAGATATACCCATAGTGGTGAAAAGATCCCCTTATAGAAGTATATTGGGGCCTTTGGTCAAATTTATAGAGTCGGAAGAATATGCAGCGGGACCTAAAGATACTGTGACAGTGGTTCTGGCCCAGCTTGTGGTTACAAAATGGTGGGGGAATATACTTCACAATCAAACTGCATTGTTTATCAGAACCATGCTTCTTAGAAGAAGAAATATAGCTGTAGTTACAGTTCCGTATATAATATTTGAGGATTAAATATAAAAATGGCAAAATGCCATTTTTATATTTTACAAAATTTTTTTATGAAAATTGTTGATTATTTATGTAAATTGTGATATTATAATTTACATATTCAAGTGAAGTACATGTGTATTTTATTTGCGAACAAGGACGGGATTTTATGAATGCTAAGTTTCTCATAATTGATACTAGAATACTTCCTGATGTATTTACTAAGGTGGTAAAAGTGAAGGAACTCTTGAGAACTAAAGAGGTAAAAGATATATCAGAAGGAGTAAAGAAAGTTGGTATAAGCAGGAGCACTTATTATAAATATAAGGATGCAGTTTTTACATTATCTGAAGGCATAATTGGTCACAAGATAACTATTGGATTGATTTTAGCCCATAAAGCAGGTACTTTGTCTAAGATACTTGATATAATAGCTCAAAAAAAAGGTAACATACTCACTATAAATCAGGACATACCTATCAATAATGCTGCTACTGTATCTATAACTTTTGATGCTTCTAAATTAGAAGTAGAGGTCAACGAATTGTTGGAAGATATAAGGAATTTAAAGAACGTTATAAAAGTTAATTTAGCCGCAGTAGAATAGAAATATAATTGTGTTTAATTATACATATAGTATTTAATTTCAAATAAAAAAGCTATGACAAGGAAGAGTAAACAATCAACTGTTTTTAGAGAGGGGAATTCATAGGCTGAAATATTCCTCAAGCGAGAGTTGTTGAAAACCACCTTTGAGTTGTATATTGAAGCTTAAACAGTAGATATTTCCGCAGGTCTGCGTTAAGGATTTTAGAGATGGCAGTAATTTAATTGTATCATGTATTTACAGTTATTATTGATGTATGTAACATATATAGAGGGGAATGTATGTTCTGCATTCTTTTGACATTGCTGCTAATTTGGGTGGAAACACGATAAAACTCGTCCCATGAAGGGAATGAGTTTTTATTTTTTTAGCTATAATTTGATACTTTAGCAATTTAGATTATTAAAATAAAAGGGAGGCTGTTAAATGATAAATATAGCAATGCTGGGATATGGAGTAGTAGGCAGCGGTGTAGCTGAATTGATATTGAGAAATAAGGATAAATTTAAAACTGAATTAAACGAAGAACTTGTATTGTCAAAAATTTTGGTCAGAAATCTTGAAAGACATGCAAATAATAAAAACAGGGAACTCTTAACGGAAAATATAGATGACATTTTTAAAGAAAAAGTAGATATTGTAGTAGAAGCCATGGGTGGACTTGATCCATCCTACGAATATGTGAAAAGGGCCTTAAATATGAAAAAACATGTTGTTACAGCCAACAAGGATTTAATTGCAGAATATGGATATGAACTTCTGAGGCTGGCCAGGGAAAATGGAGTTACAATTCATTTTGAAGCAAGTGTAGGAGGGGGAATACCCATACTGAAGTCGATAAATGAGTGTCTTGTAGGAAACCAAATAAAAAGTATAAAATCCATATTAAATGGTACTACGAATTTTATACTATCCAAAATGAACCATAATGGGATGAGCTATGAAAATGCACTAGAACTTGCACAGAAACTGGGCTTTGCAGAGGCAAATCCTGAATCAGATGTAAAAGGTTATGATGCTGCAAGAAAGCTCTCTATTTTGTCCACTATTGCCTATAATATAAGGGTGAGTTGGAAAGATATAAATATTGAAGGAATTACAGAAATTGACAGCGATGATTTTAGGTATGCAAAGTTAAAAAAATGTAATATAAAGCTTCTGGGTATCAGTAAGGTTTTCAATGATCATGTATATGCATCTGTTATGCCTGTCATGGTGAAAGAGGATTCGGTACTTGGAAAAATAGAGGATGAGTACAATGCAATTTTAGTAGAAGGTGATGCTGTAGGAGATGTGATGTTTTCAGGAAAGGGTGCTGGAATGTTTCCAACGGCCAGTGCAGTTTTTGGAGACATAGCAGATATAATTGAACACAAGAACGAAAAATCTATTGTATTCGGTAAAGAAAAAGCAAAGATAAATGGAAGCTGGGGGCTGAAGGGTAAATGGTTTATGCGAATAAAGACAGATAACAGGATGAATGTTATAGAGAGCTTACCTGTAAATTTCAAAAAATGCTATATTTTATCTAATGATTTTTCAGGAAATAAAAATGAGGTGGTAGCTTTTGTAATCTCAGATAATGAAAATGCTGTGAATAATTATATTGAAAAAATAAGAGATAAAAAATGCGTTAAATCAGTAAAAAAAATTTTGGTTCTAGATAAATAGTAGATTGTATTTCTCAAAATAATAAATTTTTATAGATAGGAGTGATATAAGAAATGGCTAAGGTAAGAGTTAGAATACCTGCAACTACTGCTAACATGGGACCTGGATTTGATACTTTAGGTATGGCTTTAAAGTTATATAATGAAATTGAAGTCGAGGAAATAGACAGACCCACAGAAATATACAACAATGATTTGAAATTAGAGAAGGATTTTAAAGATAATCTCATATATAAAAGTATAGCGGAAACTATGAATAGACAAAAATATCCCTACGAGGGGTTTAAAATAAACGTAATTAAATGTGATATACCTATTTGTAGAGGCCTGGGAAGCAGTTCTGCCTGTATAGTTGGTGGAATATCGGCTGCTAATGCAATTATGGGAAACAAGATGAGTTTGGAGAATATAATTGATCTGGCCACAGAAATAGAGGGTCATCCGGATAATGTAGTGCCGGCTACTCTGGGGGGAATGGTTATATCTCTTAGGGTAGGGGAGAAGATAAAGTATTCTAAGGTGACCATTCCAAGTAAATTGAAATTTGTTGCTATGATACCATCTTTTCAAGTTAGTACAGCTCTCTCAAGAGAAGTGCTGCCAGCTACTTATTTAAAAGAAGATTGCATATTCAATATATCGAGATCTGCTATGCTTATAAGTGCTCTTTATAACAGTGAATTTGATAAATTGAGGATATGTTTTGGGGATAGGGTGCATCAGCCTTATAGAAAAAATTTAATAAAACATTCCGAGGCCATATTTAAAAGATCAAAAGAACTGGGATCTATAGGTGAATTTATAAGTGGTTCAGGATCTACACTTATGGCTGTGCTGGATGAAAATGTAGATGAATTTATGAAGTCAATGAAGAATTTCTTAGATAAGTTAGAAGATAATTGGAATATAATGCTACTTGAACCGGATTTAGAGGGAGCTAAGATTGCCAGTTGATGGTTAACGTGCGGATCAAATGGAACATTTGTATTTTTGTATATTGCTTATTGATTAGTGCTATAGAAGATAAGAATATGAAATAAAGGAGTTTTGATTGCTTGTATAGAATTCTAAAATTGATAATTTAATATACAAAAGAGGTGAAGCTATGCTTGATGTTGAAATGATGCTTAGAGATGATATAGAAATTTCTAATGTGCATCATCGGGATTTAATCGAGATAAAAAAATGGATGGAGATGAAAAATGCTTTTGCCAGAGAGGAGACAGATCTAGATAAACTTACAGAAAGATTTTTGGAAAGCTATATAAGTGAATGTGAATTTTTTTTGAAGATAAAAAAAAATAACAAATTAGCAGGTATATTGAAGGGAAGGATTGAGTTCAAAGTTGAAAATGAACTCTGGATATGGTTTTTCTATCTGGATAAAATATACGATGATTTGAGGGACTTTATAATAATTGAACTTATGAATTATTTTTCAAAAGAATATAATGCGACTGTTTTCTTTACGAGAGTAATTAAAAACGAAATTGAAAATTTGAATTTTTGGAAGCAAATGGGATTTAAAACAATTAGAATGGTAAAAAATTTTTACAATGTAAATGATAGATATATGGATATGATAATTATGGGAAAAGTTAATGGCTAAAGGTAATATTTTTTTTTACACCCTAATAATATATATAAATAGCATAAAGTAGGGGTGAAAAAAATGAAGTACACACGATACGATTTAAAAAAGGATAATAGTACTAAAACTTTTGTGATTTTTATATTTATAATACTTTTGTCAGCATTTATATTGGGAACTTTTATATTCCAGATTATAGTAAAGAACCCGGTTAACCTGGGTTATACCAATACATCCCAAAATAAGACAGAAAGTGAATATGAAAGTAATTCAGTTTTAAAAAATGAAGATGTAAAATTTGTAGCTGTTCAGGGCGGTATTTACAAGGATAGAAATAATGTGGAGAAAGAAAAAGAAGTGCTTTCTAAACATGGAATACCATTTTGTATCACGGAATCGGGTAAAACAAGAGTATTTTTAGGAATTTTTTCAGAAGATGATGCGGATAAAATTATGAAATCTCTTAGAGAACAAAATATTGAAACTTCCCCAAAGGTGTTTACGATAAAACAGGATGATATATGTGATACTGAGATAATTCAGATAATAGATGCAAACTTGAAGATACTGAATAAACTTTCCTCAGAAGATGTAAAATCAATACAGACTGTAGAATTAAAAAGATGGTGCTCTTCTATTGAAAAAGGAGAAGCAGGAAATTATAGGAATAAATCGATCTTAAAAGAATTGAAGGAATATATAAATAAACTTCCTAAGGAAATAACAAAGGATAATAATGATGAGAATTATGTTTATTTATTTAATGAGTTGAATAAAATAGGCTCTAATTAAGTTTAAAATATTCTAAATATGGTTATTATCGGCAATGGCTAGTAAGGGTATATTTATACCAGTACCTGCCATTTTTATATTAAATTTAAAAAATTTTTTTAACAATAATATATTTACTTGTTTATGTATTTATTAAATGATAAACTATATAAGATATATCATTAAGGTAGGGGATTTTATGTGAAAGAAGCAGGGAAAAAAAGAGGACTTTTATGGCTTTTTATATTTCTGGGAGCTATATTGGGCAGTGTTCTTGGAGATGCAATTGGGAATAATTTGGACTTTCTAAGCCTTCTTAAAGACTCTTATTCGGTTGGAATGCCTAAACCACTGGTATTAAATCTTAAAGTTTTGGCAGTGACTTTTGGTGTAGATTTTAAAATAAATATTATGACTATAGTAGGAATAATTATGGCTATAATATTATATAGAAGGTATTAGGAAGTGATAACTTGAAAATTGTATTGGCTTCAGCCTCTAGCAGGAGAAAAGAGCTTTTAAAAAGATTAGTAAAGAGCTTTCAAGTAATAGTAAGTGATTTTAATGAAAGTTCTATTGTATTTCATAAAGACTGTGCTTCATATGTTATGAAATTAGCTGAGGGCAAGGCGAAAAATGTATGTGATAAATGTACAGATAGGGATTTAATTATAATAGGGTGTGATACAGTAGTATTTTTTAATGGAAAGATAATGGGGAAACCCAGCAGCGGCGAAGAGGCTTTTTATATGTTAAAATCCTTAAGTGGAAATGAACACAGAGTATATTCAGGGATATCGGTTATAGACAAGAGTTCAAATAAAATCTATAACGATTTTGTATGTACTACTGTAAAATTTTCTGAAATAGATGATAGGCAAATAGAAAAATATTTAAAAACTGGAGAGTACATAGATAAGGCAGGATCCTATGGCATACAGGGTTATGGAGGAATTTTCGTAGAGGAAATTTGTGGATGTTATTATAATGTGGTAGGATTACCTTTAAATAAGTTGTATAATATGTTAAGTAGGATGGGGGTAAATTTATAATAGGGAGTTTTTAAATGAAAGACATGTTAAAAATTATGGATTTACCAGAAAATGAAAGACCACGGGAAAGATTATTCAGATATGGCTCAGAAGTGCTGTCCAATGCAGAGCTTTTAGCTATAATACTTGGATGTGGATCCAAGAAAGAAAATATAATATCCTTGAGTAATAGAATTATAAGAAACAGCGGGGGACTAAATGGGATTCTCAATTCTACAACGGAAGATCTCACAGATACTTGTGGTATTGGAAGAGCGAAAGCTGCTAAGATAATGGCGGTGGTGGAACTGTCAAAGAGATTTAGATCCTATAGGGGCGGCAGTGATTATAAAATATGCAGTCCTGAGGATGCAGCAATGTTGGTTATGGAAGAGATGAAAGAATTGAAGCAGGAATATCTCAAAGTCATGATATTAAACACCAAGAATGTAGTTATGGGAATTAAGAATGTATTTGTTGGAAGTTTAAATTCTTCCATAGTCCATCCAAGAGAAGTATTTTTTTATGCCATAAAAAAGAATGCTGCTTCTATAATAGTTTGTCATAATCATCCCTCTGGGGATCCATCACCCAGCAGTGAAGATATAAATGTAACTTATAGATTAAAAGAATGTGGTGAACTTTTAGGTATAAAGTTAATTGACCATTTGATAATAGGCGGGGGAATATACGTGAGTTTAAAAGAAAAAGGAATTTTGAGTGATTGAAAGGAGAAAATATAAATGGGATTTTTTGGAATGTCAAGAGATATGGGAATTGACCTTGGAACAGCTAATACTTTAATATATGTTAAAGGAAAGGGAATAGTACTTAGGGAACCTTCTGTAGTAGCTATAAACAGTGACGTTAAGAAGGTCATGGCAATAGGCAATGAAGCCAAGGATATGATAGGAAGAACGCCGGGAAATATAGTGGCTATAAGACCTCTTAAAGATGGAGTTATTGCCGATTTTGATGTTACACATGCTATGCTGAGAAAATTTATAGAAAAAGTAAGCCCTAAATCTGCATTTGCAGGTCCTAGAATTTTTGTGTGTTTTCCCTCAGGAGTTACTGAAGTGGAAAAAAGGGCTATAGAAGAAGCCACAAAACATGCAGGTGCTAGAGACGTGCTCCTTATGGAAGAGCCTATGGCGGCTGCTATTGGAGCTGGCCTGCCTGTAAACGAACCAACGGGAAGCATGATTGTGGATATAGGAGGAGGAACTACAGAAGTTGCCATAATATCATTGGGAGGAATTGTAACGAGCAAGTCTTTGAGGATTGCAGGAGATGAATTAGATCAAGCTATAATAAGCTATATAAAAAAGGAATATAACCTGATGATAGGAGAGAGGACGGCAGAAAACGTAAAAATTGAATTGGGTTCGGCTTTTGATATGGATGAGAATAAATCCATGGAGATAAGGGGCAGAGATTTGATTTCAGGATTGCCTAAGGTCATAAATATAACTGAAACTGAAGTCAGGGAAGCCTTAAAAGAACCTATAATAGCCATAATTGATGCTATAAAGACTACACTTGAAAAGACACCTCCAGAACTTGCATCGGATATAATGGACAAAGGAATTATGCTGGCGGGAGGAGGAGCTATGCTGAGAGGACTGGATTTACTGATAAATCAGGAGACCCATATGCCTGTTCATATAGCTGAGTCACCTCTTGACTGTGTTGCGCTTGGTGCAGGGAAAGCTCTAGATACTATTGATAAGATAGTAGCCAGTAGAAAATAGTGATAGGTTATGAGATTTTTAAAAAATAAGTTGATAGTAACTATAATAATACTTTCGATTGTATTTTTATTTCTAATTCCTTTTAGTATCAAGGGCGGCAGTGGATCGGTTTTAAGAAATGGAATAGGTGTTACTTTTAGTTCAGTTCAGGGAGGTTTGTATAAGTTTAATGGTGGGCTGAAAAATTTCATAAGCTTTCTCATAAATTTTTCTGAAGTAAAGAGTGAAAATGAGGAATTAAGTAAGGAAAACAGCTCATTAAAAAATAAACTGGTAGAATATAATACCTTGAAAAGTGAGAATTCACAGCTTAGAAAGGAACTTAATTTCAAAAAACAAAGGGCAGAATATGACTATATAGGCTGTGACATAGTAGGCAAGAGCAGTGATGGAATTCTAGACGAACTTGTAATAAATAGAGGAAGTGCAGATGGTATAGAAAAGCAAATGGTGGCTGTTACCGCAGAAGGTCTTGTAGGTCAGGTTGTTCATGTAGAAAAGAGTTGGTCTATAGTTCAATGTTTGACTAACGAAAATTTGGCGGTAGGGGGTACTATTGCAAGAGCAACGGCGGATACAAATGGAGTAGTAAACAGCGGCATTGTAAAGGGATATAAGGGCAGTGAAGATAAATATTTAGCTAAGCTTTACTACTTACCTCAGGAATCCACTATTAAAAAAGGCGATGAAATTTTAACTTCAGGAATTGACAATTCATATCCTCAGGGAATAAGAATTGGATCCGTAATAAGCGTAGAAGATGATAAGGGAAAGGTAATGAAAAATGCTGTGATAAAACCTTATGTGAATTTTGATAAAATTCAGGAGCTGTTAATAGTGGTTCCTAAGAATAAAATAGATATTAAATACTAGGGTGAGATAAAATGAAAAAAATATTAGTTCTTGTTCTCTTATCAATTTTATTATTTATTTTAGACAATGTATTGATGCCTTTTTTTGCTGTAAAAACATTTTATCCAAGTTTATTGTTGATTTTTATAATTTGCTATTCTATTGTAAATGGAAAATGGGAAGGATTATGGTTGGGAATATTTGCAGGAATCCTTCAGGATATATATTTTTCCCAGGGAATTGGAATAAATTCTTTTACCAATATGATAGTGTGTATTATGGCGGGAGCAATAGGAAATAGTATATTTAAAGAAAAGAGAATCATCCCCATTATTTCTTGCTTTTCGCTAATCCTTTTTAAAGGAATTTTAATATGGAGTATTCTCTACTTAAGTAAAGTATATGTAAATATGTCAAATGTATTTTTCTCTGCTATTTATGATATGATTCTGTGTGTTTTTATATATAAACCAGTTTATAATTTTTGTAGAAAAGATTATATGCAGGTTAAATGGAAATTTTAAAATAAGGAGAAAAATTTATAAAAGTGGAGGTGGTACCTTGTGAGGGAAAAAATGCACTCTAGTATGACAAGATACACTGCGCTCATTATAATTATGTCAGTTGTCTTTACTACTATAGCGGGAAGGCTTTTCTTTCTTCAGGTAGTAAAGGGACAGGAGTATAAAGAACAATCTAATAATAAATCCATAAGAGAAATTCCAGATATAGCTCCAAGAGGAAAGATTTTGGACAGTAAAGGCAGAATTTTGGCTACCAGTACTCAGGGATATATGCTGGTGTATAACCAGACAGATGACAATGATGAAGTTTTTTTCACTACTATGAGCAGGGTGTTTAAAATATTGGATGACAGCGGTGAAAGTCAGCAGGATGATTTTGAGCTCAAGATAAATCCCTTTAAATTTGAATTCAGAAGTGACGATGAGGAAACCAGGAAAAATCTTGAAATTAAATTTAAAAGGGACAGGGGATTGAATGAGGATATCGAGAAAAGTATTAAAAGCAGAAATAAAAATATTTCTGATGATGAGCTAAAAGTTTTAGTCAACAAAGAACTTCTGAAGATATCTCCGGAAGATACTTTTAAAAAACTTGTAAAACAGTACAACATCAGCAGTGCCTATTCACTTGAGCAGCAGAGAAGGTTTATGATTGTAAAGGATACTTTGAAAATGCAGAGCTTTTCCGGATATAAGCCTGTGACAGTGGCCAGCAATATAAAAAAGGAAACCGCTTTTAAGTTTTTACAGATGTTAAATGAACTTCCGGGAATAGATGTAACTACCCAGCCTATAAGGTCTTATCCCAACGGCAATTTGGGATCCAACTTTATAGGATATATATCGAAGATATCTTCTGACTATGAAAAGTATACGGAAAAAGGATATGACGTGAGCAGTGATTATGTAGGTCAGGCAGGAATTGAAGGAGCTCTTGAAGATAGACTGAAAGGTTCAAAAGGTGGAAGAATAGTAAAACTCAATAAAAATGGAAGGATAACTGAAGAACTTGGAAAAAGGGAGCCCTATCCGGGTCAGACGGTACAGCTTACAGTAAATAAGGATGTTCAAAAGGCAGCAGAGGCTTCTCTTGAAAATACACTGGCAAGTCTTAGAGCTAATCCATATCAGATGAGGCGTTCCAACACTTCAAATGCTACGAGGGGCACTGCAGTGGTAGTTAATGCGAATACAGGAGCTATAGTGGCAATGGCACAGGTGCCGCGGTATAATCCAAATGATTTTGCTGTTCCAGGAAGATTGACTTCGGAAATGTACAGCCAGTACTTCAACCCTGATCTAGAACAATTTGGTAAAAATTATATTGAATCACGGGGTATTACAGGTAATTATCCAGGGGAAAGTGAGGATGAAGTGCTGAACACCCTTTTCCCGGTAGACAAAAGTATAAAAAACAACACCACTATAAGAAAAGATGTCTATGATATATATCCAAAGCCATTTTACAATTATGCCACACAGTCTCTTATACCTCCAGGATCCACTTTCAAGCCTATGACGGCTATTGCAGGACTTGAAACCGGTGTTATAACTCCTGATTTTACCGTAGATGACGAGGGCTATTTCTATCAGGGAAGTAAAAAGGTAAATTTTGAATTGGATGGTCCCAATGGAGTTGTAAATCTCATAACTGCCATACAGAAATCCAGTAACCCCTACTTTATGACGGTGGCGGAAAAACTCAGGAATGCCTTTGGAGACGATATTCTGGCCAAATATGCATGGAAATTTGGACTTGGTGTAGATCCAAACAGCAGTGTTAAACCAACTACGGGAATAGAGATACCGGAAAAGTTTGGACAAGTATATAATACTGTTTCAAATAAAAACACCTATGCCAATACCTATCTCTGGAAAACCATGTCCATACTTAAAAACGGGCAGGATGACTACGGCCACAAGGTTGTTACTGTAGATTTATATGACAACAGCGGTGATTCAAAACAGACTACTTCAATTAAAAACAGCATTAAAACACTCATAAAGGATTCTATAAAAAGTGGGAAAAAATCTTTTGACAGGTCAAAATATAAGGAATTGTTTTCGCAGCTTGCACTAGAAGATCCCAACAATAAAAAAGATATCAGCAGCAGCCAAATGGACAATTTAATAAATGTGATATACAGTATAACTATTTCGGATGCCAATGCCCAGCTGAAGGTTCCTGCCAACATAGAAAATGCAGCCATAGGTCAAGGACTGAATCAGTTCACACCTCTCCAAATGGCAAATTATGTTGCTACTATTGCCAACGGCGGAACCAGGTATAAACTGCATCTTGTGGATCAGTATTTGGATGCGGATGGAAAAGTTATTGAAAAAGTTAATCCAGAGATTATAGAAAAAACTGGAGTTAGTTCTGCTAATTTGGAGACTGTTAAAGCGGGGATGAGTGCTGTTAATGAAAAAGGTACGGCAGCAGCCGTATTCAGCGGATTTCCTATAAGTACTGCAGGTAAAACAGGTACTGCCAGCTTTGCTAATCAAGAGCAGGTGGGAAGGACCGACTATGCTGAGTACGTTGGATTTGCCCCAATCGACAAACCTCAGATAGCTGTATGTGTGGTCTTGTTTGACGGTGGTCAGGGAGGAGTGGGAGCAGCCTCTGTAGCTAGAGATATCTATTCTGCATATTTTACTTCAAATGGTACTATAAGCGGCTCCACTACTACTGGAACAAAATAGTGAATAAAAGTAATTTGCGAATAGACTGATCTATTCGCAAATTTTATGTCATAATAGCTTGATACCAGGTGGTATTTAAAAAATAAAGACGGAATTTAAGAAGGAATTATACAAAAAGTGTTGAATTACTATTTTAGAGGTGACTTATGGAGGCTGGTATGATAGATAATAATATAATGGTTAAAGGCAACCGAGATGGAATAAATATAATAATAAATATGAATAAATTTAAGGATTTTGAAGAGATGCTGGAATCTTTAGTTAAAAGACTTTCTGTTGGAAGTATGTTTTACAAAGGATGTACTATTAAAATAACTACGGAATTGGAGTACATAAATCAAAGACAGTTTGCTAAATTGAAAGATGTATTATTTGAAAAATTCTTGGTGAAAGATTGTATATTTGAAGACAGCAATGAAAAACCCAATAAAATATTTTCAGGAATTTATGAGGGAAGGACTAAGTTTCTAAGAAAAACTGTAAGAAGTGGACAAGTTATAAATTATTCGGGAAATATAGTGGTAATTGGGGATGTGAATGCTGGCTCAGAAATATATGCAGGTGGAAACGTAATAGTCTTCGGATCACTGAGAGGATATGTTCATGCTGGATTTGGGGGCAACTCTAAAGCCATAGTTGCATCGATTTGCCTTCAACCGGAAATGCTTCAGATTTCAAATATAGTTACAAGATCTCCCGAGGATAATATTAAGCCTGAATATCCTGAAGTAGCCAGAATAAGGGGAAATACGATTGTAGTGGAACCGTATCTTCCCAATAAATATGTCTAAAATTAATAAAACTGATGAATACAGTCAATAAAAATACACAGATAGGCTGCTATCCGTGTATTATAATCATCATTTTAAGTCTTTGATTTGATTTTTAAGATTTTTAATTTGGTCTTGTTTTTCCTTTAAGGATTCAAGATTCTGTTGTTGTGCTGCAATAGTAAGTATATTAGCTGCAACGGCAGTTAAAAAATTACCTAATACGTTATTATCGTCAGATGATTTTCCTTCTGTAAGAGGAAAATTTTAATAAAGATAAATTGATTGCCATGGCAGGAGGATTGTATATCCCATTTGCCTCTATGGCAATTTGTTATGTAATTGCAGTGATAATTTCTAAAGTCATCAAAGTTAAAAAAGGCAGAATTGGCACCTTTAGATCTATGTTCTTTGTATCCAATTCCATATTCATTGGCCTGCCGGTGAACATGGCCTTGTTTGGGACAAAGAGTATACCTGATGTTTTACTGTATTATATAGCTAATACTGCATTTTTTTGGACAATCGGTGCCTATGAAATAAGCAGAGATGGACAAGATGGTACTGCTAAGATATTTTCAGTTAATACACTGAAGAGGATCATGTCGGCACCACTGATAAGTTTCATATTGGCAGCTGTATTGGTGTTGCTGAACATTCGTCTTCCCAAATTCCTCATGGATACGTGTAAATATTTTGGAAATTTAACTACTCCTTTAGCCATGATATTTATAGGTATAACTATTTATTTTGTCAATTTTAAAGAGTTAAAACTAGGGAAAGATGTGCTGGCGATAATTGTTGGAAGGTTTTTTGTTTGTCCGGTGGTAATGCTTTTATTATGTAACGGCTCAACTGTCCCCATGCTTATGAAAAATGTATTTGTGATTCAGGCTGCTATGCCCGTTATGACAAATACGGCCATAGTCTCAAGAAGCTATAATGCAGATTACAAGTATGCTACAGTGAATACGGTTATAACAACTATTGCGAGCTTGCTAGTTATCCCCACATACATGTTAATATTAAATTAAGTAAATTGTGTGATTTATAACAAATAGGTACTTATTTTGGAAAGCGAAAGTTCGATAAATATTATAGATTATTTTTACTACATTTAGTATAATGTTTTATAAAGAGTTTTATTGCTTGGTTATTTACAAAGGATTATTTGTTTATATAAATCGATATTCAGTTGATTGAGTGATTTAAAGGAGGCAGTGTAATGGGAGAAGCAATTGTAGTAACATCAGGTAAGGGCGGGGTAGGTAAAACTACTACTACGGCTAATATAGGTACTGGACTAGCTGCTTTGGGGAAAAGTGTTGTAGTAGTAGATGGAGATACGGGACTCAGGAATTTAGATGTGCTCATGGGTCTTGAAAATAGAATTGTATTTACTCTATTGGATGTAGTTGAAAATAAATGTAAATTAAAACAGGCTCTTATAAGAGATAAGAGATTGACAAACCTTTATCTTCTGCCTACAGCACAGACCAGGGATAAGGAGGATGTGAGTCCTCAGCAGATGATGAACTTGATCTATGAATTGAAAAAAGAATATGACTATGTGATAATAGATTGTCCAGCTGGAATTGAACATGGTTTTGAAAATGCCATAATAGGCGCAGATAGGGCACTTATCGTAGTGAATCCTGAAGTGACTTCTGTCAGAGATTCTGATAGGGTCATAGGGAAACTTGATTCTAAAGGATTGGAAGATCATCAGCTTATAATAAACAGACTGAATTATAAGATGACAAAAAGTGGGGATATGCTGGATGTAGATGATATATTAGATAGTTTGGCTATAAAACTCATAGGAGTAGTACCAGATGATAGAAATATAACAGTTTCAACCAACAGAGGAGAGCCGATAGTACTAAATGATAAAGCTATATCAGGACAAGCTTTTAGAAATATATCCAGAAGAATTACAGGAGAAAAAGTACCTATGATGGATTTGAGTGTTGGACAAGAAAGTCTTTTTTCATCTATAAAAAAATTATTTGGTATTAAATAGGGAGGTAAGACAATGGACTTATTTAAAATATTCTCCAGATCGTCTTCTAAGAATGTAGCCAAGGAAAGACTGAGATTAATATTGATACATGACAGGTGTTATATGTCTGAAGAAGTACTTAAAAGCATAAAAGAGGATATATTAAAAGTGCTCTCAAAATATATGGAAATAGATTGCTCGGAAATAGATGTGAAGATGACAACCCCAGAGGAAATAAAGGGGAATTCAGCTGCTTTAGTGGCTAGTATACCTATAAAAAAGGTTAAAAATAACAGATAACTATTGATAATTTATACATAGTTTTTTTATTTCCCTGTGGTATAATCATTATAGTTATACTGGAGGGATATATAAAATGCTTGAAAAATTTACCATAAGCAGAAGACTTTTAAAAGAACTTGATTTTCCTATAATTACTACTGTTATAATTATATGTTTATTTGGCAGCTTGAATATCTACAGCGCATCTCATGTAAGCTATGGTTCATATTATTTGAAGACACAGCTTATCTGGATAGCCGTAGGACTTATTTTAGTTTATTTGTTGCTTTTAATAGATTATTCTGTTATAAAAGATCTTGCTCCTTTAATCTACTGGTTTGGTGTATTTCTGCTTGTACTTAATTGTATCCCGTTTTTTAAATACACTGTAAATGGAGCATCTTCATGGATTAGGATTGGGAGCATTTCCATGCAGCCTTCTGAGTTTGCTAAAGTTGGAATTATATTGATGCTGGCAAAACAGCTGGATGACATGGAAGGAAAAATTAATAATTTTAAAAATATTACTAAACTTACAATATATGCCCTTATTCCCGTGGTTTTGATTATAAGCCAGCCTGACATGGGAATGACTATGGTGTGTTTTTTTGCCGTTCTTGGGATATATTTTATAGCGGGATTGAATTTTAAAGTTATATTGGGAGGATTTTTGGGACTCTTTACTCTGGGAACAATTGCCTGGAAGTCATCGCTTATAGAGTATTATCAAAAGATGAGAATAGTATCTTTATTTAATCCTGAGAAATATCAGCAATCTTTTTCGCTTCAGGTTACACAGTCAAAGATAGGAATTGGCTCAGGGGGGATTTTGGGAAAGGGTTTTTTGAAAGGTACTCAGATTTCAGGGGGGTATGTTCCGGAATCCCATACTGATTTTATATTTGCTGTAGTAGGGGAAGAATGGGGCCTTATAGGATGTCTGGCGCTGATAATATTTTACATAATTATAGTGTACAGGGCTATAAAAATAGCTAAAGAATCCAAGGATATTTTTGGAACTATGGTGTGTATAGGAATAATATCTACCATTCTGTTCTCAATTTTTCAAAACATAGGTATGACAGTTGGCTTGCTGCCTATAACCGGTATTACTCTTCCCTTTATGAGTTATGGAGGTAGTTCCATTCTATCAGCTTTTATAGAATTGTCTTTGATCTTAAATATAGGTATGAGAAGAAAGAAAATTAATTTTTAGGGAGATAAGTATATTATGAAAATTGCTTTTATAGCGCATGACAAGAAAAAAGATGATATTGTGGATTTTGTAAAAAGATATAAAGATGTATTTAAAGATCACGAAATTTTTGCTACAGGAACTACTGGAAAATTGATAAGTGAAATGACTGGTTTAAAGGTACATAGATTCCTTTCAGGTCCTATGGGCGGGGATCAGCAGATAGGTTCGAGAGTGGCCCAGGGAGAAATGGATATAGTTATATTTCTAAGGGATCCGCTTACTGCTCAACCGCATGAACCGGATATTTCGGCACTGCTTAGGATCTGTGATGTCCACTGTGTACCACTGGCCACTAACTTGGGATCAGCAGAGGTATTTGTAAAAGCTTTAAAAAGGTAAAGTTGGATTTAATACTGAAACTCTTTGGTTTTGGTGTTAAATCCTTTTATTTTGTTGAAATTATAGGGAAGTTAATAGATGAGTAAAGTGGATGTAGTCATAATTGAGACTATATTTAAATATATATTAAATATGTGTATTTCAAAAGGGGGTTTTAAGATGGGGCATTATGATTCAGAATATGAAAAGTATTATAATTCCCTGAAAGGGAAATTGAATTATTCGCCTTATCGCAGCAGACTGTATGATAGAGGTAATTCCCGTACTAAGAGAACAAATTATTTAACTAAAAGAATTATAAGGGATTTAGCTGGGGTATTAATTTTATTTGTATTTATTACAACCTGTAAACTGCTTTCGAATTCTCAAAGTAAAAATGTATACAATTATTCTAAAAAGATTGTCAATGAAAATTATGATTATAGTAAATTGAAAGCTCAGCTGAAAAATATAAATGTGAATTATATTGGAGATAGAGTTAAAGATGTAGTTGAACAACTTAGAATAGATGAAAAAGATTAAGTTTTAAGAGGTATTTCTGTGATTAGGATGAGTAAATATTTTATTCCCTATGTAGTGTTTTTAATTATCATAGGTTATAAAGGACAGCTTATTTATACATTTATAGTAGTTTTTTTCCATGAGATGGTTCACTATTTTACAGCTAGATATTATAAATTCTCGGGATTTGACATAGAATTTATAGCTGTGGGAGCGGTTGTAAGGCTTAAGGATATAGATGAGGCATTTCCGAAAGAGGACTTGATAATTTCAGCTTCCGGACCAATTGCCAATCTGATCTTAAGTATATTTTTTTATTATATATATCAAATTTTTAACTCAAGCCTGTGGTATATGCTTTTTTCTATAAATCTAGTCATAGGCTTATTTAATTTGATCCCGGCTTTTCCTCTGGATGGAGGAAGAATACTTAGAAGTATATTGAATTTAAAAATAACCTATAAAAAGGCAAATAAGATAATGATGGTTTCAAGTGTATTTATAGGAATAGTACTTATGTTTTTTTATATATTATTATTTCTCAACGGGAATAGTAATTTTAATATTGGAATAATAGGGGTACTTATAGTAATGTCATCTTTAAAAGAAAGTGAGAGGGTGTCATATATAATAATGGGAGACATTGTAAAGAAAAAATATAAATTTATAAAGAGGGGTTACATTGAAAACAGGAATATATCCATATACCATAAGCAGGACCTGCTTACTGCAATGGGTCTGTTTGATAAAAGCAAATACAATATATTTATGGTGTTGGATGAAGAGATGAATGTAGTGGATGTAATCTATGAAGAGGAAATAATAGAAGCTTTGAAGTCATATGGAAACATGACTATAGAGGAATTTATCAAAATAAGTGAAACGGATGATTCCTAAGACAGACATATTCAAAGTTCAGAGTTCGAACTTAATTTAGATATTAGAGTTTGAACTTTGGACTTTGTTTTTATTTCCTGGGTTTTAAATTGTGTATGCTTATGCTAAAATATAGGGATGATATCTAAGAGGAGGATTATTCATGAATAGAATTTCTGACGACATATTGTTTAAAGTGGAAAAACCTGCCCGTTATACTGGCGGGGAAATAAATTCCTATATAAAGGACAAAAATGAGGTGGATATCCGATTTGCGTTTTGCTTTCCCGATGTCTATGAAGTAGGAATGTCCCACCTTGGGATGAAGATACTCTATTACATATTAAATGAAAGAAATGACACTTATTGTGAGAGGGTTTTTGCACCCTGGCCTGATATGGAAGAACTTATGAGAAAAAATAATATACCTTTATACGGTCTGGAAAGTAAAGATTCAATATCAAGTTTTGATTTTATAGGATTTACCCTTCAATATGAAATGAGTTATACAAATGTTTTAAATATGCTTGATCTTGCAGGATTGTCTATCAGGGCCTCTGAAAGAGGTGAAAATGACCCAATAGTTATATGCGGTGGACCTTGTGCATATAATCCAGAACCTCTTTGGGATATAGCGGATTTATTTGCCATAGGTGAATCGGAAGAACAGATAAATGAAATTATGGATTTCTATAAAAAATATAAGGGCAGTAAATTGAAGTTTTTAAGGGAAGTATGTCATATAGGCGGAGTTTATGTCCCATCACTTTATAATGTAAGTTATAATGAGGATGGTACTATAAAGGGCTTTGAACCCGTTTATAAAGATGTACCTGCTAAAGTAACTAAGAGGATAGTGGAGAACCTCAATGAAGCAGATTATCCAGACAAACTTGTAGTACCATTTACTGACATAGTACATGACAGGATAGTTCTGGAAACCTTTAGAGGATGTACAAGAGGATGTAGATTTTGTCAGGCTGGCATGATATACAGACCTGTAAGAGAAAAAAGTGCTCCTAAATTATTGGAACAGGTGGATAAACTTATAAAGAGCACAGGCTATTCAGAAGTTTCGCTTACATCCTTGAGTATATGTGATTATTCAGATTTGAAAAATCTCATCTATAATTTTATTGAGAAATATTCAGAAAATAGGATTGGAGTTTCACTGCCTTCCCTCAGAATAGATTCTTTTTCTGTGGAACTTATAAATGAAATACAAAAAGTCAGAAAAACCGGACTTACTTTTGCACCTGAAGCAGGAAGTCAGAGAATGAGAGATATAATAAATAAAGGAGTTACGGAAAAAAATTTGATGGAGTGTGTGAGCAGCGCCTTTAAATCTGGCTGGTCTACTATAAAGTTGTATTTTATGATAGGGCTTCCTTATGAAACCATGGAGGATATAAAGGGAATAGCATATTTATCCGAAAAGGTGGTAGAAGAATATTATAGGATTCCAAGAGGGATGAGGAAAAAGGGACTTAAAGTAAATGTGAGTACATCTATATTTGTACCTAAGCCATTTACACCCTTTCAATGGGTACACCAAATATCCATGAAGGATGTAAAGGAGGAAATAAAAACGATAAGGACATCTATAAGGAGTAAGCACATAGTGTATAATTGGCATGAAACCCCTCTCAGCTATTTAGAAGCTGTGTTTGCCAGGGGAGATAGAAGAGTGTGTAATGTATTGATAAAAGCCTATGAAAAGGGAGCTAAATTTGACAGCTGGTCGGAGTATTTTAATTTTCATATATGGGAGAAGGCCTTCGAAGAATGTGGTGTAGATGGGGATTTCTATGCTTATAGAGATAGAAGTTATGAGGAAATACTTCCCTGGGATTTTATAGATACAGGAGTTGATAAAAGTTTTTTAATAGAGGAAAATGAAAAAGCCAAAAATGCACGTGTAACTCCAGATTGTAGACTTGGATGTAAAAACTGCGGTGTCAGCGTTAATTTGGGAGGGAAATGTTTTGAGGGAGCAGTATTTAATAAAATTCAGTAAAGGTGAAGATATAAAATTTATAGGCCACCTGGATTTAATGAGGGCCCTGCAGAGAATGATAAGAAGATCCGGAATACCTGCAGAATATTCAAAGGGATTTAATCCCCATATAAATATGTCCATAGCACAGCCTCTTTCAGTGGGAATTTATTCTACTGGAGAATATATGGATTTGTATCTGGAAAGGGAGATTTCAGTAGACGAGATTATGAAAAAGTTAAATGACAGTGCACCTAGAGGAGTGGAAATACTGGAGGTCAATAAAGTAAAAAGGGCTGAAAATAAAAAGGTGTTCAAATCCATGGCACAAATAAGTGCAGCTGAGTATCTGATAAATATGGGATATAACAATACTGACAGATTGGAAAAAAATATGGATGATTTAATGGACATGGATCACTGGTATGATTTAAAGAGGACCAAAAGAGGAGAAGGCAGGGTTGATATTAGAAAATTTGTAAAAAGTATGGAGTATACTGTCCAGGGCAATAGATTGCTTCTTCATGTCTTGATTTCCTGTGGAAGTATGGAAAATTTATCTCCACAGCTTTTAGTTCATTTCATACAGCATAATACAGAAAATGCAAATATGGAGCATTTTGTCAGCATAATTAGAAAAGAAATGTATGGAAAAATAAAGGAGGACCTTATTCCTCTTTATGAATATGTAAAACATATATGATAGAGAATAATTTTAAAAGGGAGGATTATGGTTGAGGGAAATATTTATTGAAAGGAGTGTAGAGCTCCTGAGAATTATTATAAGAGAAGAGGGAATTTTGAAAGAATGTCTTATGGAGGAGCAAAATGGCGGTGCCTACCCCGGAAATATATATAACGGTGTAGTGAAGAACATAATTTCTGCTATAAAGTGTGCTTTTATAGATATAGGATGTGGTAAAAATGCTTATATGTACATGGATAGTAAGTTTAAGAATCTCAATTTGAAAAAAGGACAGAAAATTATGGTTCAGGTTGTCAAAGAAAGCTATGGGAAAAAGGGAGCTAAGGTTGTAAAAGACATAGGTATACCGGGCAAATATTGTGTTCTATATAATTATGGAAATAGTATACGATTTTCCAAAAAAATAAATGATGCGGATTTTAAAAAGAGAATAGAAAAAAATGTTAAACTGCCTGAAAATATAGGTCTCATGATAAGAACCGATGCCCAAAATGTGAAATTAGATGTTATAAACGATGAGATAAATAATTTGTACAAATGTTATGGTGATGTAAAAAAGAAAGGTATGTATTTCTTGAAGCCAGGACTGATATTTGAAAGTGGTGGAATACTTGGGGAAACCCTAAGAGATAAGTTAGATGACAGCAGACTTAAAATATACTTAAATGAGGAAGAGGACTACTCTTATACAGAAGAATTTTTAAAATATGTAAGTAATGTGGATGCAGAGATGATTTTGTATGACGGTAAAATGAATTTATTTTCAGCTTATAATCTGGAAAAAGAAATACTCAAATTGATAAACAGCAGGGTAGAATTAAATTGCGGCGGCTACATAATCATAAATAGAACAGAAGCTATGTTCGTAATAGATGTCAATTCTGGCAAAAATGTAAAGGGCAGTGCTATGGCCAAAACCGTGTTAGTTACAAATTTGCAGGCTGCGGAGGAAATTGCTAGGCAGGTAATACTTAGAAATTTAAATGGTATAATTTTAATAGATTTTATAGATATGGATGAAGAGTATAATAGAAAAAAAGTGTTGAATAAGCTGGAGAGTGGATTTCTAGATGATAAGAATAAAACTGTAATATATGGTTTCACGGAATTGAATTTGGTGCAAATAGCTAGAAAAAGAAAAGGAAAGCCAATATATGATTATATAGAGGAAAATTGTGTATGCTGCAGTGGGACTGGCAAAAAGCTAAAATTGTCCTATATCACTTTACTCATTAGAGATGAAATTTTGAATTTGAATGAGGGGAAAGGTGTAAAAAATATTCATATTCAAATTGGTTCATATTATAGAGATTCTGTAGAAAAAGATATCAGTGGGTTTGTGAAAAATATAGGTGCCGAGAGAATGGGAGTATATATTACTTATGATGATAAAGCATCCTATTATAGATTGGAACCACTTGTATTTGACAGTCAGCTGAATAAATTTAGAATGTTTAAGGTGAATTAAAAACCAATCTAAAAAACTTTACAAAAAAATATATATGTGTTAAAATGACACCTGTAGACCGCTCAAAAAAGGTTTTATAAACTATGTAGGTGAATATTTTACATATACCTTTTAGGCGAGACTGGATTGAGGAGGTGTTTTAAATGTATGCAGTTGTAGCAACTGGAGGAAAACAGTATAAAGTTTCAGAAGGAGACGTTGTTTACGTTGAAAAATTAGATGGTGAAGTGGATTCAACTGTTGAACTTGACAAAGTGCTTATTGTAAATAAGGATGATGCAGGAGTGGTTATTGGGAAACCTGTAGTTGAGGGAGCCAAAGTGAGCGCTAAAATTTTGGCACAGGGAAAATCCAAGAAGATAATAGTATTCAAGTATAAGGCCAAGAAAGATTACAGAAGAAAGCAGGGGCATAGACAGCCTTATACAAAATTACAGATTGAAAAGATCGATGCATAAATTATGATTAAGGCAGTATTTGAAAAAAAATCTGGCAATTTAGTTTCAGTTTCACTTCAGGGTCATGCAGGGTGGCCAAAACAAGGATATGATCTGGTTTGCAGTGCTGTTTCTGCCATATCACAAGGTACTGTAATTGGAATAACGGAAGTATTGAAATTAGAGCTTGATTATTCCATGGAGGAAGGATTTCTAAGTTTTTCACTGGAGGGTATGAAAAAAGAGGACCTCATAAAATGTCAGGTACTCGTGGAAACTATGTTGCTTGCTTTAAAAAGTATAGAAATTAAGTTTAGTAAATATATAAGTGTAAAAGTTAAGGAGGTGTAGTTGTATGTTGATTATGAACCTTCAGCTGTTTGCCCATAAAAAAGGAGTGGGCAGCTCAAGAAACGGTAGGGACAGTGAATCCAAAAGACTTGGAGTTAAATCTGCAGATGGACAGTTCGTTTTGGCCGGCAATATATTGGTGAGGCAGAGAGGAACTAAGATTCATCCGGGAAATAATGTGGGCAGAGGATCTGATGATACACTGTTTTCGAAAATTGATGGTGTAGTTAGATATGAGAGAATGGGAAAGACTAAAAAGAAAGCAAGTGTATACCCTGTAGAGGTAGAGGAATTGGTAGCTGAATAGTGTTTTATTAAGGCATCCTGGCAAAGGATGCTTTTTTAAAACTCGCAGGTATAAATATAAGTACAGAAGGGAAGTGAATTGAAATGTTTGTGGATACAGCTAAAATATTTGTAAGATCTGGCGATGGTGGAGACGGAGCCGTATCTTTTAGAAGAGAAAAATATGTTCCCCTTGGAGGTCCAGATGGTGGTGACGGTGGAAAAGGTGGAAATGTTGTACTTATAGTGGATACTAATATGACTACACTGCTGGATTTTGCATATAGAAAAAAATATGCGGCTGAAAAAGGTGGAAATGGTTCTGGTTCAAAGTGCTCTGGAAAAAACGGAGAAGATCTTTATATAAAAGTTCCTCTGGGCACGGTTGTAAAAGATGTGAGTAGCAACAAAATAATGGCTGATTTATCTCATGCCGGTGACAGGTGTTTAGTGGCAAGAGGCGGAAAAGGCGGCAGAGGAAATGTAAGATTTACTACTTCCATAAGACAGGCACCAAATTTTGCTGAGCCGGGAATGCCGGGTGAGGAAAGATATATAGGTCTTGAATTGAAAATATTAGCTGATGTAGGTCTTGTAGGCTTTCCAAATGTAGGTAAATCCACTCTTTTGTCAGTAGTTACTAAAGCAACACCTAAGATTGCCAATTATCATTTTACAACGTTATCACCTAATCTTGGGGTGGTTGATGTACCGGGAATTAAAAGTTTTGTAATGGCCGATATACCAGGTATAATTGAAGGGGCAGCAGAAGGTGTAGGACTTGGAACAGAATTTTTGAGACATATTGAAAGAACCAGGGTTCTCATACATGTAGTTGATATATCTGGGATAGAAGGAAGAAATCCCGTTGATGATTTTGTTAAAATAAATGATGAGTTGAAAAAATATGATGTAAAACTTTGGGATAGACCTCAGATAATTGCTGCAAATAAAGCGGATATGTTATATGATGATAAGTCCTTTGAGAATTTTAAAAATGAACTTAAAAAACTTGGATATACTAAAGTTTTTAAGATATCCTGTGCTACAATGAGTGGGATAAAAGAGCTTATGCAGGAAACAGCAAAGATGCTTGTTTCTATACCTGTTGTAGATATAGAAATAAATGAAGAGGATAGATTTGTACCGGAGGAAAAGAAATTTACTTATAACGTACGGAAAGAGGGAAATGTCTATATAGTTGAGGGAAGTTTTGTTGACAGGCTGCTTGATAGTGTAAACGTAAATGATCCTGATGAATTGAGATATTTCTACAAGGTATTGAAAAATAAAGGAGTTATTGAGGAGTTAGAGAATAAAGGAATTAAAGACGGAGATGTAGTAAGACTCAATGATTTTGAATTTGATTATGTCATGTAATTTATAAACAAATGGGGAGAGACATATGATTAAAAAAGCTATTTTTGGAGGAACCTTTGATCCAATACACATTGGACATATACACATAGCCTATGAGGCACTTTACAGGCTCAAGCTGGATAGGATAGTATTTATGCCAACGGGTAATCCACCTCATAAATTAAAAAAAGATATAACGGATGCTTTATTAAGGTACAATATGGTAAAAGATGCCATTAAATCAGAAAGTAAATTTACTGTAAGTGATTATGAAATAAATAGGCCAAATTTAAGCTATACCTATAATACATTAGAATATTTTAATAACCTGGAAAAACATACTCAATGGTATTTTCTTACCGGTATGGACTGTTTGATGGATATTCAAAATTGGAATAAAGTAGAAGACATATTTAAGCTGTGCCAATTTATTGTATTTAATAGACCGAACTTTCCAGCCTTTACTATTGAGAGTATAAGAAAACAAAAGAAAAAGATTGAAGACAGATATTCTACTGAAGTCATATATCTGGATGCACCTCTTTTGGATATCTCGTCTACTAATATAAGAAACAGCATAAGAGAGGGAAGAAGAGTGGATTATCTTTTGCCGGAAAATGTTTCTGATATTATTGAAAAATTTGGACTTTATAAGTAATGTTTATAATTTTAATTTTGGAGTGATAAGTGATGTGGAATGAGGAACAGATTATAGAGTATTTAAGAGAAAAACTTAAAAAAAGCAGATTTGATCACAGTCTGAGTGTAAGAGATACAGCTGTAAAGATGGCAAAAATCTATAATGCCGATGTTGAAAAGGCAAGAATGGCAGGGCTTGTTCATGATTGTGCCAAATACATGTCAAATGAAGAGATATTGAATATAGCAGATCAAAATAATATATGTATAGATGAAATAACAAGAGCTAATCCTCAGCTTCTACACGGCAGTATTGCTGCCATAATAGCAAAAAATATTATGGGGATTTATGATGAAGAAGTGTTAAATGCCATAAAATATCATACTACAGGTAAGAAGAATATGAATCTTTTGGAAAAGATAATATATATTTCGGATTATATAGAGCCTCTAAGAGATTTTCCAGGAGTGGATAAACTTAGGGAAAAAGCTCTTGTGGATTTAAATGCTGCCATGCTGGATGCCTTTAACAATACTATAGAAGTTGTTATAGCAAGGAATCAGCTGCTACATATAGACACAATTGAAGGAAGAAATTATTTAATTTACAGAACTTTGCATAAATAAATTCGTAAATGTAATTTTATAAAAATATTTAACACAGAGGACAAAAATTTGATATAATAGTGTTGTTGTATTGAAGAACATTATTTTTGATATATTTTATTAATTAGATTTTAGGAGGTTTTATTATGAAGAAGAACATAATAAGTACAAAAAAGGCACCTGGAGCTGTGGGTCCATATTCACAGGCTGTTAAGGTTGGGAACTTTTTATTTACATCGGGACAAATTCCATTGGATCCTGCAACAGGAGAGTTGGTTTCAGGGGATGTAAAAAAAGCTACTGAAAGATCACTTGAAAATATAAAAGCTCTACTTAAAGAAGCGGGAACATCCTTTGACAAGGTTGTGAAGACTACTGTATATGTAAAGAACATGTCAGACTTTGCAGCTGTAAATGAGGTTTATGCAAAATATTTTCAGAAAGATATGCCAGCAAGATCTTGTGTGGAAGTGAAACTTCCAAAGGATGCATTAGTTGAAGTCGAAGTAATAGCATTGGTAGATTAAATAGAACATATTTGAAGAGAGAGTGAACTTTTAAAAGTTCACTCTTTGAATATTAAATTTCATTTTGTATCAAGGCAGCATCAATGTAGAAAGGAATATTATAGTGGACGAAAATAAAATAGTATTTAAAGTAAAAACGGGAGAAGAGGGATTGAAATTAAGAGCATATTTAAAAAAGGTGCAAAAGCTTTCCAGCAGGCTTATAAAGGGGGCGGCTTTGGGTGGAAGACTGGAAATAGATAATAGAAGAGTAAAGTTAAATCATATAGTGAAGGTAGGAGAAAACATATCACTGAATCTTATAAAAGAAGAATCCCAAAATATATCACCCGAAAAAATGGATATACAGGTGGTATATGAGGATAAGGACATAATAGTTGTGAACAAACCACCCGGTATAGTAGTTCATCCTACCAGGAACTATCCCAATGGTACTCTGGCTAATGGGATTGTTTACTATTTTAGAGAGAAAGGTGAAAATTGTATAGTTAGATTGGTGAGCAGGTTGGATATGGGTACTTCAGGCCTTATAATAGTTGGAAAAAATCAATTTGCGCATATGTGTCTGGCAAGAGATATGAAGTGCAAAGATTTTGAAAAAAGCTATATAGCTGTTATCCATGGAAAAATGGAAGATGATGAAGGAATTATAGATTTACCTATATACAGGGATGAAAAAACTGGCATAAAGAGAGTGGTAGATGAAAGAGGGCAGAGAAGTATAACCCGTTACAAGGTAATAGATAATTTTAAAAATGATCAATTGCTGAGGATTACTTTAGAAACTGGCAGAACCCATCAAATCAGAGTTCATCTGAGTTATTTAGGCCATCCACTGTATGGAGATACACTGTACGGTACAGAAGATGATAGTCAGTATATAAAAAGACAGGCACTTCACGCCTATAGGCTCAAATTCCCGCATCCAAGGGGGAACAGGATAATGGAACTGGAATCTGATATACCCCGGGATATCATGAATTTGATAGAAAAAATAAGTTGAAGCTTTTAGCTATTTTTAAACATTTAAACTTCAACTTATCGTATATAATATAATGCTTTATTTTCTGCATATTTTTCATAAGTAAATTCCATTTGAATTCACAAATAATCTGATATAAAAAATCATTTACTTAGAGTATATATTTTTTTTACAGTAAAGATAGCTATTACGACTAACAGTGCTATTACAACTGGAATTGCATATTTATTCCTTATTATTATGTTTTCAATAATATCTGAATTCAATATCTGTTTTTCATCATGGCTGATGCCGCTTGAAAGGTTTAACTTTCCTATATTTTTTCCTTTAAAGTAGATATCAGCACTACTTACTACATCCCCTACCTTAAAAAGTTTAAAGGACAGATTTTCATTTTTAATACTTAAATGGGGAAGGGCTTTATCACCTTTTTCCTTTACATAATAAAAATTAGAATCTGCAATTAGAGGGACAGAAAGTTTATTTTTGTTATAGGTTGTAACTAAATCTCCCTTTGAATACAGTTTTACCAATTGAAAGTTGTTGAATCCAAAATTAAATAAAGATATTGAATCTGGAAAAAAAGTTTTATTTTTATCGTGAACTAAAGCTACGATTAGTGTTTCGCCATTTCTTGTAGCTACCGCAGTATATGAGTGGAGTGATTGAATTGTGTAACCTGTTTTACCGCCCTGGCACCCACTGTAGTAATACATAGATTGTTTTTGCACAAGCTTATTTTCGTTCCACACAGTTCTTGGCTTGCTGGACTTATTAGTAGGTGGAATGGTATAGGATATAGAGGTGGCAATTTTTGAGTATTCAGGATTTTTATGTAACTCCCTCATTATAAGAGATAGATCTCTTGCAGAAGTTTTGTGTTTTTCATTGAACAATCCAGTGGGATTTATGAAATTGGTGTTTTTTGCTCCTAACTCTTTTGCCCTGGTGTTCATTTTTGCTGCAAATTTGTGCAGTGAGCCGCTGATGTGTTCTGCTAGTGCTTCAGCACAATCGTTATCAGAGGCCAATAACAATCCATATAGTAGATCCCTGACGGTCAACTCTTCACCCGGAAAAAGGCCCAATCTGGTTCCCTCTACAGCCGGTGGGTTGTTACCGATTACTACTTTGTCATCTAAGTTTGTATTTTCCAATGTCAATAGAGCAGTCATTATTTTGGTGGTAGATGCCGGTGGATAAGCAGAATCGGGATTTTTAGCATACAGAATTTCACCGGTTGCTGCATCTAATACAACTGCGCTGTCAGCAGAAACAGAAGGAGGTGTTTCTTTAGCATAAACATTATATGAGCTGCCTGAACAGATAAGCAAAAACAGTAATATAAATGTAATTGTTTTTTTCATTTTTTCCTCCTTTGAAATTGTCTTTAGACAGTATACAAAAAAATAATATAAGTGACAAAAATTTTTTGAAACTGTCAATAATCTAAATTATAAACTTAAATATATTTTAATGCAAATTACAGCTGCTTTAAGAGTACAATGAGTTTTAAGTTTGATATTGGAGGAGGAGATATAATAAGATGAAAAATAAGAAAAAGATAATAGGCTCCGTTGTGATTTTGGCTGTATTTTTTGTATTCCTCATAGTGGGATACATCAATTCTAGACCAGTAAAAATCGATGAGAACAGCAGGGATATATTTGAAGAGGGAGCTACTTCTAAGGATTCCAATGAAACTGGGGATGACAATTATTCCAAAGAGATAACTGTTTATATAAATGGACAGGTTAAGAATCCAGGAGTGTATAAGCTGAAAGACAATAGTAGAGTGGAAAGCCTGGTAAAGGCAGCAGGTGGTTTTACAGATAAAGCTGACAGCTGTAGGTTAAATTTGGCTAAAAAATTAAAAGACGAGGATTATATATATGTAGATAGTAAAATAGGCAATACCTCTGGAGGCCCTAATTCTTCAGCACTATCTGAAAGTCAAATAGGCAGTGATGGTAAAATAAATATAAACAGGGCATCTAAAGAGGAACTTAAAACCATACCCGGTGTAGGGGACATAACTGCACAAAAAATAATGGATTACAGAGAACAGAATGGAGATTTTGCTTCTGTGGAAGATTTGAAGAAAATAGATAGAATAGGTGACAAAACTCTTGATAAAATGAGAGATAAAATAGATGTAAGATAGATTGTTTATTCAAAAATATTGTAAGATATTATATAATTGTAGTGGAGAATGGAGGTGGCGAGTGTGGCTAAAAGATTGACTGAGCTTACGAGGACTTCAGGATGAGCTGCAAAAATAGAGCCGGGGACTCTTTCGAGTATATTAGGTAAACTACCTAAAATGGAAGATAAAGATTTAATAGTTGGAATAGAGACTTCAGATGATGCCGCAGTATATAAATTAAATCAGGAAACAGCAGTAATTCAAACTCTTGATTTTTTTACTCCAGTGGTGGATGATCCCTATACTTTTGGACAAATTGCTGCAGCAAATTCTCTCAGTGATATATATGCCATGGGCGGTAAGCCTAAAGTGGCGCTTAACATAGTCTGTTTCCCTTCCTGTCTTTCAGTGGATGTACTGGGGGAAATATTAAAGGGAGGGGCAGATAAGGTTATTGAAGCTGGAGCTGTTGTAATAGGGGGTCATACGGTAGATGACAATGAACCTAAATTTGGACTGTCAGTTATGGGGCTGGTGCATCCCGATAAAATACTCAGAAATTATGGGTGTAAAGTAGGAGATAAGGTAATATTGACCAAACCCGTTGGTACGGGCATAATAAATACCGCCATAAAAGGTGGAATTGTATCCGATAATGCTTATGATAAGGCAGTTAAAATAATGTCCACGTTGAATAAATATGCAGGAGAGATAATAACAAAATATAATATAACCGCCTGCACGGATATAACTGGTTTTGGACTTATGGGCCATGGCTATGAAATGGCATCTGCGTCTGATGTAACCTTGAAACTTTATGGGAATAAAATTCCGTATATAAGTGAAGCTAAAGGATATGCGGAGATGGGAATTGTTCCTGCAGGTGCATATAAAAACAGGAAATATATAGAAGGCAAATACAGTATAAAAAATATTCCAGGATGGATGGAAGATATACTATTTGATCCGCAAACTTCAGGAGGCCTCCTCTTTACGTGTTCTGAAAGTGAAGCTTATAAAATCATGAATGAAACATGTGGGCTGGAGATAAAGCCTTCCATAATAGGTGAAATTGTACCTTTGCAAGGCAAGAAATATATAATTGTAGAGTAAAATTGGAGTTGTATAAGGAGGTTGTAATTTGGAGAAAAATAAGCTGTTGAGAAAGCTTCCTAAAATTGATGAACTTCTGGATCATGAAGTTGTAAAAGTTGAGTTGGCTGATACTATGAGAATACTTGTGATGAATTCACTCAGGGAGTCCATAGATTTTTACAGGAATCTCATTTTACAGGAAAAGATAGAGGATTTCTCAGAAGAAGAAATACTTGAAAAATTTAAAAGAATAGTTGATAAAAAAAAGGAATCGAATTTTAAGGGACTGATAAATGCTACGGGGGTTATTATACATACTAATTTAGGCAGGTCTCTTTTATGTGAAAATGCTTTAAAAAATGTAATTAATGTATCTAGCAGTTACAGCAATTTAGAATATAATCTGGAAAGCGGCACCAGAGGTTCAAGGTATAAACACGTGGAAGAAATAATTAAAAGGGTTACAGGTGCAGAGAGCTCATTGGTCGTCAATAATAATGCTGCTGCAGTACTGCTGGTTCTAAATACCATGTGTAATGGAAAGGAAGCTGTAGTATCTAGAGGACAGCTTGTGGAAATTGGAGGTTCTTTTAGAATACCGGAAGTTATGAAATTTAGTGGCTCCATTATTGTGGAAGTGGGAACTACCAACAGGACACATATTCAAGATTATGAAAATGCCATAAATGAGAATACAGGCGTATTTATGAAGGTGCATACCTCTAATTTTAAAGTAATTGGATTTTCGGCAGAAGTATCTTCAGAGGATCTGTCTGAGCTTGCAGCAGAAAAGGGAATTCCAGTTATTGAAGATATAGGCAGCGGCACTCTTATAGACTTTTCCAAATATGGTTTTAGCCATGAACCTACAGTGCAGGAAAGTATAAAGAGCGGTATAGATGTAGTTACCTTCAGCGGCGATAAAATGCTGGGAGGACCTCAGGCGGGTATAATTGTGGGGAAAAAGAAGTATATAGACAAGATGAAAAAAAATCAGCTTTTAAGAGCTTTAAGAGTGGATAAGATGACTCTTGCCGCTCTTGAAGCTACTCTTAATTATTATGTAGATGAAAAAGAAGCTGTAAGAAATATTCCCACTCTGTACATGATGCTCAGCAGCAGTGAGAATCAGAAAAGCAGGGCGCAGATCTTAAAAGAAAAGTTGGAGCAGAGAGTGCCTGATTTCAAATTCACTGTGGATAGTGACTATTCAATGGTAGGCGGTGGTTCCATGCCTGAAGAAAAGATACCAACTTATGTAATCAGGACCAGAAGTAATAGAATGTCTCCCGAGGAAGTAGATAGGAAATTGAGAAGGGCTGATATTCCCGTAATTGTACGTATAGCTAATGACGAAGTTGTAATGGATTTAAGAACTATATTAGACAAAGATTTTGATACTTTGGTAAATGAATTCGCAGATTTGTAAAACTCTTGTATTGTGTTTATCGGTTTAAGTTTGGAGGGAATTTGTATGAAGCACATTATAATAGGAACAGCAGGTCACATAGATCATGGTAAAACTACACTCATAAGGGCTCTCACGGGGAGAGAAACCGATACCTTGAAAGAAGAAAAAGAAAGAGGGATATCCATAAACCTTGGATTTACTTTTTTTGACTTGCCCTCCGGGAAGAGAGCTGGAATTATAGATGTACCGGGCCATGAAAAGTTTATAAAAAATATGCTGGCAGGAGTAAGTGGAATAGATCTAGTGCTTATGGTCATTGCAGCAGATGAAGGAGTAATGCCCCAAACTAGAGAGCATTTTGAAATACTTCAGCTGTTAAATGTAAATAAGGGCATTATAGTAATTACTAAAATTGATTTAGTTGACAAGGACTGGCTGGAAATGGTAGTGGAAGATGTAAAAAATGAATTTAAAGGAACTTTTCTGGAGGACGTTCCCATTCATAAAGTTTCCTCGAAAACAAAAGAGGGATTGGATTCTCTAATAGAGGATATAGATAGGCTTACAGATGTTGTACCTGCCAGAGATACTGTCGGTCATTTCAGGCTTCCTGTAGACAGGGTATTTTCAGTGAGCGGATTTGGAACTGTTGTAACGGGAACTATAATTAGTGGAAAAATTAAAGAAGGGGAAAACGTACAAATATATCCCTTAAAAATAAAATCCAAGGTAAGGGGAATACAAGTCCATGGACAGCAGGTGAGAGAAGCAGAAGCAGGTGAAAGGTGTGCAATAAACGTAGCAAATGTTAAAACCTCTGATATAGACAGGGGAGATGTGGTGTCTGTAGAAAATTTTATGGAACCTTCCCTTATGGTGGATTGTAAATTATACTATCTTAAAAGTGCTTCAAGACCTTTGGAAAATAGACAGAGGGTGCGATTGTATCATGGTACCAGTGAAATTATATGCAGAGTGGTAATACTTGACCGTGAGAAAGTAAATCCAGGTGAGGAAGCTTATGTCCAGCTCAGACTGGAAAAACAGCTTACATCCCAGAGAAATGACAGATTTGTAATAAGAAGCTACTCCCCAATGTATACCATAGGTGGAGGTACTATAATAGAGCCAGTGGCCAGAAAAGCCAAGAGATTCAATATGGATTATGTAGAAGAATTGAAATTAAAGGAAAGTGGGAAAACTGAAAGCATACTTGAAAATACAATTAAAAATTTAAGCAGCACTTATCCCGGAAAAGAGGAAATATTGAAGGCTATTGGGAAAAAGGATGATAATATTCAGGAGGAACTGAAAAAACTTATGGAAAATGAGTCCATAGCAGTGCTGAACAAAGGCGATAAACCAGTATATATTCACAGGGACTTTTTAGATAAAAAGGTTGAAATGCTGCAGGGCATTTTAAAGGATTTTCACAGTAAAAATCCTTTAAAAAGGGGTATGTCTAAAGAAGAGATTAAAAACAGGGTATTTGGAAATAAAATAAAGCAGAAAATATATGACTATATAATAGAATTGCTGAAGGGTAGAAATGAAATAAAACTTTATGGAAATTTCATATCCCTAGAGAATTTCAAGGTGGAATATACTCCGGCACAGAATAAAATTAGAGAAAATATACTATTTCAATTCAATAAAAGTGGATTTATTCCGCCTAAATATCTGGAATTGGAAGCTGGCTGCGGTGACAAGAGAAATTTCGAGATGGTATTTGAATCCCTGGTGGAGGATGGGGACATAGTAAAAGTTGGAGAAAATTGTTGGTTTTTATCTAAAGACTATGAATTGGCTAAAAATGTCGTAATAAATTTTATAAAGACCCGGGGAAGTATGTCCCTTGCCCAACTGAGGGATGAATTAAATACTAGCAGAAAATATGCCACAATACTTATGGAACATTTTGATGGCATAAAACTTACGAAAAGAGTGGATGACGAGAGAATTCTTTACTAATATCCGGAAAATGCTGTATGTAATTAATACATTGAGGTTATAGTAAAGATGAAAGCACTTATATAAAATATTTATGAAATGTATAAAATTATTTTATAGATTACTATTTCATTAATTTGTTGACATTATAACAGCATTTCACCTATAATAATACTTGTGCTTTCAATGGGAGTAGATAGGTGCTGGTGTGCCTGCCGGTCTTCAAAACCGTGTTGCCGTGCTAAGACCACGACGGGTGGGTTCGATTCCCACATATTCCCGCCATTTGATATTACAAGCTTCAGAAGGATTAAAGAAATTCTTTTGAAGCTTTTTTCTTTTGTGGGATTTTCTATAATAAGTTGTTCAGGAAAAAGAATAAGCTATATGGACTTCAATCACAGCTGGAGAATATTGAGTATAAGGAAACCCAAAAAGTTGAAGCTGGCAAGGATGATATGTAATCACGTTTTCAAAAATCACAACATATTATAATCTTGTAGCACTGTTTAGGAAAGGAACAATATGTATAATACTCACAGAAAGTATCCATGCTATTACTGTTATAACTACTATTCATGTCCTTATTTGGACAATATATCAAAAGATAATTTGAATTATTGGAGAGGGTTTAAAGATACAGCTAGTTCCTGTGATAATGGGGTCAAGTATGATTCAAAATTTAATTCTCCAAAGATGAAAAGGGAAAATAATTCAGCTCAATTGAGGGATTATGGACCGCAGCCCTTCGTAGTAAATATAAATGAGGCAACTAAGCAGAATAATAACTTTCGTACTGCGTTATGGACAGGAAACCATCTTCAAGTTACGCTGATGAGCATCAATGTTGGTGATGATATCGGCTTGGAAGTGCATCCGAATGTTGATCAGTTTATACGTGTTGAAGAGGGTCAGGGACTTGTTAGAATGGGAAATAGAAGGGATAACTTGAATTTTCAAAGAAGAGTGGAAGATGACTTTGCAATAATGGTTCCGGCTGGCACATGGCACAATGTAATTAATACAGGTAATAGGCCGCTTAAAGTGTACTCTATTTATGCACCTCCTCAGCATCCTAAAAATACAGTTCATGTAACTAAAGCGGATGCAGAAGCTGCTGAAAAGAGTCATCAGTGATTAAAAAGGAATAATTATGTTTAACACCGTATTATTCAAATGAATTTTACGGCGTTTTTATATTTTAAAAAACCCGGGAAGGGGGGATCCCTGGAATGAGATTTAATGCAATAAAAGTTTAAGCACCGAGAATTCATCATTCCCGGTGTAAAGTAAGCAATAAAAGGAATCAATGCACCAAGAAAAAGTATTTTAATTCATACAAACTTCTTTCAAATTTCACATAAACCCTAACATTCTAAAATCTTGAGTACATTGATATCCTTATGTGAATATGATGTGCAAAAATCAAATTATTATTCTGGCAATTTTAGGAAGGTGTATAGGAGGAGGTAAAAATAAAACAATTAAATATTAGTGAACAGAGCCTGAAAAATCAGATCGAGAAATTGTGTTGAATAAAGAAGTTGCTTCGGCTTTTAGCCGGATGTCTTTAAAAATTCACAATATTTACGAATAGTTAATTAATACGACACTAAGTTGTCACAAATACCATATATACTTATAAGTGTCCTAAGGAAATAGATGCTAGCGAAAAAGGTTTTTCATAAAGTTTAATTCCCAAAATAAATAGTTTTTAGATATTGTCCCCTTTAAGAATAATAATAAGTGCCTGCGGTTGCAGGGCACGTTAAACTTAAATGCAACCACCAATAGACTCTTTATAAAATGGACTCCTTTAAGAAGATATGATGTAAAATAGGCACCTGTTATTTAGGGTGCCTATTTTGCGTGATTCAAGTTTTTTATAGAGCTGGTTATTATATTTAGTCACTTTTGTGTTGAATTAATCCGGAAGCTATTTTTTTACATTCTCCAGGACAATTAGCAATTTGAGTCAATTGAGTGTTTATTTGCTTTTTAATATTAGAATTTTCAACCTCATCTGGAGACATTGCTGAGTGCTTTTGAATGATTTCTTTACTTTATGAATGTTATCTCTTGCTTGTGAATTCATTGATTGCATTAAATTCTATCAAGTTTTTCAACTGTTCTTTCATTTTTTACGTCTCCAGTATTTAATGTAGTTTTTGCTTCAATTAGCATTACATGAACTTCTTCTTTAGCAATAGGCATATGTTCATTCCCTCTGGGAATAATGAGAAATTCTCCTTCATTTAAAGTAACATCTTTATCCTTGAACTTAATAATCAATGATCCTTTTAGAACATAAAACATTTCATCT
>NZ_JBHMIY010000013.1:0-85933 GCF_042436595.1 Clostridium sp. MT-14
TAATTTTTCATAAACGTTGACTTTATCCATTAAAACATCCCCTTTGAACTTTTTATAAAGCATTTTATAAGTTATAATATATATAAGATATTGTTACAAAGTAAATTATAATTTTATTAGACAGTATATACAAGTACGCACTTTTTTGTAATATACTTACTATTTAGAAAGAAGAATAAAAAATGGATAAAACTAAAATTGAAGAATTTAAAGATCAGGCAAAAAGACAAAAAGACTTCAAATGTTCTCTAGGATTTTCTATGAATGTTATTGGCAGTAAATGGGGAGCAATAATATTATGGTATATATTAAAGAGACAACCAATAAGGTATGGGCAATTAAAAAAGTCTATTCCAAATATAAGCCATAAAGTATTATCACAGGAATTGAAAAAACTCGAGATGGATAACCTTATTGAAAGAATTCCCTATACAACAATTCCGCCTAAAGTGGAATATATACCTACTGATAGGGGAAGGTCATTAGAAAATATATTAACCGAATTATGCATCTGGGGCAAAAAATATATGTTATAGGTTTATTGACGTAGAGTTTAAATATAGAAATAATTATTGCTCCGGAAACGGGACTTAATTTTTATGTTCGAAAGTTGAGTATTTAAATAATATGACAAACCCATGTTATCTGGTAATTATGCTAACTAAGGCTAAGACCATATGATGTATGCTGATTCTACCATATGGTCTATTTTTATATTGCTGTACTTCAAAATGACTATCAAATAAATAGCTATTTATGAACCTATATATTTACCTCCGTTTACATGTAGAATTTGTCCTGTAACATAGGTGGAATCATTAGATGCAAGATATACATAAGCAGGTGCAAGTTCTACAGGTTGACCAGCTCTCTTCATAGGGGTATCTATTCCAAATGTTGTAATATAATCTGCTGGATAGCTTGCCGGTTGAAGGGGAGTCCATATAGGTCCTGGCGCAACTCCGTTGACACGTATGCCTTTAGATACCAGCGAAAGTGCCATTGAACGTGTAAAGCTGACAATAGCACCTTTTGTAGCTGAATAGTCAATAAGAAGTTTATTACCTTCATAAGCTACAATTGAAGCTGTATTTATAATCGAATCTCCACATTTGAGATAAGGCAGAGCTGCTTTAGTTACATGGAACATTGGATATATGTTTGTACGGAATGTATTTTCCAATTGTTCTGTAGTAATATCTTCGAGTCCTTTCTGGGAAAATTGAACAGCAGCATTATTGACTAAAATGTCCAAATGGCCGAATGCTGATATGGTTTCTTTAATTATTTTTTTACAGAAAGATTCCTCTCTTAAATCCCCTGCAATTAAGAGACACGTTCTGTCCTGTTTCTCAACAAAAGATTTTGTTTCTTCTGCATCTCTATGCTCATTTAAATATACAATGACGACGTCTGCACCTTCTTTGGCAAATGCCAGCGATACGGCTCTTCCAATTCCACTATCTCCTCCAGTAATTAAAGCAACTTTATTCTTTAATTTACAGCTGCCTGTATAATCAGGATTATCAAATATCGGTCTTGGTCTCATAATATATTCAAGACCAGGTTGAACAGATTGATGCTGAGGTGGAAAAGCTATTGGAATTTGTCTACATTGAGTTTTATAACCTAAATATGGATAAGAAAAAAACAAAGTTATTCCTCCAAAAAAGATTTTCTCTATAATTTATGCATATATACCCATATATGTTAAAGTATTATATGAACATGGACAGAGACAGAGGTAATGCAGCATAAAAATCGGGAATAAGTGGCTTAATTTTTTACAATTTCACCTAAAAATGTTGAGCCTAAAATAAGGAGGCCTCCTATTATTTGAATAAGTGTCATAGTTTCACCTAAAAATATGGCAGAAATAAATACAGCTGAAATTGGATCTATGTAGCTTAAGATGGCTATGGATTGTCCATCTAATTTTTTTATAGAGGTAAAATAAAGTAAATAGGCTATGCCTGTATGTAAAATACCTACTATCAATATAAAAACCAAGGCCTTATGACTTATCTCGCCAATGTGGATGTCGTTTTTATAAAGCATACTGATCAGAAGTACTACAGCTGCTGTTATAAGCTGGATCAGCGTGGTTTCAAAACCTGATAAATTTTTAATAAATTTATTCATTAAAATCACACTGGCATAAAGGACTGCACCCAAAATTCCGTAAGATATTCCTTTTAAATGATTATAGGATCCTGCTGCTGCGGCATTATTGCCAGTATTGAGAATTAAAAATAGTCCTACAAGTGCCATAATAACGCATCCGGTTTTGAGCGGTGTAAGCTTTTCCCCGAGAATCAGGGGAGATAATATTATTACAAACACAGGAGCAAAATAATAGCTTAGAGTTGCAATGGATACTGTGGTGTATTTGTAAGCCTGAAACAGCGAAATCCAGTTTAATCCGAGGGCTGTTCCTGATATCAGAAGAAGCAGGAGATTTTGCTTTATTGATTGAAAGGAGATTTTTTTCTTTGTGAGATAACACACGCAGACTAAAAATAAGCTTCCAATAAAAGATCTGAAAAAGGCGAGTTCTGCAGAAGGTAAGTTTATATTTTTTACAAATACACCAATACTTCCAAATATAAGCATGGATGTGATAATATTGAGTTTAGCATTCATTTCCGTTTCCCCCTAAAAAGTTTTATTTTTAAAATGTCTACAGACTAATTATAAGATAAATATCCCTATATAAAAATATATTTTATAGCTTTCTGAGTTTATTGATGTTATAATTTTTACATTGATGAAAAACTGTAATTTGCAAAGAATTTTATTAAAACGTTGTAAAAGAGGTGGATTGGGCTTTAGTAAAGTTTACTAAAGATAAATTATGAAAGTAAAAAGAGTAAAAGACAATACGTTTTGCATTGATACGGGAATGACTTATATACCTTTTTATAAAATCAGTGATAAGGAGATTATCATGTTGGATACAGGATGGGCAGAGGGAGAGAGAAAGGGAATAGATGCAATCCTTCAAGAGAACGGCTTTAAGGTTAAGGGAATAATATGCACCCACGCACATATAGATCATGTTGGGAATAATTCGTATCTTAAGGAGAAATATGGATGTGTTATTGCCATGCCGGCTTACGAGGCCCTTATCTGCAGTTCTGCAATAAATTTGAAACTTTATTACAACAGCCAGACGCTGTCAGAAGTCAAAGAGCATTTTGACAGCATGATCTGTAAAACTGATATTTTGATTTTAAATGATGAGGACAGAATAAATGTAGGTGGTATTGAATTTAAGCTTATTCATACACCAGGACACAGTCCTGCACATATGTGCATTGTAACTCCCGACAATGTTGCATATCTTGGAGATGCCCTCATAAGCTATGAAGTTATGAAGGGAGCCAAGATGCCTTATGCCTATATACTTACAGAGGATTTAAAGAGCAAAAAAAAGCTCTATCATTTAAGCTGTAGTAAATATATAGTGGCTCATAAAGGTATTTTTGATGATATTACAAAACTTATAACAGACAATATACATTTTTATAGAAATAGAGCAAGAAAGATATATAATGCCATAGAGGACTCTATGACGATGGAGAACATAATGAATGCTGTTATAAAAGAATTCACACTGCATGTAAACAGTAAATACAAGTATGCTATTATGAAGAAAATGCTTGAGTCCTATGTGGAGTATTTAAATGAAACGGGAGCTATAAAATTGAACATAGATAGTGGGTTTCTTAAATATTCAAAAGTACATTCTCCTGATTAAAACTTTTCAGACATTTTCCAGAGCCTGATCCATATCTTCTATTATATCCTCCACATCCTCTATTCCCACGGATAATCTGAGCAGATCATCATATACCCCCATTTGTATTTTTTCTTCTTCCGTATTATTGGAACATATAGTGGAAGAAGGATGAATTATTATGGATTTGGTGTCGCCTATATTTGTAAGGTTTAATATGAGTTTCAGGCTGTTTAGAAAAGTAAAGGCTTTTTCCTTGGTTCCAAGTCTGAAAGTCAAAATACCACCGGCTCCATTTTTATAATATTTTCTAATCAGATCATGGTATTTGGAGCTTTCCAGGCCGGGATAGTTTACTTCTGAAACTTTTTTGTTAGAGTCCAGATATTTGGCCACTGTAAGGGCATTTTTACAGTGCTCTTTCATTCTGAGGGCCAGTGTCTCCACTCCCGTGAGGTTTAAAAATGCATTGAAAGGCGACAGGGCAGGACCTATATCCCTTCCTATTGTATCTTTGAGCTTGGCCGTAAATGCCATATTGCCAAATTTTTTTACATAAGGTTCAAAATTGCTGTATTTTGAATCAGAATATTTGCTGCTTCCACCGTCTATTATAATTCCGCCTATGGAGTTGGAGGTTCCGTTTATGTATTTGGAGGTGGAATGTATTACCACATCTGCTCCATGCTGCAGAGGTTTTATGAGATATGGAGTTGTCATGGTTGAATCAATCATAAGAATAATGTGGTGCAGCCTGCAGATCTTTGAAACAGGGTCTATGTCAAGAACATTCAGCTTGGGATTTCCTATAGTCTCTGCAAAAACCAATCTGGTATTTTTATTTATGGCTGGTTCCAGAGACTCTTTGCTTAATTTATCTAAGAATTTTACTTTTATTCCAAAGGATTTTAAGTTTCTTATCAGGGTATAGCTGCCGCCATAGAGGCCACAGGAGGCAATTATCTCGTTTCCAGGTTCCAGTATGTTCATAATTGCAAGGTAGATGGCGCTCATGCCCGATGCTGCAGATGCTGCACTCAGTCCGTCTTCTATACTGGCCATTCTTCTTTCAAAAGAGATGACGGTGGGGTTGGATATTCTGGTGTAGGCATAGCCCATAGATTTTCCAGTGAATATATCCTCCAGATTTTCTGCACTTTTATGGGCATATGCATTTGAAAGGTAGATGGGGGTATTGGTGGCTCCAGTACAGTCTGTATTAAAATTTCCATGTATGAGTTTTGTATTGAATTTCATTGTTTCACTCCCAGTAATTTATTTGAAGGATGGTATGTGACAGGCATACCACCCTCCATTGACTTCATGTTTATTTTTTTTGTATCACCAATAAATTGTAACCATCGTAGTTTGTATCTTTAAAGATTACCTTGTGTCCCTCGCTTTTTACACTTTGGGGAACATTATTTATAGGATCGCCGTCATCCAAATAAAATCCCAGCTTTTGTCCGGATTTTACTTTAGAAAGTTCTATTTTTACTTTTACAAAATTTATAGGACATTTTACTCCTCTTAAATCCACAATTTTAAAGTCTCCAATTTTATCATGGCCGTTCACTTCACCATTGTCTTCATTATAGGATTTTGACTGCGTATTCTCTTCTTTTGGAAGGGTTATTTCCAATTTTCCGTTTAAGGATCTATACATTGCATCCACTTTGTTGTACAGGTATTCTACTTCTGAAGCTTTGCTGGATATATCATTTGTACCGTCTATTTTGTAGTCTATGAGATCTTCAAAAAGCTTTTTAATTGAGGGTTTTACATAACCTGTCTCTACAAAATTCTTGTTGAATTCCTCAAATATCTCTCTGTCTTTGTTTGAATCCACTCCTCTGAGTACCAGAAGGGTTCTGGCCGAGGACAGTGCAGAGGAATACAGATCGGAATTTTGTTTTGTGTCTTTGTACTTCTCAAGTGAGGATTTGGCATTTGACAAATCCAGTTTTATAACATCCATTACACCGGAACTGCATTCTCCAGGTCCTCTGCCCTTTAATGAAAATCTCTCGCAGGCTCCAAAATCAAAGTAAATATCGGGATCTTCTACAAATTTATCCACATCGGTGTACTTGCTCATAAGAGTTTTTATATCCGATGACCTGTTATCCAGAAAATCATAAAAATCTTCATATCCGGAATTAATTTTTAGTTCTGCAAGTTCATGGATGAACAGGGGAACTTTCTTTGCAGGTACATCTCCATAGGTATCTCCCATTCTGGCTACATTTGATCCTATTTTTCCTCCAAAGGATATGGAGTACATTGGAACCAGGCCGTTTTTTGTTCGTCTGGCTCTGCCGTGAAGGCCAAGGGCTCCTTTTTCGTGCTGAGCACAGGAATTTGGGCATCCTGATATAAACAGTCTTGGAAGGGCAGCTTTTACTTCAGATGATGCACCCTCGAATTCTTTCTTTATGGCCTTTAATAGATTTTGTGAAAGACATAATCCAAGCTGGCAGGTGGAAGCACCCACGCAGGTTACAGAGTTGTCTATGTTGTATATGGAAGTAAAGCTGCCTGTTATTTCTATAAGAGCTTCAGCATCTTTTTTCTTTAAATCTCTTATAAAAAATCCCTGGGTGTTTGTAACCCTGATGGATGTTTTATAATTCAAATTTTCTATGAAAGCAAGTGCTTTATTTAAGCTTTCAACTTTTAAATTTCCGCTTTGAGGATGAACATAGACGGAATAGTAGCCTTCCTGTTTTTGCGGAAACAGTACATTTTTAAGTTTTTCATCCACCTTTACGTCCCGGACAATCTTGGCATCAGGGTGCAGTATAAATTCATTTTCATCCACCTGTATGTTGAGACCGCCTTTTTCCTTTAGTTTGTTTATCTCTGAACTTAATTCTTCAACAAATTTTTTTTCACCCAGTCTCATGAGTATGAACCTTATTCTGGCCTTGTTTTTATTGGTTCTGTCTCCTTCGACTTCAAATACATTTTTAAGGCCCTGTATATAGTATAGTATTTCATCTGCCGGTATGAAATCCTTAAGCTTTAAAGCAACTCTCGGACTTCCGCCAAATCCTCCGGCCCCATATACCTCAAAGCCCCTCCTGCCATCTGCTATTTTTGCAATGAATCCCAGATCGGATATGGTTGCATTGCCTGTATCTTCTGGACTATTGGAGAAGGCTATCTTGTATTTTCTGGGCATGTTCATGGTAGTTGGATCCTTTATGAGGTAGTTGGTGGCTGCTTTTACATAGGGGGTTACATCAAAAACATCATCTGTTGAAACACCTGAAAGAGGGGAACACTCCACATTTCGAACGGTATTTCCACCGGTGCCCTTTGTTATTATGCCTACTTCTATCAAAGAATTTATTATTGGATAGGCATCTTTCAAATCAACACTTTGAAATTGAATGTCCTGTCTGGAGGTGAATTTCAATTTGCCTTTTGCATATTTTTCTGCAAGTTCACTTATACGTTTGAATTGTTCTAAAGTTATGACTCCTCCGGGTATTCTAGTTCTCACCATGTAGGTTTCCTTTTTTCTCTGCTCGTATACACCCATGGAAACCCTAAAAGCTTTAAATCTCACAGGATCTATTGCATTGTTTAAATACTGCTGTGATTTTTCTTTTATGTCTTCTATGGATTTATAATGATCTTCACTTATATTTATCATAATATCTCACTCCTTTTTAAACTATTTTATATTCAAGCTTTTCAACATTTTTGTCTTTGTCGATTTTAAACAAATTAAATACTGGTTTCTCTTTTTCAAGAGATAAAATTCCGTACAGTATTTTGTCATCAAAAGCAAGCCTTTTATCCTCTTCAGATGGTCTGGAAGGTGAATAAGGATGAGAATGATAATTGCCAATCATGTTGAATTTTTCGCTTCTCATGAACTTTACGGTCCTGAATTGTTCGGCAGGATCCATGGAAAAATGTTCGCTGCTGTGATCTGTATTGGTCAGGGAGTATATTTTTTTAATAAAAATGTCTTTTCCAGAATCCAGTCCTCCAAGATAACCGCAGCACTCGTCGGGAAATTCATCCCTGGCCTGTTTTAAAATTTTTTCATACTGCAATTTGTCTATATATATCATAATTATCACCTGCTTAATTTGCTGTCTTGAGATCACAGGCTGCCTGTTCGTAATCTATCAGCTTTTTTATTGTAGGGTGCTCACTGCATATACCGCAGTTTTTGTTTTTGGATACCTTTATTTTTCTGAATTCCATTGTCACTGCATTGTAAGTCAAAAGATATCCCGCAAGAGTGCTGCCGATTTTGAGTATATATTTGAGGGCTTCTGTTGCCTGAAGAGATCCTATGATTCCACCCATTACACCCAGCACACCTGCTTCCCTGCAGCTTGGAACAACTCCTGCCGGGGGCGGTGACTGGAAAATACACCTGTAGCAGGGAGTACCGTTGTCAGGTATATAAGTTGTGAGCTGCCCTTGAAATCTTATTATTCCTCCATGTGAAAATGGTTTTTTGGAAATTACACAGGCATCGTTTATTAAAAATTTGGCGGGAAAATTATCTGTACCGTCTATTATAAAATCATAGTCCTGGTCCTTTATGATATCCAGGATATTGCCGGAATTTACAAGTTCATTATAGGTTATTACATTTACGTCTGGATTCAATTCATTTATGGTTTCTTTTCCGGACTGAACTTTAGCCTTTCCCACGTCCTTTGTGCGATGGATTATCTGTCTTTGAAGGTTTGAAAGATCCACTATGTCTCCATCTACAAGGCCTATAGTTCCTATCCCTGCAGCAGCCAGATACATGGCAGCAGGTGCTCCCAGACCGCCCGTACCTATAATGAGGATTTTGGAGTTTAAAAGTTTTTCCTGACCTTCCACACCTACTTCGGACAGAATTATGTGCCTCGAATATCTTTCTATCTGATCCTCACTAAAATCCACTGCTTCCACCTCCCATAAAGTACAGAAAATCTATTTTGTCGTTTTCTTTTAGAATAGTACTGCCAAAGTTGGCCCTGTCCACGAATTCATCGTTTAACTGCACGGAAACCATATCCGGCATTTCCACGTCTTCTATTTTTAAAAGTTCTGTTACAGTCACTCCCTCCTTTATATCTTTAATTTTACCATTAATTGTTACTTTCATGATACCCTCCTCGTTGTTCATTTAACATTTTTATCTTCTAACCATTTTGGAAAAAAGAATTTACACTTAATTTAAACTGTGACAAAATAAAAAACCTTCCTGTTATAATTTACAAGAAAGTCATTTTTATAATTAATTTTCTCATCTTTCAGGCAAATTATATAACCCGCTGGAATTGGCACCTTTGAAAATAATCAGGTTGCCGGGCATCATAGGGCCAGTCCCTCTGCCTCTCTTGATAAGAATTCAATGTTTAATTTATTAAATACTAACACATTTAAAATAAATTTGTCAATAAATTTATTTTTGCCGTATTGACACCTGCCTCCCTTTCGTACTGTATTTTTATTAGGCTCTTGGATGCGGAGGGAGTTTGATTGCAAAGAATACTTTTCTCAATAAGAATTAAGAATTCAATTTTGGTAGATTTTCGATTTATCCGAAAATCTTCATAATTGTGCATTGTAAAATGTGAATTGTACATTGACTAAAGTATACAATAATGATAAAAGGTATGATGTTATGATAGACAATTACAGATTATTTAGAGATCTAGCTTCAGAAGAAAAAGAAATATTCAATTTAATACAAAAAAATGGTGTTATGACCAAGAATGAAATCTTATTTAAAACAGGTATGAAATTGACTACGCTGAATCGAGTTATGAACCCACTTGAAAAAAAATCCATTTTGGTTCAAAAATGTATGGGCGAATCTACAGGCGGAAGGAAACCTGTGCTGTATGATGTAAATGTGTGCAGGTTTTATATTATGGGCATAAGTATATGCAGCACTCATGTGCAGGTATCTATAGTGAACTTGAGAATGGAAATTTTTTATAAAAAGGGCTTTTATATCGATTATTGCAATTCTTGTGATGAAGTCATAGAAGAAATTCTCTATATTATAAAGAGTGCCTATGAGGAATTAAATCTAAAACTTCTCCAGCTTGTGGGAATTGGGCTTGCAGTTGAAACGGGGTTTTGGGATAATGAGCGCATAAGTAGAATACTTGAAGAAAAGTTGGGGTGCAGTGTAACCAGCGGTAATTGTGCAGACTCAGCTGTTACTGCGGAGTATTTTTATGGAGCAGGAAGGAATTTTGAAAATATGGCTTATTTTGATTGTGGTGCTAGACTGAAGCAGGCGGCAGTCATACAGGGGAGGATTATGAGATCATCCGGAGATAATGAGTATGCCTTTGAACATATGATTGAAAACATTTATGGTTATATTGATTTTAATGAAGTGTATTCAAGGAGTATGAAAAATTGTGGAACATCTGAAAAATTTATTTTAGATGCCGCATCAAAACTGGGAAAAAGCATTGAATCCTATACAAATTTATTGAACATTGAATGTATTGTATTAAGCGGATTTCTGATTGATTTTGATACGTTTTATGAAACCTGTATAAAATATATTCCTGAAAGAGTATCCGTAAAAAGATACGGATATTTTAAAGAAGACTCGGTTTCAGTAGGTGCAGCGGCTCTTTTTCTTGAAAGGTGTATTGATAATAAAAATTCAAAATATAAAAAAATTGTTGTTGACAAAGTATTTTAAAAGTTATATCATATACGTAAATTAAAAATGAATAATGAATAACTTCTTATCAAGAGTGATGGAGGGACTGGCCCTATGATATCCGGCAACCTGAATAGATTTTGTATTCAATGGTGCTAATTCCAGCAGGTATACCCTGAAAGATGAGAGACAAGAGGATATGACTTCCTGTGGTTTCTCCACAGGAAGTTTTTTTATTGGACTGACTAGAAAAACTAGAGGTCAAGTTGAACTTATTATAGAGATGGATTATATAATCTCTACTTAGTAAGTTATACTTGGCCTTTTATTGTGTATTAGTGTATCTACTTGATAAAATAAATGGAGGTTAGGATGTGATATGAAGATTTAAAATATAGAATAGAGAAATTTCAAATACTTTTTACCAAAATAGTAAAAAGGGTGTAAATAAATGAATTGAATTCTGTAGTGATTCTAAATTATGACAATTTCAATGTTTACATATTTAAAATAATATGAGTTGAATTATAAGGAGAAAATAAAGATGAAGGCAGCAAATATAAAAATTAACTCTTATAAAGAATTAAAAATTTTAGGGAATGTAATTATTGCATTGATAGTCCCAGTAATGTTATTGATATTATGGCAGGTGTTAAGTAGTAAGGGGTTGATTAAACAGTCAGTTCTTCCTTCTCCATCCAAAATATTCTTAACTTTGATTGACATGATTAAAAGTGGAGAACTTCTTAGAAATTTATATGTAAGTGTAGTTAGAGTTATAAAAGGATATTGTATAGGTGCAGCCTTAGGAATAATTTTTGGAATATTTATTGGGTTATTTAGAATAGCAGAGAGAGCCATAGATTTACTGATACAATTTTTAAGACCAATTCCTATTGTTGCATGGGTACCAGTTCTTATTTTGTGGATGGGTATTGATGAGGCATCTAAAATAACTGTAATAGTAATTGGCAGCTTTTGGCCAATATTAATAAATACAATTTATGGTATAAAAAGTACTGATAAAAAATATTTAGAGATTTCCGAAATATTGGAAAAAAATGAATTTGAAAAACTAATAAAGATAGTTTTTCCTTCTGCACTTCCGTCAATTTTTACAGGACTTCGCATCGGAATCGGAAGTGCATGGATGAGTGTTATTACAGCAGAAATAATAGCTGCTACTTCTGGAATAGGCTATGCAATATCTTATGCAAGGGAGTTATCACAGCCTGATGTAATGCTGGTTGGAGTTTTCTCAATAGGGGTAATTGGATTTTTGATAGATTATTTCATAAAAAAATTACAGTATGTAATTGTAAAATGGGATGTTAATAATGGAAATTAGGAAGGGAGTATAAATATTTTGAATAAACAAGAAAATTGTAATGCTATTGAGATAAAAAATTTAAATAAAAATTTCAAATTAGATGGCGGAAACCTTAATGTGTTAGAAGATATAAACCTGTCAGTCAAAAAAGGAGAATTTTTAAGTATTGTAGGAGCAAGTGGATGTGGAAAAAGCACGTTGCTGAGAATAATAGTCGGATTGGATAAAGATTATAGCGGAGCTATTTTTTCTTATGGTAAACCTGTTAATGGACCAGGAATAGATAGGGGAATGGTATTTCAGGAAGCAAGACTTTTTCCATGGCTTACAGTAGAAAAAAATGTAGAATTTGGGATAAGTGAGAAAATGTCGAGTGAAGAAAAAAGAGAATTAGTTTATAAACAACTTGAATTAGTCGAACTGACTGGCTTTGCAAGATCATATCCAAATCAGCTTTCAGGAGGGATGAAACAAAGAATAAGTATTGCAAGGGCACTTATAAATAAACCAAAACTGCTATTGCTTGACGAACCATTTGGAGCGCTTGATGCTATGACACGTATTAATATGCAACAGGAGATTCTAAAAATATGGGAAAAGGAAAATACAACCATGATACTTGTAACCCATGATATAGATGAAGCAATTTATCTTGGAGATAGGGTTGTAGTATTATCAAAGAGGCCTGGAAAAATTAAAAAAATAATACATGTAAATTTGACGAGACCTAGGGATAGAGGTAATTATGATTTTACGCAGATTAAAAGTGAAATATATGATGAGTTTTTTACGAAAGTTGATAATCCATTTTCATGTAGTATGTAGATTTAAAATATAATGGGAGAGAGAAGTAAATTAGCTAATATATTTATTTGGAATATTCATAATAATGGTAAGATTATACTTTTAATTGGATTGAAAAATCTCAATTTAATCACTGAGATTTTTTTATAACTAAAATTAATGAAAATATTTAAATAAAGGAGACTTAATAAATGAGCTATTATAGTTATTTGGAATGTTCAAAATGTGGTAAAAAGTACTCAAAGGATGAACCTCATAATCTGTGTGAATGTGGCGGACCACTGCTGGTTAGGTATGATTTTGATGAGATTAAAAAAAATGTGGACAAAAATATTTTTAAGACAAGAAAGAAGGGGCTATTTAGATTTAAAGAACTACTTCCAATAGATGATGAGAATAATATAGTAACCCTTGGAGAAGGTGATACCCCTATAACTGAGGCTAGAACCTTGGGAAGAAGAATAGGATTTGAAAATCTGTATATAAAAGATGAGGGGCTTAATCCGACAGGAACGTTTAAAGCAAGAGGTGCTGCAGTTGGTGTGTCGAAGGCGAAAGAATTGGGCATAAAAACAATAGCTATGCCTACTGCGGGAAATGCGGGGGGAGCGTGGTCGGCATACTCGGCTAAAGCTGGCATTAAGCTTGTAGTTGCTATGCCGCAAGATGCTCCTGAGCTTGCTAAGAAAGAAGCATATATATATGGAGCAAAGACTTATCTTGTAAAAGGTTTGATATCTGATGCAGGTAAAATAATATCGAGAGGTGTAAAAAAGCATGGCTGGTTTGATGCTGCGACTTTAAAAGAACCCTATAGAATCGAGGGTAAAAAAACTATGGGAATTGAAATAGCAGAATATTTTGACTGGGAATTTCCTGATGCCATACTTTATCCTACAGGAGGAGGTGTTGGAATAATTGGTATATGGAAGGCATTCAATGAGTTAAGGCAACTGGGATGGATAAAAGATAAAATACCAAAACTTATTTCTGTTCAGGCAGAAGGTTGTAATCCTATAGTTAAAGCTTTTAATAAGAAAAAGGATGTTTCTGAATTCTGCAGTGGAGCAAATACTATTGCAGGTGGTATACGTGTTCCCAAAGCACTGGGAGATTTTATAGTATTAGATGCCATAAAAAAGAGCGGAGGTACGGCAGTTCAGGTAAAAGACTCAGAAATTTTAGATTCTATAAATTTGATTGCTAGAACTGAGGGGCTATTTATATGCCCAGAAGGAGCGGCACTTGTTGCAGCAGTTGAAAAGCTTAGAAAAAGTAATTTCTTAAAATCCAATGAAAAAATTGTGCTTTTAAATACTGGGAGTGGATTGAAATATCCTAATTTGGTTAGTGAAAAACTTCCTGTAATTGAAATTGACAATGATATTTAAAAAGGAGATGGTTGTTGTGAAAAAAATATTTTCCATAGTTGCAATACTACTTATAAGTATATTCGCATTTTCAGGCTGCGGACAGACAAATAACACTTCAAGCAGTAAAAAACAAAGTGATTCAAAACCTAAAGAGATAAATATAGGATTTCAGCCGGGAATAAATCATTCACTTTTGATTATTGCTAAAAATAAAGGATGGTTTGATGAAGAATTTAAAAAGGATAATATCAAAATAAAATTTCAAAGTTTTGTTTCAGGGCCTCCTATGATTGAAGCATTTGCGGGAGGAAAGCTTGATGTAGGAGAAGTTGGTGATCAACCTTCAATTCAGGCTAGGGCAAATAATATTGACATTAAAGCAGTAGGAGTTTACGCAGCAGGGTATAAATTGAATTCAATATTGGCAGCTACTGGTTCAAACATAAAATCTGCTAAAGATCTTAAGGGAAAAAAAGTTGCAGTTACAGTTGGGTCATCTGCACACATCCTTCTCGTAAGATATCTGGCATCTGCTGGACTTAAGGAAAGTGACATAAAACTTGTCAATTTGCAGCCGCCCGATATAAAGACAGCTTTTACATCCAAGGATATTGATGCTGCAGTTGTTTGGGATCCCTATGCGTCCTCTATTGAATACGAAAAAACAGCAAAATTGATAGGTGATGGAACAAATCTAAAATATGATATTAATTTTATTATAGTAGACAATGATTTTGCAAAAAAGAACCCTGATATAGTAAAGAGATTACTGAAGGTATATAAAAAGACTGAAGATTGGGTTAAAGCAAATCCCGATGAAGCAACAAATATTATGGCTAAAGAGCTTAAATTAAATAAAGTCGTTGTTCAAAAAGGTCTTTCTAGAGAAGATTTTGACATAAGGTTGACAGATGAGGTTACGAATTCACTTTCATCTACAATTAAAACTTTAAGGCAAAATAAAACTATAAGAAAAGATGTAAAGGTTGATGAACTTGTAGATAAAACCTATTTGAATGCTGCAGGAATAAAATGATCATAAGAAGGTATTCATATGGAGTCACTTGATTTAAATAGTTTTTCAGAAATAAGGCTGCCGAAATTTTTCAAGATAAGACAAAAATTTAAAAAAGATAAAATCGAAAATATATCATATAAAATAAGAGGACGTATTAAACCATATATAATTAATTTAAGGAATAAAAGAATTGCTGTAGGAGTAGGCAGCAGGGGAATAGCCAATATAAATATAATAACAAGAACTGTCGTAGATTCATTGAAAGAAGAAGGAGCTGTACCATTCATAGTACCAGCAATGGGAAGCCATGGAGGATCAACGGAAAGTGGACAAAAGGAAATATTGGCTTCTTATGGTATTACGGAAAAATCAATGGGTGTTTCTATAAATGCATCAATGGATGTGCAAGTTATAGGAGAGTATGAACCAGGGCTACCTGTATATATTTCGAAAAGTGCCATTTCTGCTGATGGGATAGTTATAATACCAAGAATAAAGCCACATACGGGATTCAGGGGAAAAGTTGAAAGCGGTATTTGTAAAATGCTATCGATAGGACTTGGAAAACAGATGGGAGCAGATTCGATACACAGCAAAGGCTTCGGAAGATTCTCTGAATTAATACCAGGCATTGGGTGCATGGTGGCTGAAAAAACTAATCTACTATTTGCACTGGCTTTAGTTGAAAATGCCTATGATGAAACTTGTAAAATAGAATTTGTGACTAAAGATGAAATAATCAATTTAAAAAAAGAGGAAATGCTGCTTGAAGAAAGTAGAAGACTTATGGGTAGGATACTCATACCTAAGTTTGATGTGCTTGTGATAAGTGAAATAGGAAAAAATATAAGCGGTAATGGGCAGGATCCTAATGTGACTGGGTTATATTTCACAAAGTATGCCAATGGAGGCCCGAAATTCAAAAAATGTGTAATACTTGACTTAACTGAAGAATCTCATGGGAATGCCAATGGTGTAGGAGTATCCGATGTTATTACCAGAAAGTTATTTGATAAAATAGATTTTAAGACAATGTATACTAATTGTTTTACAAGTACCTATGTTGAGCCAGCTAAAGTGCCTATGGTAGCATCAAATTCAGAAGATGCAATAAAAATGGCAGTAAAAATTTGTAATGGTATAAAAAATGAAGATACAAAAATTGTTTGGATCAAAAATACGATGAAGTTGGAGAATATCTTAGTAAGCGAACCTCTTTTGAAGGAAGTGCAGCTTAATTCAAGTTTAGATATTTTGACTGAACCAAGGGATTTGAAATTTTATAAAGGGGAGCCTGAGTTTTTATAAGATAAAATTATTATAAGCTAACAGAAATTTTTTACTTTTACTTGATTGACTAGAAAAACTAGAGATCAGGTTTTATTGATATACCAATAAAATCTGATCTTTTTATAACTTTAAAAAATATAGTGGAATGTGAGGTGTTGTAATTATGAGCAGCAGTTGCAGCAATATTAATTGAACAGTATTTAATATTTTAGCTCTGAACTTTTGATATTTGAATTATGAAAGGAGTGTTCATATGTCTGAAAAGAAATTTAACTCAAAGGAAAATGGCTGGAGCGATCTTGTAAAAAAGGAAGATTGGTGGGCAGTATGGATAGGATTGATTCTGGTGGTGGCAGCAGTTATTCTCTGGTCTTTAGGAAGTTCAATAAAATTTATTACCGCCAAAATTCCAAAATGGACAAATATAGGCGTTCTTTTCTCCGCACTGGGAAATAACATCTGGTCCATTGTACTTCTGTTCGTTGTATTTTTAATTTTATTTTCTATTGCAAATTTATTTTTACACTACAGATTTAAGGACTTTTTTATAGGATTTTTACTTCTATTTATTTTAAGTGTTATAATCAATTCTTTTAGTTCCTGGGGGTGGGCGCAAAAGTATAATTTGGAAGCGCCTCTTGTTGCACTGTTCATAGGACTTATAATCAGCAATTTGTTTTCTATTCCAAAATGGTTTGAAACAGCGCTCAGGACAGAATTATATGTAAAAGTGGGTATTGTGCTTTTAGGTGCTACGCTTCCCTTCACACTGATTGTAAAAGCTGGTCCTGTTGCATTCTTACAGGCAACTGTAATTGCTGTATCTACATTTTTGATAATTTATTTTGTAGGTACGAAATGGCTGGGATTGGATAAGAGGTTTGCTGCCACTTTAGGAGCGGGTGGTTCTATCTGCGGAGTTTCAGCATCCATAGCTGTAGGAAGTGCTATACAGACAAAAAAAGAACATGTGTCTGTGGCCATCTCTCTGGTAGTGGCTTGGGCAGTGGTGATGATTTTTGCACTCTCCATATTTATAAAAGTCACAGGCATATCTGCAGGAGCGGCAGGAGCATGGATTGGAACGTCTGAATTTGCAGATGCCGCAGGAGTTACAGCAGCCAGTTCTTTTGGAGATAAGGCCATAACTACGTTTACTCTTATGAAGGTTGTAGGTCGTGATATGTTTATTGGAATCTGGTGCTTTATTTTGGCTATAATCTCCATTACAAAATGGGAGGATAAAGAAACTGGAGTAAAAGCCAACGCTTCTGATATCTGGCATAGATTTCCCAAATTTGTAATTGGATTTTTTGCGGGCTCAATATTTCTCACCATTTTGCTTTCAAGTGTTTCTCCTGCTGCAGCAGTAACTGTCAATTCCAATGTAATTGCTCCAATTAAGGAGATCAGAACCTGGGCATTTACTTTCTGTTTTCTGTCCATTGGACTTACCACCCGATTTAAACAGCTTACAGCTGTCGGCTGGAAGCCTTTTGCCGCATTTTCAACCGGTGCAGTTATAAATGTGATACTTGGATATTTAGTTTCTGTAGTAATTCTGGGATCCTATTGGTCAAGCTTATAGATTGAAATTCGAATTTGAGGAGAAAGGGGATATCCTTATTCAGGATGTCCTCTTTTTTTGCATGAGAAAAACTATTAAGCTAAAGCATTCCCCATTTTCTCTCGTATTCTACTTTCAGAATGTATTCCTCATCTTTGAATCCATTCTCTGTTAACATTTTAACTGCATAGTTGAAGTCAAAAGTTTCGGTTTCCATGATTATTCTGTCTTTCTTAGAAGTTATTTTCCAGTCATTGTGAGCTGATTTTAAAATTTCCACCATAGAGGCGATTCTCGAAAAACGTTGTTCAAGCAAATGACCTAGATTCCTCAGTGATTCAACAACTGTTTCCATGTCTTCCAATTTAGAAGCTTCCGGGAAGGGTTGAAAAAATTTAAAGATTATACGGACGTTTTGTATACATGTGATTTGATCTTTATCCACTATTAAACACTTCCTCTCTTAAATGTTCTAATTCTATTTAAATATAAATAATTTTTCTATTGGAGTATTAAGGGCTTTTGAAATATCATATGCAAGCTTTAAGGATGGATTATAACGGCCTTTTTCTAATCTTTGTATAGTTTCTCTTCTAACATTGACCATTTTTGCCAATTGTTCTTGAGTAATATTATTTAATTTTCTGTACTGTTTAATTGTTGTTATTAATTTCATCTTAGTTCCTCTCAAAATAAAAAAATGAGAAAATAAAAATTGCTATAATTGAAAAATAAAAAATTAATAAAACTACTAGAAAATTAGGTATAATATTTAACGAAAATACTGATATCATTATGATGATACCAATAATACAACTTATAAAACCTACCATAGAAGCCTTTAATACATTTAATTTGAATAATTCATCTTTAATTTTAGGGAATAATTTAAAAACAGCAATGAATATTATTAAAAGGGAAATTAAACCTATAATTAATAATATTGCAGGGTTGATTTCTCCTGAGTTAAGTTTATGGCTGTAAGTGTTGTACCAGTTCATAGTTGCAAAGAACATAGGTATAATGGTACAAACAATAAAAAATATTGCGGTAAATATTTTATTGTTTTCATTCATTACAAATCACATCCATTTCTTCATTATGATACAAATATATCACATTTGTATTTATAAATCAATTGATTTTTGATGCAGCTATTTCTAATCTTATGTTAATCTTTCGCTAATTTTTGTCTAATGTTTTCCCTTTAATATAGAAGTAACAAATAAATTTGGAGGAGAATGAGAATAATATGTCTATTACAATTGAACAAATTGATCTATTGAGGAAGAGAGCAGATGTGGGTTATAAGGAGGCAAAAGAAGCGCTGGAGAGATGCAATGGGGATATAGTGGAGGCACTTTCGTATCTGGAAGATGAAAATAAGATAAAGCCCGAAAAGGATGTTTTTAAAGATTCTTCTTTTATAAAAAAAATTAAGAGTATTATTTCAAAGGGAAACAAAATAAGAATTGTTATATCAAGAAATGAAAAGACCATATTGAACTTACCGCTGACATTGGCAGTGGTGTTTACCGTAATTGCATTTCCAGCTGTTATAGCTGCTGTAGTCATTGCATTAATCGCGAATTGTAGGATAAGGTTTCACAAAGACAGTGGAGAGGAGTGCAGTATTAACCACAAAATAGAAAAAGTAACTTCCACTGTAAACAATGCTAAAGATAAAATAGTAGAAGATTTCAAGAATGCCTAGGAAAGGGGCTGCTGTACAAACTTAGTTGTGCAACAGCCTCTAAATTTTTATCTGACTGAACCTAAGGATCATTTGATGGATATTTGGCTGTTAAGATGAGATAAAAAAGGTATAATAAAGTTAATATGATGAATTTAAAGAGAGGGAGGATAATATGGCCGGTAAAAAAATTCTAATTATAGAAGATGAGTCGAAAATTGCAAGGTTCGTTCAATTGGAACTCCAGCATGAGGGATATGAGGTAGACTGTTGTGAAGATGGAAGAAAAGGGCTGGAAAAAGCTTTGAACGAAAAATTTGACCTTATAATACTGGATGTTATGCTTCCTTCTATAAATGGCATGGAGGTTTTGAGGAGGCTTAGGAAGGTATCTCATGTTCCGGTAATCATGCTTACAGCTAAAGATGAGGTCATAGATAAAGTTATGGCACTGGATGTGGGGGCTGAAGATTATGTAACAAAGCCTTTTGCAATAGAAGAACTTCTGGCACGTATAAGAGTTATATTTAAATATAAGACTAATGTGAAAGTCAACGATAATGTGATAATTATAGGGAAATTGAAGATGGACAGAAATAAGCATATTGTAGCTTATGATGATAATTTAATAGAACTTACCAAAAAGGAATTCGATCTTCTTGGATATCTTATGATAAATAAAAATATAGCTCTTTCCAGAGAGAATATTTTGGAAAATGTTTGGCAATATGACTATATGGGTGATACAAATGTAGTAGATGTGTATATTCGTTATTTAAGAAGCAAAATTGATGACAGGTTCCATATAAAGCTCATCTATACTATTCGTGGAGTGGGGTATCAATTGAAATATGAATAGGTCGAAATCAATTTTTAGAATTACATATCGTATAATCAGGTATATTTTAGCTTTTTTGTACGACATAATCTGCAAACTTATGGAAAGTATACTGGAAAGACTTAGATTTTCCATAAGTTTTAAAATTACTGTAACTTATGGCTGCATATTTTTTGGAGTTCTTGTGTTTATGATTACAAGCAGTTTGTTTGCGCTCCAATATTATGTTGAAAATATAGGAAAAAATCAATATATTCAATTTTTAACTGCAGTTATGCTGCTTACAGGTGTAATTGGCTTTATTATTATAATATTTCTTGGATTAAAGGCAAGTAAAAAATTTCTTTTGCCTGTTAAAGAGATGACCGATACTGTAAATAAAATATCCATAGAGGATCTGGATACGCGCATTGATGTAAAGGGATCAAAAAATGAATTGAAAGACCTGGCAAAAACCTTCAATGAAATGCTGGAAAGAATACAGAATTCTGTAGAACAGCAGAACAGATTTGTATCAGATGCCTCGCATGAACTCAGGACTCCTATTGCCGTAATTCAAGGATATGCCAATCTTCTGGCAAGGTGGGGAAAAGATGACAAAAAAGTTCTTGAGGAGTCAATTGAATCCATTAGAAGTGAAGCGGAAAATATGAAGGGGCTTGTGGAACAACTTTTGTTTCTGGCAAGGGGGGACAAAAACACTCAGAAAGTGAATAAAGCTAAAATCAAACTTGATGAAATTATAGACGAGATCATAAGAGAGACAAAACTTATAGATAAGGAACACAACCTAGAAAGTAAATACAATGATAAAATCAGCATATATGGAGACAGGGAGCTTATCAAGGAAGCATTGAGAATATTTGTGGATAACAGTATTAAATATACTCAGAAAGGTGGAACTATAACTGTTGATTCCTATGTAAAGGAAAATTCAGCTGTTATAGTTATAGCCGATACCGGAGTGGGAATTTCAAAAGAGGATATTCCTCATATATTTGAAAGATTTTACAGGGTGGATAAATCAAGAACAAAATCCAGTGGTGGAACAGGCCTTGGACTTTCTATAGCAAAGTGGATAATTGACAAGCATTATGGGAAAATAGATGTGTGGAGTGAGCTTCAGATTGGCACCATAATGAAAATAACATTTCCCCTTTTTCATGTTTAAAGAGTAAAAAGACTGCATCCTCAATTGTAAATCGAATTGCAGCCCTTGAGCTGTATTAAGTTATAAAAATATCGATAAACAATAAAAAATTGTTGATTTTCAATTAAAAATATTGTATAATCCAATTAAAAGTAAATTTTCTGTTTTGGGGGTATATATATGTTTGATAAAGACCGTAGTTCCATTGTAACTTTTTTATATGTATTTCTTAATATTCTTTTCGTAATGGCAATAATAGTGTTGATTTTCATTCCGGCATTGTTTTTTAATTTTGATTATACTAATCATGTAGTAAGACATATTGCCATTGCAGAAATAAATTCTATTGTAATATTGCTTGTAATTTATGAGCTCAAGGGTATAACCGGGAGAATTGAAGAAAGAAAGGTTTTCACACAGGACAATGCAGTGAGTTTTAAAAGAGTATCTATTTATACGTTCCTGTTGGGCATTTTTTATATGGTAAATGATATGTTGAATGGTGAATTTCATATATTATTTGCGTTTAATAAAGACGGTTCTATGAAAATAGATGTAGTTGTATTTATAGTACTTGGATGTGTATTTTTGGTGATTTCTCAGGTTTTGGCTAAGGCTGTTGAGATAAAAAGTGAAAATGATCTTACTATATAAAGGTGGTGTTGAAGGTGGCTATTGTGGTAAATCTGGATGTGATGATGGCGAAGAGAAAAATATCTCTTTCCGAACTTGCGAAAAAGGTTGGAATCACCAATGCCAATTTGTCTATATTGAAGAACAACAAGGCCAAGGCGGTGAGATTTTCCACACTTGGGGCAATATGCAGGGAGCTTCAATGCCAGCCTGGAGATTTATTGGAGTATAGAGATGAATGATTTAAAGTCAAAAAAACTTCCCTTGACTTTAAATAATATAAAATATACAATTTAAATATGATTATTGATGAAAAATTGTTGGAACAGCTAAAACACAGAAAAACTACTGCAGCCATAGCAGCGGATATATTGCGTACATCTATTTTGAAGGGACAGTTAAAGGCAGGTGAACAGCTTATACAGGCTGATATTGCAAGGGAGTTTGGAATGAGCAGGATTCCTGTGCGTGAAGCCTTGAAACAGCTTGAAGCGGAGGGACTTGTGAAGCAGTATCCTAATAAGGGTGCTGTTATTTCTGAATTAAATGCCAGTGAAGTTCAGGAGATATATGAAATAAGATCTTTTTTGGAAACAGGAGCTATAAAGCTTTCCATTATGAATTTGAAAGAAGAGGATTTAAAACGGGCTGAAAATATATTGATAGAAATTGACAATGCCCCTGATGCCAACAAATGGCTTGAACTTAACTGGGATTTTCATTCATCTTTATATTTACCAGCCAATCGTCCAAGACTTCTATCTATTATAAAGAATCTTCATACTAATGTAGCCCGCTATATTCGTATATATCTGGATCTTATGAATTTTGAAAAAAAATCTCAGGAGGAGCACTATAAAATACTCAATGCATGCAGGCAGAAAGACGTAGAGAAAGCAGTAGACTCTATAAATCAGCACCTGAAAAATGCATCCAGTACACTTGTATCTTATTTAAATAAAAGAAACGAACAAAATAGGTAACATCTTTGAATATAAATGAAATTGTGGACTGCTTAAATTGCAGTTCGTTTTTTATAAAACACATCTACAAGATCTGAAACTAATGCCTTTTGTATGCCGTCCGTTGATGCACTGTAAAGACCATATAAGGCAAATAATAAAATCAACTTTCTATATTTATCTATTACCATGAGTATAATTCATGCTGCTGCAGCTTACAACTTTCTTTTATTAATAATGGCCTTATGATAGATATCTGAAGCTTTTTTTGACATTCCTTTTACAGAATTCTGTTTTGCAAAATCAAAAGAATTTTCACTTATTCTATGCCTTAGCTCATCATCTTTCATAAGATATATTATTTTGTCTGCCCATTCTTTTACATCAGCTCTTGTTTTAAACCCGTTGAATCCGTTTTGGATTATGTCCTCTATTCCACTAGAGCGTACAGATACTACAGGACACCTTCCTGCCATAGCTTCCAATATAACCATTCCCTGTGTCTCTGATTGAGAAGCAAATATAAAAATATCTGAAGCTGTATAAAAGCTGTAAATTTCATTCTGTTTCTTTGAGCCTATCAACTCAACAACATCTTTTAAATGTCTATCATTTATTGCCTCAATAATATTTTCTTTTTCAGGTCCATCTCCAATTATTATACATTTAAATGAAATATCCAAATTCTTTTTAATATATTCAATTCCATCTAGAAGAAAATATAAATTCTTTTCTTTTGCCAGACGAGAAACCGAACATAATAGGATTTTTCTTTCACCTCTATAAACTTTTTCTATATTTTTGACACTACTGTTTTCAGGTTCAGGGTAATTTTCAAAATCTACACCAGTGGATAGAATTTCGATGTGCCTGCTTACACCAATATTTCTCAAATACTCCTTTGCGCTCATAGTAGGTGCAATTATAACATCACATTTTTGAGAAAAATTCTTAATCATATGATGGGATATAACATTTTTAAATAAAATACTAAAAACTGGTATATAATGAGCATACTGCTCTAACCTTGTGTGATAGGTTAAAATAACAGGTATATTATTCTTCCTGGCTAATTTCAACCCTTTTTTCCCCATCCAAAATGGATGATGGACATGAACAATGTCAAAATCATGTTCATTGAATATCTTTTCAATATCAGATGAAAAAATATTGATTACAGGAAATTGAAATCCTAATGTTTTATAGGGAATTAAAAGTTTATTCCTGATAACATAATTTTCGCTATCCGTATAATCAGGATATTCAGGGGCAAAGACGTATACATCGTGTCCAAGATATCTCAATCCTTTAGATAATCTATCTATGGAGATGGGTACACCTCCTATAAATGGTAAAAAATTATTGGTAAACATGGCTATTTTCAGCGCTTTATTTATATCCTGAGTTTGTGTTATTTCGTCGTATTTTTTATAATAATCTTTGCCTACAAATACTTTTGTATAAATTATCATCGATATCAATATTACTATACTTAAAAAAATAAGAATATTTATAAAGTTGATGTAGAATAGAGAATGAATGTATAACCATATTGATTCTGCTATATTATGCACTCCCAAATTTGATATGTTTTCTTGCTTTATGACGTTATATGACACACCTTTTGGGGAAACATTTACTTTTATATAGTGATAGAAATTATTTTCATCTGTAATTATCCCCCCTGCACCGCCGCTTGTAAAATAGGAAACCCCATTTATTTTTCGCTCATCAAGCCCCTCTATATTTGAAGCGAATACTGCAGTAACATTATATTTGGAAAAAGCCTGAGTTAAAAAAGTTCTAAATTCTTCGCTCAGGATGAATTTATCATTTGATGCCAGTATTGATTTATCCTGTAATTTATAAGGAGGCCTGTTCATAAAAATAAATTTATATTTACTGTATTGTGAGTTTTCTAATTCGCTGATTATCCACTGCTTCTGCCAGGATTCTTCTGACTCATTTGTGGTATCTAAAAAAATAAAATAAGAATTACTCAATTTAAATGAAAAATTTGTATCTCCGAAATGTTTGTAATACCTACTTAATCCGTTATCCTTAATTTCCTTTTCTCCAATTCCAACAATAACTGAGCTGTTTATTTTTTTTAAGCTTTTGTACAACATCCTGTATTTATCTTCTGCTCCATCAATCACTGAATTCCCATTTAAAATAACAAAATCAGGAAAATCACTATTGATTTTCTTAATTATCCTGTTTTCAAATATAGTTATGGAATTATTGACATTGCCCAATACTTCAAAGGAAATACTCTGCTTATTTTCTGTTTTTGTCTTGATTGCGTCAATATTTCTTATATTCATATGTTGAAAATCAGCTTCAAAAAAATATATGTATGCTTTTATTAAAATTAATATAAATAAAAAAAGTATATCTATATAAATGTATCTTTTTAGATTGGGTACTTTTTTCATTATTTTCACCACCGGCTCTATTGCTCATGAGTCATGTACTTCAAGCATAACTCTCCGCATAAAATAGACTATAAAAAAGGGAAGCACCATGGAAAGAAACTTTGAAATTAAAAAAGACATTTTCATAAAGTTGAAACTAAACCACAGGATTAAATTTGATACAGCTACTCCTAGAAAAAGTGACACAATGTATACAACAAAAGATTTTGTATAGCTATTAGATTTAAACACATATTTCATACCTGCCATAAATTGCAGAAGGAATCCCACAGCTATGCCGATATTGCTAGCCAGCATATAATGTAATCCCAAGACTTGATATAGAAAATATGCTAAAAAAAAATCTATGCTGCCAACTATAAACGAAATAATTGTATATTTTCCAATGAATTTAAAAGTCAATATATATCATCTCCTATTACAGGAAAATTACCTTCGTCAGTGCTCCTGACAAAACTATATATTCGTATTGATTAAGAAGTTGTATTATAGATTGCAATTTATAAATCCTTTCAGTATTATACTTTTGATGAAGTTATTAGATTATTAAAAAAGTTATATAAATAGTTTGCAACGAATACCATAATGTATGCACCAATCTATTTTATGTTTTTATATGTGGTTATAAAATTTTTAAAATATTTTTGTTAGAGAATTATAAAAAACCTTTTAACTTTAATATAGTAACTTCAGAATATTAAAATTGCATTAAAAATTCCTAAGAATTTTTTAAAATAGTGATTAAATAAACATATTAAAATATAAAATAGTAGGTTTTTATACGAATCGGCAAGTTTATTAAAATTTTACTTGTACCTTACACGACGTAATCATTTATATTTATTACAGGAGTGAAAAATATGAAGCTGAGAGTTGAATACAATTGTGTAAATGGATTTATTGAATAACGTTGGTATTTATTTTATATAATGCTAATAAGGATGAAATAGGAGGAGTGCAAGTTTCAGTGTATAAATTGAGATCAATGCTAAAAATATTTAGAAATATAGTAATTTTGTTCATATGTCTAATATTGCTGTTATTTGTTATTTATCCTCAATTATTGAATAAAATTGCTGGCAGAATGTATTCATCTTTATCTATGACAACTTATTTTAGAGATTCGTCCTTTGAAAAATATACTAAGGGAAATCAAAATATATATTTTCTGGGGACTGTTCACTTCATGAGCTTGGATTCAAAAAATTTTTCCTATTTAAATCTAAAGGCAGTAATTGAAAATTTAAAGCCTGATTTACTTTTAATAGAGAGCAGGCCGGAACAGCTGACAAATAATAATTTTGCGGATGGTCCGGGAGAAATGCTTTAAATTGTGGGATTCCGGTTATTGGTACGGTGTATAAAACAGATATATGGAAGAGTCAGGCAAAAATTATAATTAAGGAATTTGAGGAATTCAGCGAAGTTATAAAGAAAACAGGCGAAATGCGATAGTAAAGCACATTGAACTATAGGAAGTTGATAATTGTAAAATAGGGGGAGGGCAAGTTTGAATATGAAAGATGTTGAAGGTATACTTGATTATTATAAAAATGAGTTAAAGTGGAATCCACCTTTTGCCGAAATACTTTCTAAATATTCTCCAGTTTGTAATTGTAACTATTGTCAAAGGTGTAAATGTATTGTGCAAAACGGGTGTCCAGGCAATTGAAGCGGCGGAGAAAAAATATAAAGAAATGGACTTAACTGAGGGAAATATATAAAATGCTATGGAAAATAAACTATCTTGATATATGATATAATTATATGCATAATTGACTGGTAAAGAGCATCTCTTTGCCGCTTAAAATAATCTTGAGGCTATGACAGAAATTACAAATATTAAAGGAGAATGTTATGAAAACCAATTCAATTAAAATTAAAAATGAAATACTGATGTTTGTGTCAGTCAATTTTATCATTACATTTTCCATGGGAATAGTTATGTTCTTTGTATATAAATATATTGATAAGGCTGCTATTTCAGATTTTGCCTTAGTACAGATGTTTTATCCGGCTTTAACTGCTGTTATATTGATGATTAGCAATGAAAAAAATAATATTGACAGGAATTTGATTTATTTTTTTAAAATTTATATTGTTTTATGTATTTTATCCATGATTGTTTTACTCACTGGAGTTTCTGATTTTCCCCAATATATATCTAAAATATTGTATGGGCTTATATGCGCATTTAGTATTGCTGCTTTCTACCTGATATTTAACAATAGAAATAATTGTTTTGAAAAGATTGGTATGGTTCTTCAAAAGAATTTTAAGAATGTTTTTATATTATGTTTGATATTTATAGGAATTGAATTTGTAATAGCAATTCTAAATGGATTTATTTATGGTAATTTTATTGAAAATGTAGAAAAGAGCATCAAACTTTTGGAGTTTCTACCTTTTAATTTACTGCTGGGTATTCTTATATCTTTTATAAGTTTCTTTGGAGAGGAATTTGGCTGGAGGGGATACTTGCAGCCTAGACTTCAAGTTCTGTTTGGCAAAAAACTTGGTGTCATAATATTGGGACCTATATGGGGACTGTGGCATTTACCCCTCTGCTTTATGCTGTACAGTCCTAAAACTCCTGTTTACTGCCTAATTTTTCATATATTTTACTGTACATTCATCGGTATCTTTTTAGGCCTTGTCTATATGAAAACGGGAAATCTTTGGTCAACTATAATTGTTCATTTGATAAATAATTACATGGCCTCTGGCAGCGGTAATGCAAATAATATAGTATTTACACCTGAAATATTAATATTGAATATCGCTGTTTGTGGAATTGTATTTTTACCCTTCATATTTACTAAAGAGTACAGAAAAAAATCATCTCGAAGGACCTGTGAATTCTATAGTTAAAGGTATTCGCTTTCATCACGTTCATGTCATCAAATTATCCAGTATAAGAAAGTTTTTATTCGGTTTAAATGTTAAATTCTAGTTAATTACAGTTAATTTTTTGGATTTGTAGTGCAATCATATGTCTAAATTTGTATAATTATAAGCATAGTCAAGTTAAGATTTATAAATTGTGAATTGTCTAGGTTTGTATTGTTATATGATATAATCTATATAAATTGGAGGGTATAGTAGTATGAAGGTGCTTGTGCTCAATGGTAGTCCAAAAGGAGAAAAAAGCAATACATTTAGGATAACCAGAGCTTTTTTGGAAGGGCTAGAGGAAATTGAAAGCTGCAGTGTAAATATAGTGAATATCAGTGAGAAAAATATTGAACACTGCAGGGGATGTTTTGCCTGCTGGACTAAAACTCCGGGTAAATGCATAATAAGGGATGACATGAGAGAGCTTATAGAAAGCTATGTGACATCAGATGTTGTCATCTGGAGTTTTCCACTTTACTATTTTGGTATGCCGTCAAAAGTCAAGGCATTTCTTGATCGAATGTTTCCTACAAATCTGCCATATATGAGTTTAAACAAGGATGGAACAAGCGGACACCCTTCCCGGTATGATCTGTCAAATCAAAGGTATGTTCTTATTTCGACCTGTGGATTTTACAGCACAAAGAAAAATTATGATGCTCTTTTTAAACAGTTTGACATCCTGTTTGGAGATAAACTGTCAAAAATAATTTGTCCTGAAGGAGAGCTGTTCCATGTTTCCCAGCTTGAGGGAAGAATTTTAGAGTACCTGTCTTATGCGAAACAGGCTGGCAGAGAATTTGGATATAATTCTGCTATCAGCAGTGATACAAAAGATGAACTTGGCAAATTGCTGTATCCTCCGGATGTGTTTGTGGAAATGGCAAATGCCAGCTGGAATATTTCAGAGGGCTCTATGGAGAAAAGGCAGCAGCAGGATAGATCATATAATTTTATGAAACAGATGGCCGCTGTATACAATCCTAAAAGTTATACAAAGGATGTTCTGATTGAAATATATTTTACAGATATCGACAAAACTTATCAGCTTTTTCTGGGAAGGGAAAAATGCACCGTCAATACTGAGAATTTTGTGACCTATACTACTAGAATTGAAACTACTTTTGAGCTCTGGAAAAAGATTTCAGAGGGTAAGGTCAACGGGGCGAAGGCATTGATGAAAAAGCAGTACCGAGTACTGGGGGATTTCAGCATAATGCTTAAAATGGATGGCTATTTTGGAATAAAAAGTCAGATACCCGAGAAGAAATCTGCGGGAAATAAGACAAATATGACCCTGCTTTTGTTTCAGTGGATAGCACTTTGGGTAGTACTGCCTATAGATGAGATTTGGGGAGGTGTTGTGGGAATAATCGTTTGCTCCGTTATACCTCTTCTGTCCTATAAGTTTAAACTTACTATTTATGATGAAATAAGTATTCCATTGATCTGTGTCCTGGGTATTCTGGCGGTGTTTGGAACTAATCCAACATTTTTAATATGTCTTTCATATCTGATATTTGGCTTTATGTGGATATTGTCCTGCTGGGGGAAAATACCCTTGACTGCATACTATTCATGCAATGATTACAACGGGAAGGATGCCTTTGAAAATCCACTTTTTTTGAAGACAAATAGGATTTTGACTGCAGCTTGGGGTGTACTCTTCCTGATAATTGCCTTTTGTACCTATTTCCTGATGGGAAGTGTTTTATCAAGTTATACCGGTCTTGTGAATTCAATTGCGCCTGCAGTTATGGGAGCTTTTACAAAATGGTTTGCCAGCTGGTATCCTGCAAAAGTTGCCAGGGGATAATTTATTTTTAAATTCGCTCTGACTCTTGCTGGGAGATCAGCTAAATAAGCGGTTGTAGAGATTACAGCCGCTATTTTTATCAAGTTATTCTTATATCCGTCTTAACCTTCTTATAAAAGTTATATTTTTTGCGGGATTTTTTCCCATATGGTACATATGATGATTATAAGGAGGTGATTTTAAGTTGTCCTATATAAGAGTGCAAAGCATTTGTGTGAGAAGTCTTACCATAACGGATTTTAAGCCTAAAAGTAATGTAATAAATGATACCTTGAAAATTGGATTTGATGGAAAAAATATTTACAGAAGTTATATGTATTTTAATATAGACAATATACCTAAGGATGAGTTCGTAAATTCTGCCTATTTATATATATACTTAAATAAAATTGACACTGAACATTCCAGGACCGTTTTCTATATACAACCACTTCAGGAGGACTTTGATAAATATACTACCTTTGAAAAACAACCTCAATATTATAATAGACAGGCTAAGTTTGAAATAAATAAAAATTTTCACGGCCCTGTACGTGTGGAAATAACAGACATATTTAATGAGTGGAACAGTGGGTACATGAAAAATAAAGGTATAATTATAAAAAGCAATGAGAGAAAAAAATCTCTTGGGAGTTTTACTTCCAATTCTATCTGTGATTACGAATTTATTCCCAAGCTTATAATTAGTATTCCGGAGTTGAATCATCACAACAATAGCAGTGAAACCGTGAATGTAATGGAAAAAAGTTGGAATTTAGAGTTTCGCAGAATAAGGTGTTCCCCGCCAATAAATGTTGAGCGCATTATTCAAGGCACATTTTTTATTGACAATATAGGTAATGGGGAAGTGAAAGCTGCTGTTGAAGTTAGCTGTGATTTGTGCAGCTGGATTAAAGATGATGAAATTATAGTGGACTCCAATAGCTCTGGAATTTTAGTAGCTAAATATTATGGGAAATATTATAGAGTAAAATTACAGTGCTTAGAACAGGGCACTGTAAGAGTAAACTTTATATATCAAGCTTATAGGTAAAGAAATGATAGTATGAAAGCACAATTGATTAATTGAGGAATAATATATTATTAGGCTTGGAAAGTCCGGCTATATTTTAAAATTAAAATGGAGATGAAAAGATATGCCTAATAATTTGGTATTTAACAAAGTGGCTGAACAGTTAAGAACTCAATTATATGCCTATAATATAAATTCAAATCAGGCTGAGGCCTTGACAGTGGATAATTCAGGTAATTTATTGGTGTCAGGGGCAGTGGATATAGGAAATACGGTAACTGTAACAGGAACGGTGGATGTGGGAAATACGGTAACGGTAACTGGAACATTAGATGTAGGCAACACGGTGACTGTAACAGGGACAGTAAATGTAGGTAACACGGTGACCGTAACAGGAGCAGTGGATGTAGGAAATACGGTGACTGTAACAGGAACGGTGGATGTGGGAAATACGGTGACTGTGACTGGAACATTAGATGTAGGCAATACAGTGACCGTAACTGGAACGGTAAATTCAATAACTGAAGGGACGCTGTTTACCACAGATAATATTACTCAAACTACTGGGACTGGTATGAATTTTGTACTGCAGGAAGATATTTCACAGCAAAAGATATACTCCTATTATATTAAAAATAATGATGCTGTAAATGCTGTTACAGTTGCACTCCAAATTTCTCCAACCAGCAATTCAAGTTATTTTATCAATGATGCTGCTGGTTTTGTAACTGTTGCTCCAAATACTGCAACGGTTTTGACCGCTCAGTATTATCTACAATATACAAGGCTTTATTATGATACTGGTGACAACACTGCTAATTTAGAAGCTTATTATAATGCAAGCGTTTAATATGATGATGCTGTCCTCTTTTTTGGACTGCATCATATTAGTATAGCTCTGTAAAAGGAGGCCATGATGTGTCGATAAGTCTATGCATGATAGTCAAAAACGAAGAGGATGTGTTGATCAGATGTCTTGAAAGTGTGAAATATATTGTAGATGAGATTATAATAGTAGACACAGGTTCTACAGATTCTACAGTTGAAATTGCAAAGAAATATGGTGCCAGGATTTTTTACTATAAATGGGATGATAGCTTCAGCAGTGCCAGAAATTATTCTTTGGAAAAAGCTACAAAAGAGTGGATTCTCATAATGGATGCAGATGATGAATTCGAGAAAAAAGATAGTGACAAATTACTTGAACTGGTCAATAACAAGAACAGTCAAACCTATGTATATTTCCTACGGACATTAAGTTATTCCGGTGACAGACCTACTTTTGAAAGTGTTACTATGAATTTAAATGTAAGGCTTATAAAAAACGGGAAAGGATATAAATTCGTAGGAGATATACATGAACAGATAGTGCCTCCGCCAAATCATACTTATCATTCACAGGACGTAAAAGTTGAAAATATAAGGTTTTATCATTATGGATATTTGAATGAAATTATAAAGAATAAAAATAAGAGAAAGAGAAATATGAATTTGATAAGCAGAAGCTTGGAGCAAAATTCCAATAACTCATTTATGCTTTTTAATATGGGAAACGAATACTATGCCATGGCTCAATATAAAAAGGCGCTGGAATACTATATGAAAAGTTATAAGAGTTTTGTACCACAGGAGGGATTTAGCTCTAAATTGATGTTGAGGATAGTTTCATGCAATCAAGTATTGAAAGATTATGAAGTGGAATATAAGTTCATTGACGAGGGGTTGAAGTATTATCCCAATTTTACAGATTTGGAATTTATAAGAGGAAATACTCTTATGGGACAAGGCAAATATCTGGCAGCTATAGATTCATTGAATAAATGTATTAAAATGGGTGAACCTCCTGTTGAGATAAATGAATTGGTAGGGGTAGGTTCTTATAGAACTTATTATGTTCTGTCCGATATATATTTTGTTCTGAGGGAATATGACAGAGCAATGTATTATTGTGACAAGGTGCTGAAATTGAATTCAGGATACATGAAGGCATTTTCCAAACTTTCTCAGATAATGGGAGCTAAAAAGTTCACAATAGATGAAATGAAAGAGAAATTTGACAGCTACCTTGATGGAAGTGAAGGCGAGAATCTGTATTTGTTTTTATCGGATGTATTTTACAGTCAAAATAGATTTGATATTGCCTATGATTATACAGAAAAAGCGGAAAGAATATGTGAAGATAAATATAATATGTCCAAAATATATTACTACAAGGGGATTTGTTTATTTTATCAAAAAAAATTTAATGAGTCATATAATTTATTTAGAAAAATTGCGGAAAGGGATTTTATTGATAGGGCATTTTATTACAGTGCACTTTGCAGTACTTTTAATGACAGCATTTCAACTAGGGATATATTAATTGACAATCCCAAAGAAATTCCAGATGATAAAAAGTATCTAGTATACATGAAGTTTAAAGATCTGCTTGAGGGGAAAAAGTGTACGGCTTTGGCAGAAGGTGTAAAATCATCTCAAAAATTTTTGGAGCCAATATTTAATTTATTGTCTATTTTGTTAAAGATGAATTATTTTGAAGAATTTGAAAAGGGACTTCAACTTTTAAATTTAATTGAAGATGACAATGTACTGTTATATCTGGCAAAGTTATACTACAAAAATGGATATATGGATCTTGCCTATAAGGAGTTTTTAAGATCCATAAAAATATACGATAGAATTGATGTAGAAGGACTTGAAATGATGAAACAGGCACTGTATTTTAATAATTCAAGATGTTGATTTTAATGAACAGGGGGCTTTAAAATTAGTTAAAGCCCTTATTGTTTTGTATTTATGAGGGAGTATTGAAATTTCTTATTGTCAATTTGAGTATTTTTAAAATGTTTTACTGAAATTATTGATAGAAATATGAAAATAAATTGTATTAATATATGAAGATAATAAATTATAGAAATTGAGGTAAAACATATGAAGGAGAGACTTGTAGAACTTGATGTACTCAGAGGTATTGCGTTTGTCATGGTTGTGGTTCAGCACACAATAGGGGGATATTCATATTCAAAAGATATATCATACATGGATTTAGCACTGTCCAGATTTATTTATACAATTGCCCAGCCGGCAGTTAAAATATTTCTGATATTGATGGGCATGACGCTTATATATACATATATTGATAAATTTAATTGGAAATCCTTTTATATAAAAAAGATAAAATTTCTAATAGTACCCTATGTGATTTTTTCAATACTGGACATGTACTTGCTGAAGGACTGGGAGAAATTAAGGAATATTTTTGGACAAATTGTCACGGGAAATGCGGCATATCATCTCTGGTATATGGGCATGGCTATTAGAATTTATATTTATTTTCCAATTATAATTTTTATTATAGGAATCATAGGAAAAAAGTCAGGCATATTTAAAATAAATTTTATTGTATTATACAGTGCCGCCTATATATTTTTTATTCAAAATAGTAATAGGGTTTATAATTTTCTAGGAAGAATCATATTTGGAAATCCTACAGAACTTCAGCAAAAATTTATAAATATATCACCTTTATCATGGTCTATATATTTTGTGATAGGTGTTTATATAATATTTAATTACAGCAAGTTTAAAAATATGGTTTTGAGGTATGGAAAGGCAATTACTGTATTGTACACGTTTTTTGCAGCAGCAGTGTACTGCAAAAACATGAACTTATTTGGAGATGAATTTTTCGTATATGATAAATTGAGTTATGGAATAGGCATAATACACAATATTTTATGCATGATGTTTTTTTATTTGATCTCACTGCATATTGTAAAAAAAAGAATATTGTGCGGTTTCTTTAAATTTATAGCCAGGTATTCATTTCCATCCTATATGTTTCATGTAGTGATACTTCAGTATTTTGCCAATAATATACATCAGACGGGGAAATTGTACTCGCCTTTTATACTTTTGATGTTGACTGCATTTATAACTCCCTGTATTTTTTACATCATAGGCTTTATTCCATTTAGCAGATATATTACGGGAGTCAGGAAAAATTCCGTTTTCCGGGGAAATAAATTGCATCATAATATAAAAATGAATACGAGAACAGCACATTGATAATCTGCTGCTAGGGGGAAAATATGAAGATTGTAGAAGATAATTTTATTTACAGATTGAAGTGCAAAGATCCAAAAGCTCTTGAATACGCTTTTGACAGGTATTGTGATTATGTATATAGAATAGTGTTTTCAGTATTTGGTTCTGAAAGGTATTCTACCTATATGGATGAATGCATTAATGATATATTCATGTGTCTGTGGAATAATGCGGATAAGTTTGATGAGAATAAGGGAAGCTTCAAGTGCTGGTTTAAGGCTGTAGCCAGGTATAAGGCTATAAATTATAAGAAAAAAATTACTAGAAATACAAATACGGAGTATATGGAAAACTGTATTTTTGAATCCTCACAGCAAGTGGAAAACCTGGTTATTTCAGAGGAAAATAAGAAAGAAATAATAGAGGCAATAAAAGAATTAAAAGGATTGGACAGAGAAATATTTATAAAAAGATATTTAATACAAGAGGATATAGTTGATATAGCAGATTCACTTGGGGTAAAGAGATCTGTAGTTGACAACAGGCTTTCCAGGGGAAGAAAGATTCTTAGAAAAAAACTTGAGATCTTGCAAGGGGGGGGATGCATAAATGAGTAGTAAAAAATTTGAGGATAATGATCTGCTGGAATTGTTCAATTATGTTGAACTTGACGATAAAGAGGAGAATTTGGAATTTGAAATGGATGATTTAAGAAAAAAGGCATTGAAGAAAAGAATTATGAAGCAGGTGAAAAATGAGAGCAGACATAAAAAATTTTCATAATAAATAGTTTAGCGTAAAAAATACCTTCACAGAATAAAATGTGAAGGTATTTTTTAAAGTTAATGTATGTAAATACGATATTTAAATAGTGTCCTTTTTTATTGGAGGTTGTAGATGTATGATTGAGTGGTATAAATATACATGGAGTGAAGTAATAAAAGAACTGAACAGTGATACATATTATGGACTAGATGAAGAACAAATAGGGCCTCTTAGAGAAAAGTATGGAGAGAATAAAATTATAATGCCGGAGACCAAAGGCTTATTTTATCTTATATTTATGCAATTTAAAGAAATATGGGTGTTGTTATTGATCCTTTGTGCAATTTTATTTGCATATTTAGGCATGTGGAACTATGGAATTATATCTTTAATCATTTTATTTTTAAATATGTCTTTTATAGTTCAGGAGCAATATAAAGGGGAAAGAGATATAAAAGAACTGCGAAAGTTGAACTCAGGAACGGCAAGAGTAATAAGGGATGGACGAACTGTTAGGATACCATCTGAAAAACTTGTAGTAGGTGATATAGTTATAGTTGGACAAGGAGAGGGAATACCTGCGGACATGAGAATTATTGAAAGTAATGATCTAAAGGTAGATGAGTGTTCCGTTACCGGAGAAAATTTTATAGTAGAAAAATACGAATTTAAAATAGATGATCGGGAACCGTCTCTTTCAGATATGAAAAATATGCTTTTTAAGTCGTCTTCTGTAGTTACAGGTGATGGTACAGGTGTGGTGACAGCAGTGGGAATGGATACTCAGGTGGCAAATATAGTAAAACTTTTACTTGAAGGTGAAGAAAAGAGAGAATTTTTTGGGACTAGAATATATGAGGTAATGAATGCCTTTAGTATGCTGCTGGCCATTTGTATCCTAATACTTGGATTTATGTTAAATTTTATTTTTCATAAAGATTTTTCCTACAATTTAGAAATATTATCAATTACGTTTTTAAGTACTGTTCCACAGGCGATGATCATTATTATTTCTCTTGTGGGAGCAATTTTACTAAAAAGATTCAAAAAAATGGATATAACTTTTAAGGACCTATTGAGTGTAGAGAAGTTTTCAAAAGTTTCAGCGGTTTGTACAGATAAAATAGGTGCTTTTTCTAAAAATAAAATGAAAGTAGTAAAAGCTTATGGAAGTAATGGCCTTATAGATATAAATGGAGAGACCTTAAAAGACGGTATAAGTGAAAGCCTGTATAGAATGATGAATATAGGACTTTTATGTAATGATACAAAATCTGTAAAGAAAAATGAAGAAAATTGGGTAAAAAATTTGCTTGAGTCATCTTTGGTAAGGTTTGGTGCCAAAAATGGAATGTATAAAAAAGAACTGGATAAGAAATATGATAGAATATTTCAGATTTTATTTGACAGTGAGAGACGTATAACCACTACTGTAAATAAAGTGGACAAGAAATATAGAGCTCACGTAAAAGGGGCTACGGACTCTATTTTAAGCAGATGTACGCATATATTGAAAAATGGATTGGAACTGGAAATAACAGAGGAGGATATAGAATCTATAAAGAATGCAGATATTAGCATGTCCAATGAATGTTTGTATGTAATGGGATTTGCCTACAGGAATTTTAATTATGAACCGAGTATTAAAGAAAATATCGAAAGTAATTTGGTATTCGTAGGGTTAATTGGTTTTGACAATATGTTAAAAGAAAATGCATCAGATTCCATAAAAAAGGCTCTGTCCCTTTCAGTAAAACCCATTATTGTTACAGATGACAGCAAACTTACAGCTTTGGCAATAGGAAAAAAGATAAACGTTATATCCAGACTTTCCCAGATAGTTTCTGGTGTGGAGATGGACAATATGACAGATGAAGAATTCAATCGTATTGGAGAAAAGGTAAGTTTTTTTTCCAGAATAAGTTCCAAACATAAGGTGAAGATAATAAAAGCATTAAAAAGTTATGGATATATAACAGCTATAACGGGGTGGAAACTTACAGATTTACCTGCACTTAAAATATCAAATATAGGAATAACCAATACTAAGAGCAAAGTAGTGAGAAAATTATGTGATATTTTTGTTAAAAATATGGATTTCATGAGCTTTTTAAATACTATAGAGGATTCAAGAAAAATTATAAGTGTGATTAAAAAGATAATTGTGTATATTATAAGCTGTTGTGTGGGATTGGCAGCATTTTTATTGATGATCTTTTTATATGGCTTTGATGTTTCCGGATATGTTGTTATAGAATCACTTTGGTTTAATGGTGTAATTATGTTCTTATCATCTCTATCCATCATGTATCAGTACAGGGATGAAGAGGGAGATTATATACCATCTACCATTGATAAAAGCATAATAGGAGAAAATTTAGGCTTTATACTTTTTAGTGGAGTTTTCATGGGCATTTTATCTTTTGCATCTTTGTATGTATCGGAACTGTGGAGAATCAGTTTTCCGTTTTTGACTTCTATTTCAGTTTTAAATGTCTGTGCTGTATTATTTGTATATAGTTTTTCCAATGAAAAGTTTTTTAAAAACAGACTTTCAAATATAATTACAGTTATAGATATTGTTGTACAATTAGGTATAATCTTCATTGCTAGCAAATTATTGATTCTATTTAATTTAGGTTATTGGAAGATATTTTTTGCATGCATTATATTGTGGTCTATCTTATGTATAAATTATAAATTTCATAAAAATCAATATGATTAATAAGTTGTTTTTAGGCAAATATAGATAATAGCAATTGTGCCATATGCAGTGAATATCAGATTAGCCGGAGGTATCATCTATGACTATGAAAAGGCCATTGGTATTTTATTCTGTATCCCTATATCTAGGATGTTTATTTGTCCTGTTATTTTTAGACAGTATTTTGGCAGCAGCGTTAGTAGCTGCTTTTTTTCTTATAATATTATTTTTTACATTGGAAATTAAAGCTTTTACAATAAATGTGCTATTTTTTCTCCTTGGAATATTCAGCTTTTGTATTTATTTTAATGTAAGTATCCAGAACCCTGTTGAAATTAGAATTGTAGATAGTAAAAACTATTATTTTATAGGAGATTTTAAGGGAAGAAAAATTATATTGGAGGGAAAAACGAAGGGACTGGAAGAAGGTCAGAAGATAACAAAAGTATATGGGAGATTTCAAAAAAATTTTGATATAGAAAATGGATTTATTGGAAACTATTATTTAACGGGATATGAGTATTGTAAAAAGGATCTGGTATATTATTCTTATAAATTCAAGAAAAATCTTTATGAAAAATTCAAAAATATAATTGGAAAAGATAGAGCAGCTCTTATTATGGCTCTGTGTTATGGAGAAACCAATTATATCAACCAGGATCAGATGAAGAATTTTCAGGAATTGGGAATAATTCATGCTGTAAGTGTTTCAGGATTCCACATGGCATTGATATATGAAGTGCTGGAGTTTACAGTTGGGCTTAAAATGGCTGTATTTGTATCTCTATTCTATGTATTTTTTACAGGCATGGCAGCAGCAACCATGAGGTCTTTTATAATGATACTTATATTTAAACTGTCAAGTGTATTTTTTAAAGAATATGACAGCATATCCTCTTTAAGTCTGGCAGCTCTTATTTTGATAGCATTTAAACCTTATTATATAGTAAATATAGGATTTGATCTCTCTTTTTTAGCGACTTTAGGTATACTTCTATACAGTAAAGCCATATGCAGAAAATTGTATAAACTGCCTGAAAAACTAGCGGTCAGTGTAAGTTTAACCCTTAGCTCACAGATTTTTTCACTGCCCTATATAGCTTTTACAATACAGAATTTCAGTTATGGATTTATTTTGGGAAACTTATTCTTGATTCCCCTGTTTTCGATAATAATTGTGCTTGGAAATGGGGCACTGTGCCTATATCCCGTGGAAATATTGTTTAAATACATATGTACAATTATTAATTTTATTTTTACTGTGATAGATGGTGGAAGTATAATTGCCTTGAAGTTATGTCCTGGAGTGATGTATTTAAAATATGAAGATGGATTGATGGCTATTGCATTATTTACAGCTATTGTAATGTACAAGAAGGGATATGAAAAATTCAGGCACATTCCTGCTGCCTGTGTGATTCTGATGATACTTCGAGGATATTCTTTTTTTACCGGAATATCTTTTATAAATACGGATAATGGAGAAGCAGCCCTTATAAAAAGAGGTTTCAATAAAGTTATGATATGCAATTACAATTATTTAGATGCCAGTTGGATATGGAAAGTTAAAATGCAGCAGTCAGTAGATAAAATTATAACTAATCCTCATGAAAATTTTGTATATAATTTAGGTAATGGTTCTTATTTAAAAGTAAACGAAAACTCGAAAGCTCATATGGAGGTAACACTTAATTCCAAAAATAAAAAATTCAAATTTCTTTTGAATAAAAATGTTAAAGATAATAAACTGGCCTTTGACGGAGAAAAAGCTGTTTTTATACCGAAAATGAATATAAAAGATAGCAGCTCTTATGTTATAATGTTTAATATGCTTTTTAAGCTTCGATGATTATCGGAGCAAAGGAGGAAGTGAGTGAAGGTTGATTGATATAACTGCTTTTAACAAGAACTTAAAAAATGGACATATAGAAAATTGTTATTTATTCTGCGGCAGTGATGAATTTCTTATAAAGGAAAATATAAGAGAATTGATCAAAAGAGTTGTGAAATCTGATTTTATTGATTTAAATTATGTAAAATTTGATGGAAGTTCTCTGGAGGATTTTGACACTGTAATAAATGCCTGTGAAACCCTTCCTTTTATGAGTGATAAAAAAGTTGTACTTATATATAGGGCTTCATTTATGGGAGAAGAAAAGGGCTATAAAAGTAAGCTTTCTGGTGAATTTAAAAAAATACATGATTATTTAAAGAATGTACCCGAACATTGTGTTTTAATATTTTATTACCTTTTTAGAAGTAAAAGGGATAAACCGGGTAGAAGGATATACAGCCTGGATAAAGATATATGTGTGATTAGGGCCGATAAAATAAGGGGATATCAACTTGAAAATAAAGTTCAAGAATTTTTTCAACTCAGGGGAAAGAATATAAAAAAGATTGATCTTAGAGTGTTCTGTAACCTCATGGAAGGGAATAACTTAAGTGCAATAGAAAATGAAGTGGAAAAACTATGCTGTTATACCTATGGCAGGGATATAAAAAGAAAAGACATTCAGGAAATGTTTCTAAAAAACAGTGAAGAGGATATCTTTGATGTTATAAATGCTATATCCAATAAAAATTTAAAAGATGCACTTCATCTGTTAAATGAACTCATATATAGCGGTGCTAAAATAAATTATATTTTAGTTATGATAGAAAGACAATTTAGTGTTCTGTTTAAAATTAAATTACTCCTAGAAGATGGTAAACAAAAGACCGAGATTATGAAGTTATTAAACATTAGATCCCAATATAGATATAATATAATGGTTCAGCAGAGCAAAAAATTCACATTAAAACAACTTAAAAAGTCCATACAATTATGCTTGGATACGGAAAAAGATATGAAAAGTTCCTCTCTCAATGAGAAAACTGAATTAGAGCTCTTACTAATAAATACTATTGCATAATAAATAACCGGTCACCGCCGGTCATTTATTATGCAACTAATCCATTTAATTTTAAAGTCAGCTTAGATTTATCTCTTGAAGCTTTATTCTTGTGAATAACACCTTTTGATGCCGCCATATCTAGAGCTTTTATAGCTGCAGTGAAGTTAACCTTAGCTTCTTCTACATTTTTATTCTCAACAGACGCTAAAAACTTTTTTATAGTAGTCTTTAATGAAGATTTTATTATTCTATTCCTCAATGTCTTAGTTTGAATAACTTTTATTCTCTTTTTTGCAGATTTTATGTTTGCCATGCTTTCACCCCCTTGTATTTTTATAGATTTCAATAGCTTTGGGGAAATTTGCCATCAAATCATTATATTTAACAAGTGCTATTATAGCATTAAATTTTAACCACTTCAAGTAAAATTATACTGTCAAAAATATATGCCTTTCAAACTTTTTATCTAATTGTAAAATGTTTATTGTAAACTGTGAATTGTCGATCTGGTATATTGTAAAAGATAATAACTAATAATAATATGTAGAGAAAAATCCAGGTTTTAGCTTGATCAAAGAATTTACCAAGCTTAAATAATGTAAAGGGAGTGATATGTGAATGTTTGATGTAAGGACGGATTTGGCGGTAGAAGCCAGGGAAAAGTGCCGTAAGGAAAGAGGAGGGGAAGTTCCTGGAGTGGAAGTGGAGGAAACTATGGAGGATGGTATAAAGGTGACCTGTGTAAAAATAGTGGAGGATATTGGGGAAAAAATCATGGGAAAACCAAAAGGCTCCTACATAACTGTGGATATGCCAAGACTCACTCATTACGATGGGGAAATAAGGGATAAAGTGAGCAAGGTCGTGGGAAAAGTATTGTCAAGTGTGATAGATATAGATAAAAGCATGACTGCATTGGTGGTGGGATTGGGAAATTGGAACATAACCCCTGATTCTCTGGGGCCTAAAGTGGTCTCAAAACTTATGGTTACCAGGCATTTGAAGCAGTTAGTACCTGACAAGATAGATGAGGGTATAAGGCCTGTATGTGTCATATCCCCAGGAGTACTTGGGATTACTGGCATTGAAACCAGTGAAATAATACAGGGTGTTGTGGACAAAGTAAAACCTAATCTGATAATTTGTATAGATTCGCTGGCGTCAAGGAAGATGGACAGAGTCAATTATACAGTGCAAATAGGAAATAGGGGAATATCTCCTGGTTCTGGGGTAGGCAATAGAAGGATGGAATTGAGTGAAAAAACACTTGGGGTGCCTGTAATAGCTATAGGAGTTCCTACAGTGGTGGATGCGGCTACTATGGCCAATGATACTATTGATATGGTTCTGGACGAAATGATAAGGCAGACAAAAAAGGGAGAAAAATTTTATGAGATGTTGAAATCCGTGGATAAGGATGAAAAGCATCAGATGATAAGGGCACTTCTTGAGCCTTATAAGGAAAATATCATGGTTACACCTAAAGATGTGGATCTGGTAGTGGATTCCATTTCAAAGGTCATTGCGAATGCTATAAACATAGCACTCCAGCCTGCATTGGACTTAGACGATATAAATACTTTCTTGAATTAGTAGCAGATGATATTTTATAGTAATTTTGAGTATTAAGTGAAAAATAATTGACTGTGGGATTATAATTTGGAATATAATGTATAAAATTCATAAAAAAGCTCATCCTTTATAATGAGAATTTTATTCCTGTTTGGGGGTGACTTTTTTATGAATAGGAAAGCTATTGCAACTGTAATGATAATTTGCTGTGTAATAATTATTTTAGGATTTACAGTTATAACTGCAGGATTGCCTAAATTTATAAAGGATAAATCAGATTTTAAGATAGATTACACTCAGACACCTTTTGATTTTAGCGTGGATATGGGAAATTACTCACTTAGCATAGATAATAGGATAGGTGATAATTTTAAAAACGGATCTAAAAAAATTATAGATGTGGTAGGTAGTAAAATATATTCTGGAACTTCTTATATAATAGATATGACTCAAAATACATTTGAAAATATAGAGGATAGGTTCACCAAATAATGTGCTTTTAACTGTAGGGTGATTATGATATAATTTACTGTAGTTGTTGGTCCGAATTGTGGAGAAATTTCATTGATATTGGGGGAAGTAGTATGCAGAGTGAAAGACAGAGACATATAAGAAATTTTTCTATAGTTGCCCATATAGATCACGGTAAATCCACCCTTGCAGATAGGTTAATTGAAAAAACAGGAACTCTTACTGAAAGGGAGATGAATTCCCAGGTACTTGACAATATGGAATTGGAGAGAGAACGGGGGATAACTATAAAATCCCAGGCAGTGAGGCTTATATATAAGAGGCCTGATGGAGAAGAATATATTTTAAATCTTATAGATACGCCGGGACATGTAGATTTCAATTATGAGGTTTCAAGAAGTCTTGCAGCCTGTGAGGGAGCTGTTTTAGTAGTTGATGCAACCCAGGGCATACAGGCACAGACACTGGCTAATTGCTATTTGGCCATGGATCACGATCTGGAAATTGTTCCGGTAATAAATAAAATAGACTTGCCAAGTTCGAGACCTGATGAAGTAAAAGGGGAGATAGAGGATGTCATAGGAATAGATGCGGAAGATGCTCCTCTAGTTTCTGCAAAGACAGGGTTAAATATAGATGAGGTCTTGGAGGCCATAGTAAATAAAATACCTTCTCCAGAGGGAGATGAGAATGCGCCTTTGAGGGCTCTTATATTTGATTCAAATTATGACAGCTATAAGGGAGTGGTCTGTCATATAAGGGTAAAAGAAGGTTGTATTAAGACAGGAGAAGAGATAAAGCTCATGGCTACAGGCAAGGTATATGAAGTTACAGAAACGGGAATATTTGTCCCGGATTTCATGCCCAGATCAGAATTGAAGGCTGGAGATGTGGGATATTTCACAGCTTCCATTAAGAATGTGAGAGATGCAAGGGTTGGAGATACAGTAACTGAAGCGGGAAGAGAGGCGTCAGAACCTCTTAAAGGATATAGACCTGTAGTCTCTATGGTATACAGCGGCATATATCCGGTAGATGGAAAAAAATACAGTGAATTGAAGGAAGCACTGGAGAAACTTCAGGTTAATGATGCAGCACTTTGTTTTGAACCGGAGACATCTATAGCTCTGGGATTTGGATTTAGATGTGGTTTTTTGGGACTGCTTCATATGGATGTCATACAGGAAAGGGTTGAAAGGGAATTTAACCTGGACATAATAACTACGGCTCCATCTGTTATATATAAGGTATATAAGACAGATGGTACTCTAATAGAACTTACCAATCCTACTAACATGCCTGAAGTATCGGAGATAAAGTACATGGAGGAACCAATAGTTAAGGCTTCCATAATAACTCCTTCGGAATATGTAGGATCAGTTATGGAACTTGCCCAGGGCAGAAGAGGTACTTTTAGAGATATGCAGTACATAGAGACCACCAGGGTATCCTTAAATTATGATATTCCACTAAATGAAATAATATATAATTTCTTTGATGTATTAAAATCTAGAACAAGAGGTTATGCATCTCTTGATTATGAATTAAAGGGCTATAAGGCTGCTGAATTGGTAAAATTGGATATTCTTTTAAATGGGGAAGCTGTAGATGCCCTTTCCATGATTGTGCCTGAAGAAAGGGCTTATGAAAGAGGAAGGAGTATAGCTGAAAGGCTTAAGGAAATAATACCGAGACAGCTTTTTGAAATACCAATACAGGCTGCTGTAGGTGGGAAAATTATAGCTAGGGAAACTGTCAAGGCCATGAGAAAAGATGTGCTTGCGAAATGCTATGGAGGAGATATATCCAGAAAGAAAAAACTTCTTGAAAAGCAAAAAGAAGGAAAAAAGAGAATGAGGCAGGTAGGTTCTGTGGAAATTCCCCAGGAGGCTTTTATGGCAATACTTAAAACAGAAGACTGAATACAGTTTACAATTGACAGTTTACAATTGACAATTAATGAAGATTTTCGGCTGTAACGAAAATCAACCGAATTTGATATTTGAATGTGCTTTTTTTATAAGTAAAATTTATAAACTGGGGAGTGTTTTTGTGTACGATAAAGGAAACATGATTACAGGGGAGCCTGCAGCTTTATACATACATATACCATTTTGCAGGAAAAAATGCCTCTATTGTGATTTTTCATCTTACAGTGGAAAAGAAGAATTTATGTGGAATTATTCAAAGGCGTTGGCTGGAGATATAGATTTTATAGGTAAGAGATCTATAAAATCTATATTTATAGGCGGTGGAACACCTACCTATTTATCACTTGAGAGCTGGAATAATATATATAAAGCTCTGAAAAAGTTGAAATTGGAAGACAATTTGGAATTTACAGTGGAGGGAAATCCAGGTACTTTTACCGAAGAGAAATTAAGGTTTTTAAAAAATATAGGGGTCAACAGATTGAGTATAGGACTTCAAGCATGGCAGAATTCTTTACTTGGAAAAATTGGCAGAATTCATACTTTAGATGATTTTTTAAAAGGTTATGAGATGGCGAGAAAGCTGGGCTTCTCAAATATAAATGTGGATCTCATGTTTGGGCTTCCAGGGCAGACTTTAAAGGACTGGAGGGAATCTCTGGAGAATGTGGTTGGGATGGCACCAGAACATATATCCTGTTACAGTCTGATAGTGGAAAAAGGAACTCCTTTTTACAACATGTATAAAAACCATGAACTAAAGCTTCCTCGGGAGGAAGAGGAAAGGCAGATGTATTATTTTACATTGGAGTTTCTTTACAAAAGTGGATACAATCAATATGAAATATCCAATTTTGCCAAAATGGGAAATGAATGCAGGCACAATCTGGTGTATTGGAATTTAAAATCTTATATAGGATGCGGTTCAAGTGCCCATTCCTATGTAGATGGATATAGATACAGAAATACGTCAGATATAGAAGAGTATATTTTGGAAGGCATTGAGGGGAAATTTATAAGGCTGGATAAACATAAAAATTCCATTTATGATGATATGGAAGAGTTTATGTTTATGGGACTTAGAAAGATAAATGGAATTTCAATAAGAGATTTTAAAAATAGATTCAATAGGGATATTTATTCAGTGTACGGCGGTATAATAGATAAATACGTGGAGAAGGGAATACTAATAGTGGATGGAGATAGGATGTATTTAAATAAGAGAGGAATAGAAGTATCCAATAGTGTGATGTGTGAATTTATATTGACATAATATCGTTTGTATCAGATATGTTGAGTAATCATGAGAAAATATCATAAAATTCATTTTAAATGTAATAAACTATTCTATTTGTTAAAATAATATACTTTATGTGGTGTTGACAAAAAAAATTATGAGTGATATTTTTTAATCATAGTGATTAGCACTCAACAGCAATGAGTGCTAATAAAGAGGTGATATTATGGAAATGGATGAGAGAAAGATAAAAATACTTCAGGCAATAGTAAATAATTATATAAATACTGCTGAGCCTGTGGGATCCAGAACCATAGCTAAAAAATATAACTTGGGAGTGAGTTCTGCCACCATAAGAAATGAAATGTCAGATTTGGAGGAAATGGGTTATTTGGAACAGCTTCATAGTTCTTCAGGAAGGATACCCTCTAACAAAGGATATAGGTTGTATGTGGATAAATTGATGCATATACCCAATTTGAGTCCGGAAGAAATATATATAATAAAAAGTCAGATTATAAGTGACGCATTATTTGAAGTTGATAAGATAATAAAGCAGGCTATTTATCTTTTGTCTGAATTAACGAGGCTTACTTCTGTGGTTAGAGCACCTTTTGCAAAAAAAGGTCGTATAAAGCATATGCAATTGATAAATATAGAATCTAACAGCAGTATTCTATTAGTGCTTATAATTGACAGTGGAATTATAAAAAATAACCTTATAAAAATTAAGAAGGCTATTTCTGACGGTACTCTTGTTAAGATGAGCAATGCATTGAATGACCAGTTAAAAAATTTATGTGCTGATGATATAAGTGTAGAAATTGTAGACAAATTGAAGTCGGATTTAAGAGGGTATGAGGATGTAGTTGATGAAATAATTTGCGTCTTGTATGATAGATTGAATAATGTAGATAATTCGGAAATATATATGCAGGGAGCTATGAATATATTTGACTATCCAGAGTATAAGGACATAGAGAAGGCAAGAGAATTTTTATCTATGCTGGATAATAAACAAAAGGTAAGCAGTTTATTAAACAGTGCCTCGAGTATTTCGGTAAAAATAGGAAATGAGAATTATATAGAAGGCGCAGAAGACTGCAGTGTAATATCTGCAGTGTACAGTTTAAATGAAAAACCAATAGGGGAAATTGGTGTAATAGGACCTACAAGAATACCTTATTCTAAAGTTATATCTGTATTGGCAAATGTGGTGAAGGAAATGAATAGTATTTTAAGTCATGCTTATTCTGATGAAAATAAGTGATGATATTATGCTGAATGAATCTGAAAGCCGTTTGCTGGAGATAACAATAAAATGTTAGTTAGATTGGAGGAAGTGTCTAAATGTTGAAAGATGAGGATATGAATGCACAGGATGCTGAAAAAAAATGTGCTGAAAAGGAAGATGAATGTCTAGAAAAAGATAAAAATTCCAAAGCAGGTGAAAAAATAGACCTGGATGAAAAATTGCAGGAATCCGATAATGAAAACATAGACGAAGAAGAGAAGGTCGATGAAAAAAAGTCAGAGGATGAAGCAGAAGTAAAAGAGGAAGAAGTAGATGAACTAGAGGAGAAAAGGAAGAAGTTACAGGAAGAATTAAAAAAGGAAAATTTTAAACTAAAGGATGAAAACAATAAAATTATGAATGAATTTAAAGCTCTTCAAGATAGACTTTCCAGAACAATGGCGGAATATGACAATTTTAGAAAAAGGACTTCAAAAGAAAAAGAGGGAATCTATTCTGATGCATGTAAAGATATATTAAAGGAAATACTTCCTGTATTAGATAACCTTGAAAGGGCAGCAAAGTCAGAGGGTAATTTGGATGCATTAAAAAAAGGCGTAGAGATGACAATGAAGCAATTTAATACTGCACTGGAAAAGCTAAATGTGGAGGAAATTCCTTCAGAAGGAGAGTTTGACCCCAATGTGCATAATGCAGTTATGCACATAGAGGATGATAATTATGATAAGAATTGTATAGTAGAGGTATTTCAGAAAGGATATAAGAGAGGAGATAAAATAATAAGATATAGTATGGTGAAAGTAGCAAATTAAGTTTAAATAAATGAGTGAAATGTTATAAGGACAATTTCAACTGAGTTAAATTTAGGAGGTAAGTTAACATGTCAAAAATAATAGGTATTGATTTAGGAACAACAAATTCTTGTGTTGCAGTTATGGAAGGTGGAGATCCAGTAGTTATAGCAAATTCTGAGGGTGCCAGAACTACTCCATCCGTAGTTTCCTTCCAGAAAAATGGTGAAAGACTGGTAGGTCAAGTAGCTAAAAGACAGGCAATAACAAATCCAGATAGAACTATAATGTCAATAAAAAGGCAAATGGGAACAGATCATAAGGTGGATATAGATGGAAAAAAGTATACACCTCAGGAAATATCATCTATGATACTTCAAAAAATAAAGGCTGATGCTGAAGCCTATCTAGGAGAACCTGTAACAGAAGCAGTTATAACCGTGCCTGCATATTTTAATGACAGCCAAAGACAGGCTACTAAAGACGCAGGAAAGATTGCAGGACTTAATGTTCGAAGAATAATAAATGAGCCTACGGCTGCTTCTCTTGCTTATGGCATGGATAAGATGAATACAAATCAAAAGATATTTGTATATGATTTAGGTGGAGGTACTTTTGATGTATCAATATTGGAACTTGGAGATGGGGTATTTGAGGTTAAGGCCACAAATGGAGATACCCATCTTGGAGGAGATGATTTTGATCAGAAGATAATGGATTATATAGCAGATACTTTTAAAGCTGAAAATGGAATAGATCTGAGAAAGGATAAAATGGCACTTCAAAGATTAAAAGAAGCAGCTGAAAAAGCAAAGATTGAATTGTCATCTTCCATGCAGACAAATATAAATTTACCGTTTATTACGGCAGATGCCAATGGCCCTAAGCACATAGACATGAATTTGACAAGGGCAAAATTCAATGAACTGACGGGAGATTTGGTAAATAAAACTATAGAGCCTATGAAAAAAGCTTTAAATGATGCGGGAATTACAATAAATGATATAAATAAAGTTATATTAGTGGGAGGTTCCACAAGAATACCGGCGGTTCAAGAAGCAGTAAAGAATTTCACTGGTAAAGAACCTTCAAAAGGTGTTAATCCTGATGAATGTGTGGCAGTGGGAGCAGCTATTCAGGCAGGGGTACTTACTGGAGACGTAAAAGATGTACTTCTTCTTGATGTAACACCACTTACTCTTGGGATTGAAACTTTGGGAGGAGTTGCTACTCCGCTCATCAATAGAAATACTACAATACCAACTAAAAAAAGCCAGATATTTTCCACTGCTGCAGATAATCAAACCTCTGTTGAAATCCACGTAGTTCAAGGTGAAAGACAGATGGCAGCTGACAATAAGACTCTGGGGAGATTTACTCTTTCAGGTATAGCTCCGGCTCCAAGGGGAATTCCTCAGATTGAAGTTACTTTTGATATAGATGCAAATGGTATAGTTAATGTATCGGCTAAAGACAAGGCAACTGGAAAAGAGGCAAATATAACAATTACAGCTTCCACTAATTTGAGTGACAGTGAAATAGATAAGGCAGTAAAGGAAGCTGAAAAATATGAAGAACAGGATAAAAAGAGAAAAGAATCCATAGAAGTTAAGAACAATGCAGATCAAATTGTGTATCAAAGCGAAAAGACATTAAAGGATCTAGGAGACAAGGTTTCAAGTGAAGACAAGAAAAATGTAGAGGAAAAGGCAGAAGCAGTTAAGAAAATAAAAGATGGCGATGATTTGGATGCAATAAAGAAAGCTACTGAGGATCTAACTCAGGCACTCTATGGAGTTACATCAAAAATATACAGTCAAAATGCTCAGGCAGGTCAAAATCCAGGAGCGGGCCCTAATCCAGGAGCAGGTCCAAACCCAGGAGCAGGTCCAAATCCAGGAGCTGGCACTCAGGGTGGATCAGGGAATAAAAATGATGACAATGTAGTTGATGCTGATTATAAAGTAGATGATGATAAGTAATATTTTCTCTTCACGATTGTATAATAAACGTGTATAATAGTAATAGTTAAGGGATGAGTTTTTGCTCTTCCCTTAATTTAAGTAGAGAATTGGATTTTTACTAAATAATACTTTCGTTTTAGGTGGTGAAAAATAAAAAGATGGCCAAAAAAGATTATTATGAAATACTAGGCCTTAAAAAGGGTGCCAGTGATGATGAAATAAAAAGAGCATTTAGAAAATTAGCATTAAAATACCACCCTGATAGAAATCAAGGAAATAGAGAAGCCGAGGAAAAATTCAAGGAAATAAATGAAGCCTATCAGGTCTTGTCGGATCCACAGAGAAAAGCTCAGTACGATCAGTTTGGTACAGCTGATTTTAACGGAGGTTCTGGATTTGAAGGGGGATTTGGTGGATTTGATTTTTCCGATATGGGCGGCTTTGGAGATATATTTGACTCTTTCTTTGGAGGAGGATTTTCTTCAAGCAGAAGAAGAAAAAATGGGCCAGAAAAAGGTGCAGATCTTGAATATACCTTAAATTTGACTTTTGAACAGGCAGTTTTCGGTGTGGAAAAGGAAATATCCATAACTAGAAATGAAAAATGTGAAGCCTGTAATGGAACGGGTGCCAAAAGAGGAACTCATCCACATACCTGTGACAAATGCGGCGGAACGGGGCAGGTGAGAACTCAAAGAAATACACCTCTTGGAAGTTTTGTAAGTATGAGTACCTGCGACAAATGCGGCGGAAAGGGTACTATTATCAAAGACAGGGATATATGTCCTGAATGCAGGGGTACGGGTACTGTTAGAAGGCGTAGAAGTATAAAAGTAAAAATTCCTGCAGGAGTGGATAATGGCAATGTAATCCCTATAAGAGGACAAGGCGAGGGAGGTAAAAATGGAGGCAGTCCAGGAGATCTGTATATAAATATAAGAGTATCATCTCATTCTAAATTTAAAAGAGATGGATTTGATATCTATTTGGATACTCATATTAGTTTTGGAAAAGCTGCTCTGGGAACAAGTATAAGGGTACCTACTATAGACGGAGATGTGAAATATGAAGTACCTGCTGGAACACAATCTGAAACTGTATTTAGATTGAGAGGAAAAGGTGTACCTAAAGTCAATGGAAGAGGCAGAGGAGATCAATATGTAAAAGTGATTGTGGATGTGCCTAAGAACTTAAATGAGAAGCAAAAGGAAGCTATTATGATGCTTATGGAGGCAAGTGGAGAGATCCCTGCGGGAGGAACTGGAAGAAAATCCTTTATGGATAAATTTAAACATGGATTTAAATAATTTGTAGATGCTGACAGCTTTTAACTTAAGGGCTGTCAGCAAACTTTATAGTTTTAATGTAGATCCAAATTGAGTGTAGGAGGAAATTCATGAAAAAAGAGTGGATAGAAGTGGCAATTATTACTAGCAGTGAAGCTGTAGAAGCGGTTTCTGGAATATTATACAATACAGGAGTTCAAGGTGTGTCCATAGAAGATCCTAAAGATATTGAATTTGAAAAGAAACGTCCCCAGGATTGGGATTATTTTGATGAAAGCTTGCTGAAGGTAAAAGATGGCGCAGTGATAAAAGGATATTATAAGGAAGATGAAAATCTTAAGAATTATCTGGAATATATAAAAGAAAGGGTAAATAATTTAAAAAACTGCGGGATAGATAAGGGAAAAGGCATTATCACCGTAAGTAAAGTGAATGAAGAAGATTGGGAGAATAACTGGAAGCAGTATTATAAACCTTATAGGGCAGGGAATAGAGTTGTGGTGAAGCCCATTTGGGAAAATTATAATCCTGAAAAAGATGATTTAGTAGTTCAGCTAGATCCAGGCATGGCCTTTGGAACTGGAACTCATGAAACTACGAGAATGTGTATAAAAGCTCTGGAGAAATATGTTAAGCTGGATTCGCAGGTGTTTGATATAGGCACGGGATCGGGAATACTGGCTATAACTGCAGCAAAACTTGGAGCAAAACATGTTATAGCTGTGGACATAAATGGTACGGCTGTGGAATCGGCCTTAAAAAACCTTGAATATAATGATGTAAAAAACATAGAGGTATTTCAAGGGAATCTCATGGAAAAGGTTCATGGAAAGGCAGATGTGGTAGTTGCCAATATAATTGCAGATGCTATAATATCCTTAACAGATGATGTAAAAAATTTTATAGTTCCTGGAGGAATATTTATATCTTCAGGTATAATAAAAGACAGAAGGAAAGATGTGATTGAAAAATTGAGGAATAGTGGATTTAAAATAAAAGAAGTAAATGAGGATGGGGAATGGATATGTGTAGTTGCAAAAAGGATGATATGAAGTGATGAATAAATTTTTTGTGCCTGAACAGGATATACACTGTAATACAGCTTTTATCAAGGGAGATGATGTAAAGCATATAAATAAGGTACTTAGACTTCAATGCGGGGATAAGGTAAATATAAACAACTGTGATGGCAAAGAATTTTTGGGAACTATAGAGAGTGTCGAGAGGGAAAGTGTTACAGTAAAAATTATAGAGGAAATTGAACTGTGCAATGAAAGTCCTGTTAAGATGTATCTATTTCAAGCACTGCCAAAATCGAGCAAAATGGATTTGATTGTACAAAAAGCTACGGAAATAGGGGCATATGAAATAACTCCTGTTATTACCAGGAGGGTAGTGGTTAAAGTTGATTTTACCCAATCTAAGAAGGCGGAAAGATGGAATAAAATTGCCAAGGAGGCCTGTAAACAGTGTAAGAGAAGCAGGATACCAGTAGTGGATAGACCTATTGATTTTAAAGGACTTTTGCAATCATTAGTGCCTATGGATTTGATTTTTGTGCCCTATGAAAACGAAAAAAATTTGGGCATAAGAAATGTGATTGATTCTATAGACAATAGGGATACTATAAAAAAAGTAGCTGTAGTAATTGGACCTGAAGGTGGATTTGAAGAAAATGAGATAGAACTTCTCAAAAACATGAATTCTCATATAGTGACACTGGGACCTAGAATATTTAGGACAGAAACTGCGGGTTTTGTTTCACTAGCACTTCTCATGTATGAATTAGGTGATTTAGGAGGTATCATTAGGTGAAGGTAATTGACAGTGAAAAAGTTGATTTATCACTTGGCAATGAAGAATTTTTTCGTGTATATGGGCATAAAAAGGCAGTGGGGATGTTTACTCTAGGCTGCAGGGTGAATCAGTACGAAACCGAAGCTATGGCAGAAAAATTTATAGCTGAGGGATATAATATAGTTGGTTTTGATGATTGTGCAGATGTGTATGTGATAAATACCTGCACTGTAACTAACATGGGAGATAAGAAATCCAGACAGATGATACATAGGGCTAGGAGAAAAAATGGAAGCGCAATAATAGCTGTAGTTGGATGTTACTCTCAAATTTCACCTGAAAAAGTATCTAATATAGAGGGTGTGGATGTTGTTTTAGGTACCAGAAATAAGGGAGACATAATTTATTTGATAAAGAGGGTATGCTTGGAACATCGCAAGATAATAGAGGTCAATGACGTTCTTAAGAACAGAGTTTTTGAAGAACTTAATATAGATAAATATCAGTACAGAACTAGAGCTTTTCTCAAAATACAGGATGGCTGTAATAGATTTTGTTCTTACTGTCTCATCCCATTTGCCAGAGGAGCAGTATGCAGCAAACCTCCAGGTAAAGTTGTAGAGGAAGTAAAAAAACTTGCTCAAAATAATTTTAAAGAAGTGACGCTTTCAGGAATACATATTGCCTCTTACGGCATGGATATGAAAGATGATTGGAATCTTGCAGGGATACTGGAAGAAGTAGATAAAATAGAAGGTATTGAAAGAGTTAGGATTGGTTCCATAGATCCCAAATTTTTTACAGAAGGTATCATAAATAGAATAAAAAGATTAAAAAAGTTGTGTCCACATTTCCACCTTTCCCTTCAGAGTGGATGTGATGAAACTTTAAGGAGAATGAATAGACACTATACTGTCCTGGAATACGAGAAAATAGTCAAAGAATTAAGAGATGAAATAAAAGATGTGTCTATAACTACGGATATTATAGTGGGATTTCCTGGAGAGACAGAAGAAGAGTTCAGTAAGACCTATGATTTTTTGAATAGAATAGAGTTTTCCAAAATTCATGTTTTTAAGTACAGTCCAAGAAAAGGTACGAGAGCTGCAAGTATGAGGAAGCAGATAGATGGCAGGATAAAGGAAGAGAGAAGCAGCAAAATTATAGAATTGGATAAAAAGTTGGAAAAACAGTTTATGAATAAATTTTTAGGGAAGAATATGGATGTACTTTATGAGAGCCAATTTGAGAAAAATAATGATTATTATGAGGGGTATACTCCCAATTATATAAAAGTGATATCCAGAGGAAAATGTGGTCAGAATTTAGAAGGGAAAATTTTGAATACTGAGCTGAAAAGTGTAAAAGATGGATGTGTTTATGGAAAAATAAAAAGTTTTATTTGACTTTCAGAAGGATATTTCATATTGATTATTGAATAATTACTGTTAAGGAGGTGATGACTATGGAAGAATGTATTTTTTGCAAAATAATAAAAGGTGAAATACCATCTGAGAAAGTATATGAAGATGATATAGTGTTAAGCTTTAAGGATATAGAACCAGGTGCTCCAGTACATGTTCTCATAATACCTAAAAAACATATAAGGAGTATAAATGATCTTACTGAAGAAGATTCCAATATTATTGCTCATATATATTTGGTTGCAAAACAGATTGCAGATAAATTGGGTTTGGCAGAAAAAGGATATAGAATTGTGACTAACTGTGGTGAGGAAGCAGGGCAGACAGTACCTCATATTCATTTTCACTTATTAGGTGGCAGATCATTTAAATGGCCGCCGGGCTAAAAATTTTATTAAGGTGTATATGCTGAATTCAGAGGGATAATAATATATGCAGCTATATGAAATTGTTGACAGTGTCCAAAGATCTATTGTATAATTGCTATGTGCTATTTGACCTATGTTAACTGTATTTAATTTTTAAAATTAGATTGAGCTAGCGGAGGGAGGGAGATAATGTGTCAGAAATAAAAGTGGGAGAAAATGAGACTATAGAAAGCGCATTGAGAAGATTCAAGAGAAAATGTGCTAGAGCTGGTGTTCTTTCGGAAGTCAGAAAAAGAGAGCACTATGAGAAACCAAGTGTAAAGAGAAAGAAGAAATCAGAAGCTGCAAGAAAGAGAAAGTTTAAATAGAATTCTTTGAAAGAGGGTACCAAGTAATATGTCTCTTAAAGAAAATTTACAAGAAGACTGGAAGCAGGCTTTGAAGTCAGGTGATAAGCTTAGAGCAGGTACTATAAGTATGGTCAAAGCTGCTATTTTATTGGTGGAAAAAGCTGATGGAAAAAAACTTGACGATGATGAAAAGATCATAGATATAATATCAAAAGAAGTAAAACAGAGACGTGAATCTATATTTGAATTTGAAAAGGGCAAGAGACAGGATTTAATAGATAAAACAAAATCTGAAATACAGATCTTGTTAAAATACCTTCCTCAGCAGTTGAGTAAAGAGGATATTTCCGAGATTGTACGGAAAGCAGTTAATGAAGTAGGGGCACAGAGCATGAAAGACATGAAAAAAATTATGGCAATTGTAATGCCTAAAACCAGAGGCAGAGCAGATGGCAAACTTGTAAGTCAAATAGTAAAACAATATTTAAATAAATAGAAAGGTTGAGATTATATCTCAACCTTTTTTAATGGGAAAAATTTAAATAGTTCACAGCTTTAAGTAATTTATCATTCCTGTATTTCATAAATTAGTAAAGGTAAGAGAGTTGGGAGATAAATTCTTAGAGGTGATATTGTGAAAAATAAAATGTATGACACAAAACAAAATATTGCGGATAAGCTGGATTTGCCAAGAGATATAATTTTGAATATGCCTCAAATTAAAGTTATGGGAAATAACGAGATAATAATAGAAAATCATAAGGGCATCATACTATTTGAGGATAGTCAGATAAAAATTAATTCAGGTATAGGGTTGATATCAATATATGGAAGTAAATTTGAAGTGCTTTTTATAGGTGGAAGCACTATAACTATAGGAGGAAAATTTAAATCTATAGTTTATGAGGGAAACTGATAAATTTTCTTTTAAAAATTATAGAAATGGAATAATTTTAATTGAGATACAATCCCTTATACCTGAAAAGTTTATTAACCTTATGTGGGAAAATGACATCTGTATAAAAAATATAAAAAAGAAAAGTATTACCACTATGACTATGGAGATAGATTTAAAAGATTATGGTAAAGTAGAAAATATAGCCAGGAAGACCAGTACTAGAATAAAGATAATCAAAAGAAGGGGTATTACTTTTTTTATAATTAGGATTAAGAGAAAAATAACCCTAGTTTTAGGAGTGATTTTATTTGCTGCAATAATATATTACTTGTCTACATTTATATGGAATATAAAAATAGATTCTGCTGAAGGGATTCCACCTTATACAATAAGGCAGCAGCTTAAAGCTTATGGGATAGGACCAGGGACGAGTAAAAATAAAATAAACGTATATAGAATAGAACAGAAACTTATGAAGGACAATGATGACATAATGTGGGTTAAAGTGAGAATGCAGGGCTCTGAATTAAATATAAATGTAGTGGAGAAAAAATCTCCACCGGATATAAGTATGGATAATACTCCGTGTAATTTGGTGGCAAAAAAAGATGGCAAAGTATTGAGAGTATATACTACACTGGGTACACCAGTTGTAAAAGCGGGTGACGAGGTAAAAAAGGGCCAGATTCTTGTCAAAGGAGAGCAGGGAATTGAGGGATCTACTTATAGTGTACATGCCGCGGGGTATGTCATATGCAGTACACTGTATGAAAGCAGTGCTGATGTAAAAATAGATAATGTAAAAAATATCAGAACAGGTAAGAAAGTAGATAATTATTATATTAATTTGAGAGGTAAGAAGTTATATTTAAAAAAAGATAATAATAAATTTAATAAATATGATAAAATAGAGGAAAGCAAATTTATTTTTGGTAGGGAAACTTACTATGAGGTTAAAAAGACAGTAATAAAAGGGAATGCCCAGAAGATAGTAAAGGATACAGGACAGAAACTTTATAAAAGTATATGTTCCAATTTAGATAAATCCATAAAAATTGTAGATAAAAGGGTCACCTATGAACCTGGTGAATCTTATAAAGTGAAAGTTCAGGTCGCAGCGGAGGAAAATATAGCGGTTTCTGATGTTCAGAGATAAAGGGAAAGCTCAAAAACTAAAGTGAATTTATAGAGTAGTAAAAACAAAGGGTGATTTTAATTGAAAAAATTGTCATTAAAGAAGATTTTTTTAAAGAAAAAGACTGATAGGATAATTATTTTTATCATAAGTTTTATATTCATTTATTCTTTGCTGGCGTCTGGACTTACAACAAAAAAATATAATTTATCGGAAGGGGATATTGCAAAAGTTGATATAAAGGCACCTAGAGAGGCTAAAGACGAATTGTCTACTCAGACAAAAATACAGCAGGCAGTGGATGCTGTCCCTATTCAATACAACAAAAAACCTGAAGTGAAAACGGAAAGTTTAAATAAATTAAACGACTTTTTTTCTAAAGTGAACCAGTTAAGGGCTTCTCAATTAGATGAAAAAAGCAAATTGAAAAAATTAAAAAGTGAAGGCAATATAAATTTAAATGATGAGGATTACCTGAGTATAATAGGACTTAACGAGGACGAAGCAAAACAGCTTCAGGACTTTTTACAAAAAACTATAGCGGATATGTATGATAATAATAATATAAGTGATAATACCCAGAAGGATAACCAGGCAGATATTAAAAAAGCCCAGCAGAGCATACTGCTTAAAGTAAGTACTTCAAATTTCAATAAGAATTTAAGACAGTTGGCTACTGATGTAGGATTTTCTTTAATTTCACCTAATTTTTTTTATGATAAAGAGAAAACTGAGGAATTGAGGAAAGAGGCGGAGAAAAAAGTTCTGCCTGTCATGATAAAAAAGGATCAGACTATAGTAAAAGAAGGGGAACCTGTAACTAAATATCAGATAAAGATGCTGGATGATTTAGGACTTTTAGATGACAGTCCCTATTTTCAATGGCATATTTATTTCCCGTTGGCTTTATTGGTACTTTTGATATTGACTATTCAATGGGTTTATTTATATAAATATAGTAGGAAGATTTATAAAGATACCAAAATGCTTGTAATGATTGATACACTCAGCTGTTTGAGTGTGCTTTTATCTAGGACTATCGATTTGGCTTCGCCTTTTTTAATACCTCTGACATTTGTACCTATGATAATGACACTGCTCTTAGATGATAAAGTGTCATTAGCTGTAAATGTGTTGAATTGTGTTTTTATAAGTGCAGCGGTGGAATTTAGCCCGGATATAACTATAGTAGCTCTTGTAAATGCAGTAATGGGAGCTACTATACTTAAAAAAATGCAGCAGAGAAATGACATATTATTTGCTTCTCTTTACATGCTTGTCATAAATGGTATACTTACCTTCTCCATGGGGTTTTTACTCAGCAACAATATGTTGGATATAGCTAAAAAAGGTATATTTGCAGGAATTGCCAGTATAACTTCCGGAATATTGGTAATAGGATTTCTTCCTCTATTTGAGGGCGTGTTCAATATAGTTACTACTATAAAGCTTTTGGAACTTTCAAATCCCAACAATGCCCTATTAAAAAGACTTCTGATAGAAGCGCCTGGGACCTATCACCACAGTATATTAGTTGGAAATTTAGCGGAAGTGGCAGCTGAAAAAGTTGGAGGTAATCCACTTTTAGCTAGAGTTGCGGCTTATTATCATGATATAGGGAAAATAAAAAGACCATATTTTTTTAAAGAAAATCAAGTGGGAAAAGATAATCCACACAATAAATTAACTCCTAATTTGAGTACTTTGATAATAATATCTCATGTTAAAGATGGGGCGGAAATGGCTGATGAGTATAATTTGCCTAAAATAATAAAAGATATTATAGAACAACATCATGGAACATCCCTTGTGAAATATTTTTATTTGACCATGAAGAACTCATGTAAAGATCCAGAAGATGTGAATGAAGATGAATTTAGATATCCCGGCCCTATACCAGAGACTAAAGAAGCTGGTATAATAATGCTGGCCGATGGAGTGGAAGCTGCTGTAAGATCTATTAATGATACTGATAAGGGCAGGATTCAGGGAATGGTGGACAATATAATAAAGGATAGGCTGGATGCGGGTCAACTTGATAATTGCGATTTGACTTTGAAAGATATAAATAAAATAAAGAATGAATTTTTTAAAGTTTTGGTTGGAATATATCACCATAGAATAGAATATCCATCGGATAAATTTTCCGATAAAGTCATGAATAAGTTAAAACAGGAGGATAAAAAGTGATTTTTTTGGACAATAGGCAGGACAAGATAGAGATTACGAAAGAGATGGAACACAGTATTAGAGAAATTATAGAGTATGCTTTAAAAGAGGAAGAGGTAAATTTACCTTGTGAAATAAGTGTGATTTTTGTAGATAATGATCATATAAAAGATATAAATAGGGAAAATAGGAATATAGATAGAGCAACAGATGTGTTGTCTTTTCCAATGCTGGAATATCCAAAAGGCCGGGTATTTAAGGATGTGTATACCAATTACGATTTTCAGCCAAGTGACATGGATGGGGAAAATTTAGTATTGGGGGATATAGCTGTTTCTCTTGAAAAGGCAGAGGAACAGAGCAGAGAATTTTGTCATTCCTTTTTAAGAGAGGTATGCTATTTGACAGTACATTCGCTGCTTCATCTTTTGGGATATGATCATATGGAAGATGAGGACAAAAAAGTTATGAGAAGGAGAGAAGAGGAAATATTACGGGAATTTGAACTGTAAGAGATAATTTTAAATTCTGAAGTATGGTGATTGTACAATGAAAGTTAAAAAATTGTTGGATAGCTTCAATTACGCAATTGAGGGGATAATATATTCTGTTAGAACACAGAGAAATATGAAAATACATATGATAGCAGCTGTCTTAGTACTTACTATGTGTTTTTTCTATGATTTGAGCAAAATGGAGATTTTAGCTATTGTGATAACCATAAGTATGGTCATCATGGCAGAGCTTTTTAATACGGCAGTGGAATTTGCCATAGATGCCACTACCAATTATTATCATCCACTAGTTAAAATTGCAAAAAATGTTGCAGCGGGAGCAGTGCTTATTTCGGCTATAAATGCTGTAGTGGTGGGATATATAATATTTTGGGATAAATTGAAGTATATAAATTTTATGGTTATAAAAAAGGTTAAAAGTACAAATCCCTATACGATATTTATAATACTTGCCATTGTATGTATAACTACCATAATTGTAAAAGCCATTTTTGGAGAAGGTACTCCGCTTAAGGGAGGAATGCCCAGCGGACATAGTGCCATAGCTTTTTCCATAGCCACTACTATAGCTTTGATAACGGGACAGCTTGCGGTAGTTATATTGAGCTATCTCATGGCCTTTATAGTGGCTCAAAGCAGGGTGGATTCAGAAGCTCATTCTATTACAGAAGTGATTTTCGGAGCGGTATTTGGCATTTTGATAACAGTTTTTTTATTTATAATATTTGGATGAATAAGGAGAAAATTTATGTTTAAGTCAGGATTTATTACAATAATAGGAAGGCCGAACGTGGGAAAGTCAACGCTTACCAATAGAATTATGGGAGAAAAATTGTCTATTGTATCCTGTAAGCCGCAGACTACCAGGAACAATATAAATACCATTTTGACGGAAGAGGACTTCCAGTTGATTTTTGTAGATACTCCCGGTATTCATAAACCCAAGGATAAACTGGGAGATTATATGGTGAAATCTGCGGAGGATTCCATCAAGGATGTGGATCTGGTAATTTTTTTGACTACTCCCCAGGACGGGATGGGAAGAGAGGATAGATATATACTGGAAAATATAAAAACCACCAAGATACCAGTATTTTTGGTGTTGAATAAAATAGACGAAAATCCTGCTTCCAGGGTGGCAAAAACTTTAAAAAACTATTCTGAATTCTTTGATTTTCAGGAAATAATACCTGTATCTGCGTTGAAAAAGAAAAATACTGATGAATTATTGGAACTTATGGTAAAGTATATGCCGGAAGGACCTAAATATTATCCAGAAGATGTTATTACTGACAGGCAGGAAAAATTTATAGTTTCTGAAATTATAAGAGAGAAATCTCTCAGACTCCTTTCCAAGGAAGTTCCACACGGTATAGCTGTTGAAATAATATTTATGAGGAAGGATCCTAAGGGAATATACAATATAGAGGCAAATATAATTTGCGAGAAGGAATCACACAAGGGAATAATAATAGGTAAAAATGGCTCCATGTTAAAGAGGATATCCTCTTATGCGAGAGAGGATATTGAAAAATTTTTAAATTCCAGAGTATATCTGCAAGTCTGGGTAAAAGTAAGAAAAGAGTGGAGAGACAATGACAGACTGCTGAAGGAATTAGGGTATAAAAAATAAAGTGATATTTACTCAGAAGGAATGTTTTTCTCCTTAAAAAAGGATATAATATAACTTATAGACAGGGAGATGATTATCTGTCCATATTTAAAACTAGAGCTATAATAATAAAAACTCAAGATATAAAGGAATCTGACAAGTTGGTTTGGCTTTTCACTGAGAAGTTGGGTAAGGTGTCCACCATAGCTAGAGGGGCGAAAAGAAGCAGGAACTCATTGTTTTCAACTACACTTCAATTTTGTTACGGAGACTACGTTTTATACAAGGGAAAGAGTCTATATGTGATAAACGAAAGTATTTTAATAGATTCTTTTCAAGATTTATTGGACGACTTAAATGATTTAACTTATGCTTCTTATTTTTGTGAACTCATAGATATAGCCATGAGTGATGGGGAAAAAAGCGAAGAGATGTTTAAACAACTGGTTACTGCGTTTTATCTCATAAGGAGTCATGCAGTGGACATTGAAATTCTAGCCAGATCATTTGAGTTGAAAATTTTACAGGCCACAGGCTATGAGTTGAATTTTGATTACTGCTGTATATGTAGAAAAAAGATGGCTTCATTTAATTATTTCAGTTTTCAATATTCAGGAGGTGTCTGCGATAAATGTAAAAAGATCAATGGTTTGCATATAGATTATGCCACTGGCAGTGCACTTAAATATTTGTCAAAGATTTCTCTTGAAAATGTATATAAAGTTGTATTGTCTGATAAAGTAAAGAAAGAACTGTATAAGGTTTTGAACCTGGTTATTTCCCAAAATTATTTTAGGAAACCTAAAAGTCTTGACACTTTAAGGTATCTTGAAAATTTTGAGAAAAATAAAATCTAAAAGGAGAGAAAAACATGAGTGAGATAACATTGGAAAAAATTGATATTATAAGAGAGAGAACAGGGGTAAATTATTCTGAGGCAAAAGAGGCATTAGAAGTTTGTGAAGGAAATGTGGTTGATGCTCTCATATATATAGAGCAAAATAAAAAATCGGCCAAGGATAGTTTATACACCACTAAGGATGAATTTTTGGAATGGCTGAAGGATTTAGTGAAAAAAGGCAATGTAAATAGAGTAAAGATAAAAAAAGGTGATAAGGTGGTAGTTGACATTCCTGTAAATGCAGGTATTGCAGCAACTTTGACAGCTCTTGTATGGCCGCCGCTTATAGCTATAGGGATATTGACTGCAGTGATTACACAGGTGACTATAGAGATAACGAAAGATGATGGAACTGTAGAAGTGGTGAATAAGGTAATAAAAGGCGGAATGAAGAGTACTGTAAATGAAATGAAGGATAGGGTGTTTGATGCTGCATCTTCAGTTAAGGATAAATTCAAACACAAAGATGACAAGCAGGATAAAAACACATATAAATATACTGTAAAATTTGATGATATAGATGATGATGAAAATGGACAGGAGAAAGATACTGATAAGGATAAAAATTAGAATTATATAATACAATTAGTGTTAAAACATATAATGAATAGTATATAGATTTGAAATTTATTCATAATATTGGATAAAATAAAAAAACATATACTATTCATTAATATATATGTGGTATAATAATTTTGTAATATTGTAGCTTAAATACTAATGTTAAATTTCCTCTTAGTGAATATCTGCAGAAATTATTGACTTTACTACAAAGAGAGAGGGTGAATATTATTAAATTATCACCGAGACAAGAGAAAATAATAAAATTAGTAAGGGATAATGCACCCATAACAAGTGAGCAGCTCGCATCTAGATTAAATGTCACAAGGGCAGCACTTAGACCAGATCTAGCTATACTTACTATGACGGGCATATTGGAGGCAAAACCTAAGGTAGGATATATATATTCTAAAAAACCTTCCCATAGCCTTATATACGATTATATAATGAATATAAAAGTAAGCGATATAATGTCAAAACCAGTAGTAGTGGATGAGAATACTACCGTTTATGATGCCATAGTATACTTATTTTTGAATGATGTTGGCACTTTGTTTATAGAAAATAAAGGGCTTCTTATAGGTGCTGTTTCCAGGAAGGATTTTTTGAAGATAGCTATTGGAAGTACCGATATGCATAAAATACCTGTGGGAATAATAATGACCAGAATGCCAAATATAATATTTGTTGAAAAGGATGATGTTGCTTACATGGCAGCTAAAAAGATAATGGAGCATGAAGTGGATAGTTTGCCAGTGGTAGAAAAATCTCGAGACAGGTTGAATAATGAAGTGCTTAAAATTGTAGGTAAAGTTTCAAAGACAAATATAACAAGGCTTTTTGTAAAAATAGGGGAAAACAAATAGATTGGTATACGGAATAATTTATTCGTTGATGTATATATAAAACATGCTAAATTTTATAAAAAAGGGGATGTTCTATATGGCAGACAAAAAGTATGTTTATCTTTTCAATGAGGGAAATGCTGGTATGAGAAATCTACTTGGCGGAAAAGGTGCCAATTTGGCAGAGATGACAAATATCGGCATACCTGTTCCAGAGGGTTTTACCATATCTACAGAAGCTTGTACAAAATATTATAAAGACGGTAAGACCATATCCAGGGGCATTGTGGATGAAATTTATGCCGCACTTGAAAAAATTGAAAAAAAAACAGGTAAAAAATTTGGAAATATAGAAAATCCACTTTTAGTTTCTGTAAGATCAGGAGCAAGGGTTTCCATGCCTGGAATGATGGATACTATACTTAATTTAGGTTTAAACGATGACACTGTCAGGGGATTAAGTAAACTTACGGGAAATGAAAAATTTGCCTATGACTCCTATAGAAGATTTATTCAGATGTTTTCAGATGTAGTTATGGGAATTGAAAAAAGAAAATTTGAGGATATACTGGATGAAGTAAAGGAGACAAGGAATCTTGAATATGATACCGACTTAGATGCATCTGATTTAAAGGAAATAATTGTGAAATTTAAGAAAATTTACAATAGTGAAATAGGAAGTGGCTTTCCACAACAGCCTAAGGAACAATTAATACAAGCTATTACTGCTGTATTTAGGTCCTGGGATAATCCGAGAGCTATAGTGTATAGAAGATTAAACGATATTTCAAGTGAATGGGGTACGGCTGTAAATGTACAATCTATGGTATTTGGAAATATGGGAGAAACTTCAGGTACTGGTGTGGCATTTACAAGAAATCCTGCTACAGGGGAGAAGTCTATATTTGGTGAATATCTTATAAATGCGCAGGGGGAAGATGTAGTTGCAGGAATAAGAACACCACAGCCTATAACAAAGTTAAAAGAAGATCTTCCAAAATGTTATTCTCAATTTATGAATATAGCCCAGAAATTGGAAAATCACTATAAAGATATGCAGGATATGGAATTTACCATAGAACAGGGAAAATTATATTTTCTTCAAACTAGAAATGGGAAGAGAACCGCACAGTCTGCACTTAAAGTAGCAGTGGATATGGTGGGGGAAGGTCTTATCAGCAAAAAGGAGGCCATCCTTAAAGTTGAACCTAAACAACTTGACACACTGCTTCACCCGAATTTTGATAAGGATGAACTCAAGAAAGCAGCTGTAATAGCAAAGGGACTTCCGGCATCTCCGGGAGCTGCTTGTGGAAAAATATATTTTACAGCAGAGGATGCGAAAAAACATCATGATCGGGGAGAAAAAGTAATACTTGTAAGGTTAGAGACATCCCCCGAGGATATAGAAGGTATGGCAGCTTCAGAAGGAATACTTACAATAAGGGGTGGAATGACTTCTCATGCAGCTGTGGTAGCTAGGGGTATGGGAACTTGTTGCGTGGCTGGATGCGGTAATCTGATAATAGATGAAGAGACAAAGACTTTTAAAGGAGCAGGCAAGATCTATAAAGAAGGGAATTACATATCATTAGACGGAAGTACAGGAAATGTATATGGAGAGCCTATAAAAACGGTGTCACCTGAAATATCTGGATATTTTGGTACATTTATGAGCTGGGCTGATGATATAAGAAAGATGGGAGTTAGAACCAATGCTGATACTCCAAAGGATGCCAGACAGGCAGTTGAATTTGGAGCTGAGGGAATAGGACTTTGTAGGACAGAGCATATGTTCTTTGATGAGGATAGAATACCAGAAATGAGAGAGATGATAGTTTCCAAGACAGAGGAACAGAGAAGAAGAGCACTGAATAAGCTTTTACCGAGACAAAAAGAGGATTTTGTCGGTATATATGAGGCTATGGAGGGAAGACCTGTGACGATCAGATTTTTGGATCCGCCATTACATGAATTTTTGCCAACAAATACAGATGATATAAGAAATTTGGCTGCGGAAATGGGTATAGACTTCCAGGAATTGAAGGACACTATAGGATCTCTTCATGAATTCAATCCCATGATGGGACATAGGGGCTGCAGGCTTACTGTTTCCTACCCTGAAATAGCGGAAATGCAGACTAGAGCTATTATAGAGGCTGCTGTAGATGTAAAGAAGAGAAAGGGATATGATATAGTACCGGAGATAATGATACCTCTCATAGGAGAGTTAAAAGAATTGAAATATATCAAAGATACAGTTGTAAAAGTAGCAGATGAAATAATAAAAAATAGCGGAGTAGAACTAAAATATAAAGTGGGAACCATGATAGAAATTCCAAGAGCTGCACTTACTGCTGATGAAATAGCAACTGAAGCTGAGTTCTTCTCTTTTGGCACCAATGATTTGACTCAGATGACTTTTGGATTTTCAAGAGATGATTCAGGCAAGTTTTTGAACTCCTACTATGATAAGAAGATATATGAATTTGATCCATTTCAGAAAGTAGATCAAATTGGAGTAGGAAAGCTTATAGAAATGGCTGTAAAGTTAGGAAAGAAGACTAGACCTGATATACACCTTGGAGTGTGTGGCGAACATGGTGGAGATCCTTCATCTGTAGAATTTTTCCATGATGTTGGACTTGATTATGTTTCCTGTTCACCTTTTAGGGTACCTGTAGCGAGACTGGCTGCTGCCCAGGCTCAGGTGAGAAATCCGAGATAATAAAAATATCAAGCCGATCTTACCACTTTTTATGGAAAGATCGGCTTTACAAATGTTTGGATATTTATCAAATTTATAGCTTACAATTTACAGTTGATATTGAATTTTTTTTCAACGTATTTTCCAAACTCTATTGTGAATTCAAGCTGATTGATACAATTGCTGGAAGCTTTTTTTAATAAATAAAAAAAGGAATTGTGGTTACATTTTAATATATTATTGTAGTAATCTCTGGATATTTTCCAAAATTTTTGAGGAAAAGATAAATAAGAGATAATGTATTTATAGTCATCTAAAGTTAATGGAAAAATTTTTTCATATAGTTCAAGGCAGGATATAGTGCTATCTAACCTCCAGTTGGTAGTGGTTCTTTTTAAAAACCTTCTTAAAAAATAGGATATATCATGGGCACAGTAGTCCATGCTGCATTTGTCAAAATCAATTACCCAGATGTTGTCCTCTTCATCAAATATTATGTTTTTATTTACGTAATCTAAATGGCATAAGCAAGTGCTTAAATTTTTATAATCAATAGTAGAGGATATTCTGGCTGATATTTTTGCCAGTATAAAATTAATTTCAAAGTTCTGCAAAAATAGTGCAGAGAATTTATCATTATATTTGAAAGCTAAATTTGAGCAGTTTAGAAGCTGATTTAAATGTTTCTGAAAAGATATATATATATTTTCAAAGTTTACTCTTTGGGTACTCCCATCAATTGGAACAAAATTTTTACTTACACTGTGCATTTTGGATAAATTAGAAATTGCATGTAATAAGTGCTTGTTGTTGTCATAGTCACATTTGCTGCCAGTTATCCAGGGAGTCATTATAAAGAGCATTTCTTTGTAGTTTACAAATCGTTCTCTGTGAATTGTAGGCAATATTCTGGGGACTCTAATGTCATGCCTAAAAAGCCATTCTATGGCAGAGTATACAAAAAGCAAATTGCTCTCATCGAAATATACTTTTTTTAGACAATAACTTTTATTTAAATAATTTATTTTGTATACAGCTCTTTGCTTGTCTGTATCTTTGAATTTAATTCTAGATATATCTGCGTTTACCATATTATAATGGGGCAGAACGTATTTTTTTACGTTTTCTTCAGATAATAAATCCATATAAAACTCCTTAAAAGTTCTTTCTCTATAATAATATTAAAGCTTTCTTCATATTATACATTTTCACTAAAAAAAGGAGTTTTTAATGGTGGGATAGAATAAATTCATGAGGTGGTTATATGAATATAAGAGAAAAAATAGAAAACAAGGAAAAGTTGATACTAATACCTCAGGCTGCCTTTTCTGTTAAAACAATGGGGAGAAATATTAAAGAGAAAAAAGACGCTATTAGGACTGATTATATGATAGATAGGGATAGAATAATACACAGCAAGTCCTTTAGAAGACTTAAACATAAAACTCAGGTGTATATAAAAACACCGGGAGATCATTATAGAACTAGGCTTACTCATACGCTGGAAGTAAATCAGATAGGAAAGACAATAGGCAAGGGCATAGGGCTGAATGAAGATCTAATAGAAGCTATAGCTATGGGTCATGATATTGGACATGTAGCTTTTGCTCACAGCGGTGAAGAACTTCTCGATAAACTCTTGCCGGAAGGGTTCAAGCACAATGAGAACAGTGTAAGAGTGCTTACTAAAATAGAAAAATTGGGCAGGGGCCTCAATCTTACAGGAGAAGTTCTGGATGGAATACTGTATCACAGTGGTTTCACAGATAAATCAAAAGCTTGCACTCTAGAAGGACAGGTAGTTAGATATAGTGATAAAATAGCCTATGTAAATCACGATATAGATGATTCCATACGGGCTGGGATGCTGGAAGAAAAAGATATACCGGATATTGCCATAAAAGTATTGGGACGCACTAACAGTAATAGAATAGATACCCTCGTAAAGAACTGTATATATACTACTCTGAAAAATATTAAAAACGGGACGGAACAAGTAGCTCTTAGTGATGAAGTATTTAGTGCACTTCGCGTTCTTAGAAATTTCATGTTTGAAAGAATATACAAGGGAGATATATTAAAAGCTGAAAGAGATAAAGCTAAGTTTGTACTGGAACAGGTATTTAATTACTTTTTCAAATATCCAGATAAAATGCCTGAATTTTATCTGGATATTGTGAAAAGAGAAGGAGTTTACAGGGGAGTGGCGGACTATATATCTGGAATGAGTGATGATTACTGTCTTATGATGTTTCATAATATATATGTACCTAAATTTGTTATATATTAAAGAATAATTTTTACTATTATATGGGTAAAATACAATTATATAATGTAGGTAAATAATATAGAATATGCTAAAAATTAAATATTTATCTTATTGAAGGATATTTAATTTCTGTAAAGAATATATATAGTATGTCCTTACTTAATAATAAAAATTTTAGTATTAAAGAAGGAATATAGTAATTTATGTCGAATATATTTATTCTTGAACATAATAATTTAAATATATTAATTTTTAAGATAGGTGGGTTGTTTAGTGATATCGGAAGATGTCATTCAAAAGGTAAAAGATGAAAATGACATAGTGGATGTGATATCTGAAAGTGTAAAACTTAAGAGATCGGGGAGAAATTACTTGGGATTATGCCCCTTTCATCATGAAAAAACACCTTCTTTTAGTGTATCTAGAGATAAGCAAATATACAAGTGCTTTGGATGTGGAGAGGCAGGTAATGTATTTACATTTATAATGAAGTCTAAAAATTTAAATTTTCCAGAAGCAGTAAAATTACTGGCAGATAGAGTGAATATCGATATAGATTTTGACAAAGACAACGGTCTTAAAAAAAATACTTTTCAAAAACTCTACGAATTAAATGTAGCGGCTGCAAGATATTTTTTTAACTGTTTAAAAAGAGATAAAAGAGCTAAAAATTATTTATTGAATCGTGGTATAACTGAAAATACTATAAGAAGATTTGGATTGGGATATTCTGTTGACAGCTGGAATCGTATGTTAAACTTTTTGAAAAATAAAGGGTTTACGGAATTAGATATGCTTTCTGCAGGACTCATAGTTAAAAGTCAAAAAGAAAATTATTACGATAGATTTAGAAATAGGATAATTTTTCCTGTATTTAATAGTAGAGGAAAGGTAATAGGATTTGGAGGAAGGGTACTGGACGATTCAAAACCCAAGTATTTAAATTCACCGGAAACTCCTCTATTTAAAAAGGGTATAAATCTTTATGGATTGAATTTTGCAATAAAAAGTAATTTTTCAAGAGTGCTTATAATTGTAGAGGGATATATGGATTGTATAGCCCTTCATCAGTGCGGGATAACGAATGTAGTGGCTTCTTTAGGCACAGCTCTTACTGTAAGTCAAGCGAAACTTATGGCAAAATATGCAGATAAGGTTATAATATCCTATGACGCCGATACAGCTGGACAGATGGCTACAATACGTGGAATGGATATACTTAAGGATGCTGGATTAGAGGTTGAAGTACTGCAAATACCGAATGGCAAGGATCCTGACGAATTTGTCAGGAACAATGGGAGAGAGGATTTTCTAAAACTTGTGAATAAAGCTGTCCCTCTTATAGAATATAGGATTGAAAGTGTAAAGAAAAATATAAATTTTGATAGTAACGAAAGTACTGTAAGATATGTGGAGAAAGTACTTGAGATATTAACTAAAGTGGATCCTATAGAGAGGGAAGTTTATTTAAAAAAATTGTCAGAGGAAACAGGTATAAGAGATCAAGTGCTTTATGACATGTTAAATAGAGACAATGTTCAAAAAAATGTAAAAAAATATAAAAATATGAATATAGATACAGGTTTTGGACAAAAATTATATTTAGAACCAGCGTATTTAAAGGCAGAGAGAGCTCTTTTAAAATTGATTTTGGAAGATGAGAGGGCCTTTAAATATTCATTGGATAAAATGGAAGATAAGGATATCATATTGGAAAGCCATAAAAAAATATATAAGTATATAGTGGAAAATATGGAGTATGATGTAAAAAAGAGAAAAACGCAGATAGAGGCAAGGTGTAATGACATCGATACATCCAAAGAATGGGTAAAAATTATGGATACTGAAGTTCTATATGATAATTATGATTATAAAAGTCTGGTAGATAATTTTGTAAACAAGATTAAAAAACATAGATTAGAGGAATCTGAAGATCACATTATCAGTAAAATAAAAGAATATGAGTCTGTAGGAAGATTAAAGGAGTCTTTAGAATTGGCACAAAGGTTAATTGAAATACAGAAAAGGATTGGTGAAATGCAGTAATGGTTAAAGGAGGCAAGAAAATGAAGGATAAAAGTTCAAAGATACAGCTAGTCAAGAAACTTATAGAAAAGGGAAAGAAAAATGGAACTTTAACTTATAAAGAAATAATGGACGAATTGGAAGAGGTGGACTTAAGTCCTGAGCAGATAGAAAAAATATATGAAACACTTGAATCTATAGGTGTAGAAGTAACTGGAGATTTAAATGAAACGGATACGAATGAAAAAAATTTGGATTTGTCAGTTCCAGAAGGTGTAGCTATAGATGATCCGGTTAGGATGTATTTAAAAGAGATAGGGAAGGTTTCACTGCTCTTGCCAGAAGAAGAAGTATCTCTTGCTAAGAGAATAGAAGCAGGGGATCAAACAGCTAAAAAGAAACTGGCAGAGGCCAATTTAAGATTAGTAGTAAGCATAGCAAAAAGATATGTAGGCAGGGGAATGCTGTTTTTGGATCTAATCCAGGAGGGAAACCTTGGACTTATAAAAGCGGTAGAAAAATTTGACTATAGAAAAGGCTATAAATTCAGTACCTATGCTACTTGGTGGATAAGGCAAGCCATTACAAGGGCAATTGCGGATCAAGCTAGGACTATAAGAATACCTGTTCATATGGTGGAGACAATAAATAAACTTATCAGGGTTTCCAGACAATTGCTTCAGGAATTGGGAAGAGATCCTCACCCTGAGGAGGTAGCTGAGATAATGGAGATGCCTGTAGATAAAGTTAGAGAAATTATGAAAATAGCACAGGAGCCTGTATCCCTTGAGACACCTATTGGAGAAGAGGAAGATAGCCATCTTGGAGATTTCATACCGGATGATGAAGCACCTGCACCGGCAGAGGCAGCGGCTTTCACAATGCTTAAGGAACAGCTTATAAATGTACTTGACACTCTAACTCCCAGAGAAGAAAAGGTGCTGAGATTGAGATTTGGATTAGACGATGGAAGAGCAAGAACTTTGGAAGAGGTTGGAAAAGAATTCAATGTAACTAGAGAGAGAATAAGGCAAATTGAAGCGAAGGCCCTTAGAAAACTAAGGCATCCAAGTAGAAGTAAAAAATTAAAGGACTATTTAGATTAAAGCACCAGTCAAAGGTGCTTTCACTGTTTTCAGACTAGAAATTAGGATATATGAATACTGTGACTGTTAACTATTCATTTTTAGCCCTGAATTTTATGATATAATTATTGATAAAGAGGGTGATGATGGAGTGAAAATTACCTATAAAGCTGCGAAGGGAGTAGGAGCGTATTTTATTATAGGTTTGATGATTTTATATGATGCTATACTGATATTTTTAATAAATTTTGTAAGTTCCTATGAAATATATAATCTGCTAAAGTTGACATTGGTATCCATAAATATATATCAGATTTATTATATTATTATCTGTAGTACGCTTAAGTATTCAATGGATGAAGATAATTTATATATAACCAGTGCACTTGGATTAAAAAATGAAATAATTTCCTTTCAAAGTATTCAAATGTATCGAAAATCACATGGATATGTAAGAGGAGTTAAATTATCAGGGTATGGAAAAAATAAATTTGCGATAGGCAGATCTTTTATTGACAAAATAGGCAATACCTATATGTTTGTTACCTCAACTAAAAATGTAATATATCTAAAGACAGATACTGTGAACTATGGATTGTCTCCAGAAAATTTTCAAAAATTTACGGAAGAATTGGAGAAAAGAAAAATAAGATGTTTTGAATGGGAAAATAAATTGAATAAAAGTATTTCGATAAACAGGGAACCTAAATTTTTTATTCCCTTCATAATTACATCTATAGTAGTTCTTTTGCTTACTTTGGATCCGATAATTATGTACCTGTATGGAAAATTGCCGGATAAAATGCCTGTTAGCTTTGATACAAGTTTTATGGCTGTAAAATTTGGGACGGGCAAACAGTTTGCATTTAAACAGATGTTCTATGGACTCCTGAATATGGGAGTACTGTTTTGTATGTATTATGCAGGACATATTTATTCTAAATATGATAAAAAGTATTCTTATAAGTACATATATATATCTTTAATAGTGGCAGTATTTTACTTTATCATGCAGGTTAGAATACTCTGTACATTCAGATAGAGGGTTGTCATATTCAATATCAAAGTTCATAGTTAACTGTGAATTGTGCAAGATTGGAGAATTGTATGGAAATTAGTTTAAGACTTAAAGCTGTGGCACAGATGGTGGATGATTGTCAGTGTGCAGCAGATATAGGCACGGATCATGGATATATTCCTATTTATTTGATAAAAAATCATATTTGCAGTAGGGCCATAGCATCTGATATAAATGTTGGACCTATAAAGAGAGCAATACTTAATGTAAGATTTGAAAATTTAGAGGACAAGATAGATTGCAGAATTGGAGAAGGTCTTTCAACCATAAGGCCGGGAGAAGCTGAGGAAATAGTAATTGCGGGAATGGGAGGAAATCTCATAGCGAACATAATAGAAGATCACGTAGATGTGTTTAAAAAATCAAACTCATTTATACTTCAACCTATGCAGAACTCAGAAGTGTTGAGAGAGTATATCTATAAAAAGGGTTTTAAAATAATAGATGAAGAATTGTGTATTGACGAAAATAGATTTTATGAGATAATAAAGATAGAATACAATACCGATGTAAGGGAAGTTGACAGCATATTTTATGAAATAGGAAAAATTCTAATAGAAAAAAAGCATAGATATCTTCCTAAATTCATAGAAAACAAGATAAAAGATTATAGTAGGATAATTTTGAATATAAGAGGTCATACTGAATTGGCCAATAAAAGGAAGATGGAATTACAAACTAAAATAAAGAGATTGCAGGAGTTGATATGATGTATCTGAAAGTAATGGATATACATGATATAGTTGAAAAATATGCACCTTCTATGCTCAAGGAAAGTTATGATAATGTGGGCCTCATGGTAGGTGATATGGAGTGTAGAGTTACTTCTGTGCTTGTATCTTTGGACTGCACTTTAAAGGTCATAGAGGAGGCAAAACAAAATAATTGCAATCTTATATTTACTCATCATCCACTTTTATTTAAAAAACCGGACAGTATAACTACAGACAGTTTGGTGGGTGAAAAAATAATAAAATTAATAGAAAACCATATAAATGTATATTCCTGTCATACCAATCTCGATTCTGCAGAGGGAGGAATAAATGACATGATTGTGGAATTGCTTGGTTTAGATTCAGATGATATTATCGAACCCATGAAGACTGAGAACAGGGCAGAATTTAAAGATGGAATAGGAAGGATAAGCCAGTTGAAAGAGCCAATTATTTTAAGTGAACTCTGCAGCAGAGTGAAAAGATGTCTGGAAATACCTTCAGTGAGATATGCGGGAAATGAGTTTAAACTTATAAAAAAAGTGGCAGTGGTAAATGGAAGCGGACAAAGTTATTTTAATGAAGCCAGATTACAGGGAGCCGATTGTATAATTACTGGAGATACTACTTATCATTATGTAAGTGATTTTGAGGAACAGGGTATGGCTGTAATTGATGCGGGTCACTTTGGAACTGAATGGCCTGCCATGAAAAAGGTAGCAGTATTTTTGCAAAATGAAATAAAATCCCTTGGATTTGAGAACAGTGTTATCTTATCAAAAGTCAATAGGGATCCCTATAAGTGTAAGTAGAAATGAACTTGAATTCATTTCTACTTTTTTGTTTATATCAAGTGATTCTAGGGTTTAGGTTTACAAAAACAGGAGGGAAAAATAAATGTTAAATTTGCTTTTTGAAATTCAACGGAATAGAGAGATTATAAAAAGAACCAGGGAAGCTTTAAAAGGAGAATCCAATAATAATTTTATAAGAAGAGTAAAAAAAGAATTTGAGGAGAAAAAGTCAAAGTATAAACTCGTGGATTCCAAACTCAATGAAGTTGAAAAGAATATTGAACAACTGGAGAAAAAACTCGAGGATATGAAAAGAGAAGTAATGCAGGAGGAAAGCAAACTCTATGGAAATTTAAAATATGATTTAAAATTTATAAGTACCTTGGAAAAATCTATTGAATTAAAAAAAGGTGAGATCAGAACCTTAGAAGAAGACAGCTTAAACAGATTGTATGATGAGGAAAATTTATTGAAAGAAAGGGATATGCTCAGGAAAGAATTAGTTGATATAAAAAATGAATTTTATAAAAATAAAAAAGTCAGTAGTGATAAAATAATTAAATCAAAAATGGAAATAAAAAAAGCTGAAGATAGTATATTGAATTGTGAAAAGAAAGTTCCTAAAAAATTATTGGATAAATTCAATGAATTATGTGAACTTAAAGGTACGGGAGCTGCGAAATTATCAAATGGAGTATGTTCTGGCTGCAAAATGAAAGTATCTGCCATTACCATAGATGATATCAAAAATAACAAAGATATAGTTTATTGCGATAATTGTGGAAGAATAATATACTACAGCGGCCATGACGAATAAAATTCATATACACTCTCTCAGTCAATATTCTGTAATATAAAAATAACTGAAAATTAATTTTCAGTTATTTTTATAAGTTTATACAAATTTGTGTATTTTTTCTATATCATTTAATTGTATATTGTATTTTTTCATCTTATTGTATAATGTATTTCTACTTATTTTTAAAATATTAGCTGTTTGTGATATGTTTCCATCCATTATTTGTAAAGCTCTTTTAATTTCCTTGATTTCAATACTTTCCAGACTTTCAATCTTATCTTCCCCGGTATTTTCATTTAATGTTATTAGTCTGTTAAATGAATTTCTCCGTAAGTTACTCATTATTTTTTTCTCTCTGATATTTATAGCAAGATCTTTTAAAGTTATTGTAGTACTTTCACAGAGATTAACAGCCCTTTCAATACAATTTTCAAGTTCTCTTACATTACCTGGCCACTCATATTCTATTATATATTCTATGGCTTCTTTTGAAATTCCCCTTATGTTTTTGTTCATCTTTGCATTCATTTTATTTATAAAATAATACAGAAGTTCTTTTATATCTTCTTTTCTTTTCCTGAGAGGAGGAAGGTATATATTCAATACATTCAGCCTATAATATAGATCCTTTCTGAAATTTCCTGCATGGCATTCAGCAAGTAATTCCTTATTTGTTGCACAGATTATTCTGGTGTCAATATCAAGAACACTGTTTCCACCTATTCTTGTTATCTGTTTTTCCTGTAGTACACGTAAGAGTTTTGCCTGCATGTAAAGGGGCATATCACCTATTTCGTCTAGGAAAATGGTTCCACCATTTGCAAGTTCGAATTTACCAGGATGTCCTCCTTTTAATGCTCCTGTAAAAGCACCCTCACTGTAGCCGAATAATTCGCTTTCGATGAGCTCACTTGGTATAGCCGCACAGTTTATTGAAATAAAAGGATGGTCTTTTCTATCACTTGCATTGTGAATGGATTCCGCGAATAGTTCTTTACCTGTACCGCTTTCACCTTGTATCAAAACATTTGAAGAGCTTTTTGACGCTATTTTAGCAAGCTTTATGCTTTTTTTTATGGTATTGCTTTTACCTATTATATCGTCAAAATGATATTTTGCATGCATAGAAGTTATATTTTTATATTTATTATTTGTATTATCTATTTTTCTAAAAATATCTATTACACCTATGGTGTTTCCCATTTCATCTCTTATTATATTGGCGGATTTTACAAAATGAAGTTTTATTCCCTGGGTATTTTTTACAACAAACTCCCTTTCGATATATCCCTGATTGTTTTTAAAAACATCTAAAATCACCGGATGAAAATCGACTACGTTTGTAATAGGTCTGTCTATAGAGGCTTCTTTATTCACCTTTAAAATTTCAGCACCTATATCATTCATGTATTTTACAATTCCACTGGCATCTATTGTCATAAGACCGCTGGAAATACATTTTACTAAAGCGTTTTCATAATTGCTCTTAAGTATCAATTGAATTTTGGTGTGCTCCATCTCTATACTTGTTTCAATTGCCTTTGCAGTAGATACTACCATGCCCAATGTATGGGGGCTATTATCAACTTTATATCCCCTAACGCCAATAGCTCCAATGATTTTGTCGCCGTTTCTGATTGGCGCTGAGGTACATGTCCAATCGTGGTTCATAATACAATAGTGCTCATTTCCCGAAATTTGAACGGGTATTCCCTCCCTTAAACATGTATTAAGGGAGTTATTTCCCACATGAATTTCGTCCCACAGAGCACCTTTTGTAAAATTTATTTTATCCGCAGTATTTTCAATAACGCTGTCATCAAACATCAATTCAAGAATACAAGCGTTGGAATCACTTAATACTACTGAGAAACATGTTCCTTTTACATAGGAATATAGGGACTCAATATATGGTTTGGATAAACTTATGAGTTTGGCATTTCTCCTGAGGATTTTTTCTAAAGTTTCTCCCTCAAATTTTTTAGCGCATTTTTTTTGAAAAGGGCTTATTCCCAACTTTCTACACCTTTTCCAGCCTCGCAGCACGTAATCTTTATGAGTTGTTATTCCTAAGTTTTCGAACAATTCTTCAGTAGTGGTTTTATTAATATTGCTGCTTTTAATATACATAATTTTCCTCCATTCTGTAAATTGAAAGAAATAGTTAGATAGAGTCCAAAAAAAATAATTACCTTTACCATATGAAATAAAAAACAATCCAATAAAAATCTTACCTAAAAACGTTTTCTTGAAGAAAAACCAACTATTATTATAATTATAATACATAATTAATTTATAGAAAAGACATTTTGGATAATATTCAGATAAAGTGTTATTTTATTACTTTTTGTAATAATAAAAATGTTAAAATAATTAGCAATGCTAGAAAAATCAGCATGTAATGTGAAATTTTTGAGCACTGTTACTTTTATGACTTTAAACATAAAAATAGGCCGCGGCTTGGAATTGTCTCATGTAGTACTTTAAATTACATGATATTGGTATGATATATGCTAAAATAACATCATGTAATCAAATAAAAATCATAGGGAGGGATTATTGTTTTGACAGAAGTTGATAAGCAATTAGTAATCAAATTTTATAAGACAATGACTAAAATAAGAGCTTTTGAAAAGAATATTGAAAGTTTGTCTTTAAATGGAGAAATACCGGGTTTTGTTCACCTGTATATAGGTGAAGAGGCAATAGCTACAGGAGTGTGTGCAAATTTAACTGATAGAGACTATATAGAGAGTACTCACCGCGGGCACGGGCATACAATTGCTAAAGGAGCAGACATCAATAGAATGATGGCCGAAATATTTGGACGTGAAACGGGATTCTGCAGAGGGAAAGGGGGCTCAATGCACATTGCGGACTTTAACGTAGGAATGCTTGGAGCAAACGGTGTTGTTGGAGGTGGTTATAATTTAGCAGTGGGCGCGGCTCTTGCGATTAAATATCAAAAGAGAAAAGATGTGTCTGTGGTTTTCTTTGGGGATGGTGCCTCTAATAGGGGAACTTTTCATGAAGCGGCAAATTTTGCATCCGTTTTCAAATTGCCGGTGATATTTGTATGTGAAAATAATCAGTGGGCATCAACTACACCTTACAGGACAACTACATCTGTTGAAAATATAGCAGATAGAGCTGTAGGGTACAACATGCCCGGCGTTATAGTGGACGGCAATGATGTGTTTAAAGTTTATGAAGCGGCAAAAAAAGCTGTTGAAAGGGCAAGGCAGGGGCAAGGACCTACGCTTATAGAAGCTAAAACCTATAGAATCAAAGGACATTTTGTAGGTGATCCGGAAAAGTATAGGACAAAAGAAGAAGTTAAAGAGCAATTTGACAAAAATGATCCCATTAAAAATTTTGAAGAAAAGGTGTTAGATAAAAAATTAATGACCAGGGAGGAAATGGACAAGATTAAGGCAGCTGCGGATAAGAGTCTTGAAGAAGCTATAAAGTATGCAAAAGACAGTCCATTCCCTGATCCATCGGAGTTATATGAAGATCTATATGTATAAAAAGGGGGATGACTTAAATGAGAAAAATAACGTTTTCAGAAGCAACACGTGAAGCGATGGAAGAGGAAATGTCCAAAGATGACAGCATATTTATCATGGGGGAGGATATAGCAAGACAGGGTGGAATTTTTGGGCAGTTCAGAGGCCTTCCTCAGAAATTTGGACGTGAAAGAGTAAAAGATACTCCTATTTCAGAAACGGCAATAATAGGTGCAGCTATCGGGGCTGCTCTGGCGGGAATGAGACCTGTTGCCGATATGCACTTTGCAGATTTTATGGGAGTTGCAATGGATGAATTCTTTAATCAAATGGCAAAGGTCAGATATATGTTTGGAGGTCAGTGCAAGCTTCCAGTAGTAGTAAGGGCACCTGACGGCCTTTCAATTCAAGGTGCAGCACAGCACTCCCAAAGTATTGAATCATGGTTTATGCATATTCCTGGACTTAAGGTTGTTATACCATCGAATCCGGCTGATGCAAAGGGACTTTTGAAAGCTGCCCTTAGGGATGATAATCCAGTGATATATTTTGAAAATAAGATGCTTTATCCGCAAAAGGGACCTGTGCCTGAAGGGGAATATATAGATGAAATAGGAAAAGCTAAAGTGGTTAGGGAAGGTAAAGATGTGACTATTGTTTCTTATTCGATAAAGATGCAGCAGGCACTTGAAGCAGCAGATATTTTGGAAAAAGAGGGGATAAATGCAGAGGTTATAGATCTTATGACTATATCTCCCATAGATAAAACTACAATCTTGAATTCCGTTAAAAAGACCAATAGATTTGCAGTACTTCATGAAGCCGTAAAACAGGGAGGAGTTGGTGCAGAATTATCTTCAATAGTTGCTGAAGAGGCAATGGACTATTTAGATGCACCAGTAGTGAGAATTGGGGCACCATTTACACCAATACCTTTCTCGCCAACGCTGGAAAACGAATATAGGACAAAGACAGATGATGTTGTAAACAGGATAAAAGGAATGTTTGTTTAGCTAATTTTCAGTTTTAAGAAATTGAAGATGCCTAAAAACATATTTTGGGAGGAGTTTAAAGTATTTTATCCATATCTCCTCCCGAATAAATAAAAATTGCATATATTCAACTGGGGTTAATACAAGAGAGAATGTATTTAAAATTAGGAGGGTTATAAAATTATGTCTGTTAATGGTAGCCTTACGAGGAGAAAATATATAAATATTATTTTACCGCTGTTCATGGGTTCCGTGCTGGCTTTTCTTGACCGGCTCAATATATCCTATGCTGCTTTGACAATGAACCAGGATCTTGGATTCAGTGCCGAAGTTTATGGAATGGGTGCAGGAATTCTATTTTTTGGTTATGTTGTATTTGAAGTACCGGGGACTGTATTTGCTGAAAAACACAGTCCCAGCAAGTGGCTTGTGAGAATTATGCTTACCTGGGGTGTGGTTACCAGTCTTATGGCTGTTATTCGTACACCAATGCAATTTTATATTATTCGTTTCCTGATAGGTGCTGCAGAAGCAAGCTTTTATCCTGTCTGCTACTCTGTTATTATTCCACGATGGTTTAATGAAACGGATAGGCCCAAGGCCATTTCCATAATGCTCACTTCTCTGTTGGTTTCCAATATAATTGGATCTCCCTTGGCAGGAGTATTGTTGGGATTGTCCTGGTTAAGTCTTCGAGGATGGCAGATGCTATTTGTACTGGAAGGTGTTATGGCAATAATTGTTGGAGTTATATATATTTTCTGGTTAAAAGATAATCCAGAGGATGTAAATTGGCTGACAGCAGAGGAAAAGAAATCAATTACTGAGGAATCCAAAAAAGAAATAAGTGAAAAGGACAAAGTAAGAAAATATACTTTATGGCAGGCAATGGGTGATAAACAGGTTATTAAAATGTGTCTTATATACTTTTTGTGGATTACTGGTTTCTGGGGATTTGGATTCTGGCTTCCTACAGTATTAAAGTCAGTATCAGGTTTGAGCAATTCAAGTGTGAGTTTTTTGATTATTATTCCTATGACCATAGCTCTGATTGGTTTCATAGTCAATGGGAATTCCTCCTCTAAGACTGGAGAAAAGAGATGGCATGTGGCAATTCCCATGTTTATAGGAGCTGCTGGAATGGGCCTGGGAATAATGATAACCAACCCTGTTTTGAGTTTTATACTTACTTGTGTCACTGCTATTGGCGTATATGTTGGTATGGGAGTTTGGTGGACTTATCCTACATCCTTTTTATCTGGACCGGCAGCAGCTGGAGCTACGAGTTTAATTAACTCAGTGGGAAATTTAGGCGGTTGGTTTGGACCTTATTTGGTAGGATTTATAAAAACTCGTACAGGTTCTTATAATGGTGCTTATATGTACTTGACAGTTTCACTACTTCTTGCTGGTATATTTATACTGACTCTTCACAAAGTATCAGCTGATGAAACTGTGCCAAAAGATAGTATACCTACATCTAAGTAATCTGTTGCTATAGTATTTTCTCAATAAACTAGTTTTTGAATTTAATAAGGAAGGTGTTTGATTTGAATTTTGAGAATAAAGTTGTAGTTGTCACAGGAGGAAGTCAGGGAATAGGTAAAGCTATATGTAAAGGTTTTGCAGGTAAAGGTGCAAAGGTTTCAATCCTTGATATTAAAGAGGAAGAAACCCAAAAAGTTGTAGATGAAATAAAAAAGGATGGGGGAACTGCTAAATTTTATAAAACAAATGTAATGGACAGTTCTTCTGTTAAAGAGACCTTTGGCAAAATATTAAAGGAATTTGAGTATATAGACATACTTGTCAATAATGCAGGTATTGTCAATACAAAACCCTATGAAGATGTGACAGAATCCGAATATGACCTGGTTATGGGTGTAAACTTGAAAAGCGTCTTTAATACTACAAAGATAGTTTTCCCATTAATGAAGAAAAGGAGAAGCGGTAAAATTGTAAATATTGCTTCTGTAGCAGGTAAACGTGGCGGTGGGATTTTAGGAAATACGATATATGCGGCATCAAAGGCTGGAGTAATTGGACTTACAAAAGGGCTGGCAAGAGAAGGAGGTCCCTATGGTATAAATGTAAATGCTGTATGTCCGGGACCTACAGAGACACCTATGCTAAAAGAATTTAAGGGAGAAAGACGAAATAATTTTTTAAATACAATACCTCTCAGAAAATTTGGAAAACCAGAAGGTGTTGCGAATATGGTGATGTTTTTGGCATCTGATCTGGCGGAATTTATTACTGGAGAGATTTCAGATGTAGATGAAGGCATAATGATGGATTAGCAAAGTTTGTGGTGAACAGGCATTAGAGTTATATATACTTTAAATGCCTGTGATGTTCTGTTGTTGATTGAGAGTGACTATATTAAAAAAGGGGGAGCGAAGACTGTGAAAGCATTGATGAAAATGTTACCGGCTTCGGGGTTGGAATTGAGAGAAGTGGAAAAGCCTGTACCTGCCAGAGATGAAGTTTTAATAAAGGTTAAAGCAGCGGCACTTTGCGGTACGGATTTACACATCATAGACTGGAATATGTGGGCTCAGAATTCAGGGATCAAATTGCCGTTAATTGCCGGACATGAATGCTGTGGTGAAGTAGTAGAAGTGGGAAAAGAAGTTACTGGTCTTGAAATTAATGATCATGTTTCCGTTGAAACCCATATTCCCTGTGGAAAATGCCTGCAGTGTAAAATTGGTGAGCAGCATATATGTAATGATCTTAAAATGTTTGGTATCAATACCAATGGATGTTTTGCAGAATATGCGGTTGTTCCAGCAGTTTGTGCAGTGAAGATTTCCAAAAAGATTTCTTTTGAATTTGGGTCGGTTTTTGAACCTCTTGGAACTTCTTTCAGAGCTGTTCAAAAGTGTGAAGTAGCTGGTAAGAACGTAGCTGTCATAGGATGTGGATCCATAGGGCTGTTTGCGGTTGCCTCAGCTTTATATATGGGAGCTTCCCAGGTGATTTCACTGGATATCAGTTCTCCAAGACTTGAAATCGCTAAAAAAATTGGAGCTACTACAATAATCAATTCAGCTGAAGAAGATACCGTAAACAAAATTAAAAGCAGTACCAATGGTTATGGAGTAGATGCTATTATTGAATGTTCAGGGAATGTTGGAGCAATAGAGCAGGGATTCAAATTCCTCAGAAAGGGAGGCAAATATGCACTTATTGGACTTCCAGGAAAAAATATAAGCCTTGATCTTGGCAGCGAAGTGATTTTTAAAGGAGCATCAATATTTGGCATTCATGGAAGGAAAATGTTCTCTACATGGTATGCACTTGAGAATGCCCTGGCTTCAGGAAGGCTCAATATATCACCTGTGATAACTCATAAAATGGCTCTTGAAGATTTTGAAAATGGTATTGAACTTGCAAAAAAAGGCATAGCGAGTAAAGTGGTATTTATTCCTTAGTATGCAGACGAGTCGTATAGAAAGAAGTGATTATTTTGGGTACAAGGCCGCAATGGCTGAAAATGAAAGCACCTGATGCAGTTGTATTAGATAAAATGGAAAATATGTTAAAAGAACTTTCGCTTCATACGGTCTGTGAAAGTGCAAATTGCCCTAATATAGGACAATGTTTCAAACATGCTACAGCTACTTTTATGGCTATGGGTGATGTCTGNAGAACTTTCGCTTCATACGGTCTGTGAAAGTGCAAATTGCCCTAATATAGGACAATGTTTCAAACATGCTACAGCTACTTTTATGGCTATGGGTGATGTCTGCACAAGAAATTGTAGATTTTGTGCTGTAGCTAAGGGAAAGCCGTTACCTTTGGATAATGAGGAGCCGGAGAGAATAGCAGCTGCAAGTAAAAAATTAGACCTTAGACATATAGTTGTGACTTCTGTTACCAGGGATGATTTAAAAGATGGTGGAGCAGGGCATTTTGCTAAGATCACAAGAGAAATTAGAAGAGAAAATCCAGAGTCGACTGTTGAGCTTTTAATACCGGATTTGGAGGGAAATTGGAGTGCCTTAAAAAAAATAATTGAAGCAAAGCCGGATATTATCAACCATAATATTGAAACAGTAGAATCTTTATATAAGAAAGTCAGGCCCATGGCAATTTATAATAGATCTATTGAACTTTTAAAACAGGTGAAAATTTTAGATAAAAATATATACACCAAAAGCGGCATAATGGTTGGGCTGGGAGAAACCAAAGTTCAGGTAATCAAAGTGATGGATGATTTATTAAAGGCAAAATGCGATATATTCACTATAGGTCAGTATCTTAGACCATCTAAGAACCATCTGCCTGTTTTTGAATATGTTGCTCCTGAGCAGTTTGAGGAATATAAGAAGATAGCACTTGAAAAAGGATTTAAATTTGTTGCATCTGGACCTTATGTTAGAAGTTCTTATAAAGCCTTTGAAGGTATGAAAGCTTTAAAGATGGATAATAAATGTTACAGTTCTAATTTTAGTTGAAAAAGACAATATGCTATTTAGATGTTAGGAGGGTTTTTAATGAGTTGTATTGAAGTGATGCCTAAACTTGGATTGACCATGACAGAGGGGACCCTGGTAGACTGGCATAAAAGTGAAGGGGAGAAAGTTGAAAAGGGAGAAGTTCTGTTTGAAGTTGAGACGGATAAGCTTACGAATGAGATAGAGGCAAAGGAAAGCGGAGTACTTAGGAAAATACTGGTGGAGGAAGGTGAGACGGTTAAATGTCTTGTACCTGTCGGTATAATTGCAGGGGAAAATGAGGACATATCGGAGCTTTTGAAGCAATCAGGGGCCAAAGACCTCAAAAATGAGAAGGAAGAGGTAAAAGAGCAGCCTGAAGAAAAGATAGAAGTTAAAACCATTGAAACACCAAAGGCAGGAGGCAGGGTTAAAATATCGCCCATTGCAAAAAGAATTGCCCTGGAAAATGGCGTGAATTATGAACTCATAAAAGGTACTGGACCCATGGGAAGAATAGTTAGAAAAGATGTGGAAGGATACATTGAAGACAACAGGGTCAAGGTATCTCCTGCTGCAGCCAAGCTTGCCGGAGAGCTGGGTGTAGATCTCAGGTCGATAAAAAAAGACGGCAGGATAATGAAAAAAGATGTACTTGAAGCTTCAGAGACAGCTAAAATGTCTGCGGCAGCAGCCGAAGAAAAAGTAGAGGAAAAACCTGCAGTAAAAGAAGCACACCGTGGTGAAAAAGCTGTTAAGATGTCGGGAATGAGGAAAGTCATTGCAAAGAGGATGAGTGAAAGCGTCAGCGT
>NZ_JBHMIY010000014.1:0-83683 GCF_042436595.1 Clostridium sp. MT-14
TACCTTATTAATCCATTTATGGGGAAGTAGGAAAAAATGCACCCATTGGCACAAACGCCGGTTGACAAAAAATTTATTTGCCGGTATAATTTAAGTTAATATAACTACAATTAAATACTTGCTTTATCAAGAGAGGTGGAGGGACTGGCCCTTTGAAGCCCGGCAACCAGTATTTGTGAATAATGCATTGGTGCTAAATCCTGCAGTATAGAACTGAAAGATGAGGATATTTTGTTTGATTAGCTCAAGATTTCCTTGAGTTTTTGTTTTATCTGGAGACTATCAAATTTAAGATGCAAATATTAATATTAAATAATAAAAATTTCAGGAGGATATATATGGGAACATTGAATAAAAAAATCGGTTTTATCGGAGCTGGACAGATGGGAGAAGCCATAATCAGAGGACTGCTTAAATCCAAACTTTTTTCCCCGGAGGATATCTACGCCATGGACATTTTGGACAGCAGACTGGAATATCTCAAAGAAAATTTTGGCGTGACCAATTCCAGCAGTGACAAAAGTACCGGTTATGATTACCTGGTTGACAATTGTGACATTGTGGTATTGAGCATAAAACCCCAGGTATTAAAAGAAGTTTTAGGGTATATTCAAGGATCCGGATGGAATTGTGAAAAACAATTGGTTATATCAATCGTGGGGGGCATGAATACCTCCGTTATTGAGAAATATCTAACTGAGGTCCCCCTGGTCAGGGTAATACCAAATACTCCAATGTTAGTCAATGCCGGGGCAGCAGGAATTGCACCGGGGAAAAATGCTGAACAAAGGCATACCGAACTGGTAATTAAAATTTTCAAGGAACTTGGTATAACTTTCCTGGTACAGGAAAATCTAATAGATTCCGTAATGGCTATAAGCGGATGCGGCCCTGCATATATTTACATGCTGATTGAAGCCATGGCCGACGGAGGGGTTGAGCTGGGACTTCCAAGAAATATAGCCCAGACACTTGCGGCACAGACAGCTTTAGGGGCAGCTAAGATGGTTCTCGAAACCCATGAGCATCCTGGTGCACTGAAAGACAGAGTCTGTTCTCCGGGCGGATCCACTATAGCAGGTGTCAGAACTCTAGAACAGGGAGGTTTCAGGGGAACTGTGATCAATGCTGTAGAAGTCGGCAAGACCAGCATGGAAAAGGTAGCCAAGAAATCTGAATAAAGCGGTTCTCGGGTTCAGATTCGGATAAATTTTACTTTATCAATATAACTGGAGAGAGGAAGGAAAAACATGGGTAAAATAAAAAGCACTGATGAACCAGTCGGTAGAATGGCAAAGCTTATGGCTGAGCTCCATTATTTTATGGCTGAGGAAATGATAGACAGATTAGGCGAGGAAAAGGGAAAAGAAGCTGTCAGATCCGCCATAAGAAAATTTGGCGAAGCGAGAATAGAGAGCATGCTGGAAGAAGTCCATGAAAATGGTCTCGAAATAAGTCCGGAAACTTATGCCAGAGTAAAGGACATGCCTTCCATTTCCTGGGAAAATGATCCTGACAATTCCTGTGATATAACCTACTGCCCTATGTACGACATGTGGCATCAGCTGGGCGCAGAAGACATAGGAGCACTGTATTGTGAAATAGACAGTGTAATGTACGATAAATTCGGAATAGATTTTGAAAGACCCCTGTGCAAAACCAAAGGAGATAATTGCTGTAGATTTTTAGTCAGGGACAAAAAACATTAAAATTCTTGAACATTTGAAAATACTTTATCATAAGATCTCATAAAGACAGCAACATTATAGTTTGGAAACCTGGCTCATATTCTCACAGCCGAGTTTTCAAACCATATTTTACATCTTTAACCTGAATTCACAATATACTGTGTATTGACAAAATTGAATTAAGACAATATAATAAATTGCAATAACTAAAATTAAAGCATCCCCATCATATAGTGATACCCTCTACTAATGCTTAAACCTCAACTGCTCTTCAAAATATCTTCTTAAAATTTCAAGCATACTCTTCTGAGTATTACTCAAAATTTAGTACATATTACTTTATCCCTCTAAGTCGCAGCATTTTCAACTATTATACATAATAATAATTCATCCTGCGTAAGTATTTAATATAAGTTAAAGGAGAGATAACTATGAATTTTAAGGAAATAATTGAAAGAGATAGAGAAGTTCGAAAAAAGCATGAGTTTGAAGGTACTTTTCTCGAATACCTGCAAATTGTAAAAGACAATCCCCATATAGTGAAACTGGCACACAAAAGAATGTACGACATCATAATAAACAAAGGCTATGAGGTATTGAAACCCGAAAAAAATCCAAGGATCAAAAAACTATATGGCAATGAACCAATCAGAAAATACAATTTTTTCAAAGATGACTTTTTTGGAATTGACAAGGTGATAATGAAGCTTGTAAATTACTTCCACTCTGCAGCAATGAAAGGTGAAGAATCAAGGCAGGTGCTTTATCTTGTAGGCCCCGTAGGAGCAGGCAAATCCTCTCTGGTGGAATCAATCAAAAAGGCTCTGGAAACCTCAGAACCAATTTATTCTCTAAAGGGCTGCCCCATGAGGGAGGAACCTCTTCACCTGATACCAAACCATCTAAAACCTGATTTTGAAAAAATGCTGGGTGTGGAAATTGAGGGTGACCTGTGCCCCGTATGCAAATACAGGCTAAAACACGAATACAAGGGAGAATATGAAAGATTTCCCGTTGTAACCAGTGATTTTTCCATCCGGTCGAGAAAGGGAATTGGAGTAGTACCTCCAGTTGATCCGAACAACCAGGATACGTCAGTCCTCACAGGTTCTATCGATATATCAAAAATGGATATGTATCCTGAAGACGATCCAAGAATATTTTCACTAAACGGTGCATTTAACGTTGGAAACAGGGGACTCGTAGAATTTATAGAAGTTTTTAAAAATGATGTGGAATATCTCCACACAATTATTACGGCCACCCAGGAAAAATCCGTTCCATCTCCGGGAAAAGGATCAATGATTTATTTCGATGGAATTATTCTAGCTCATTCAAATGAATCGGAGTGGAACAAGTTTAAGTCCGACCACACCAATGAAGCAATACTCGATAGAATAGTAAAAATTGAAGTACCCTATTGTATGGAATTAAATGAAGAAGTCAAGATATATAAAAAAATACTCGGCAAGAGCCAGTTCAACGCCCATATAGCTCCCCACACTATTGAAACTGCAGCTATGTTCGCAATTCTCTCAAGGCTTTCTCCTTCCAACAAGGTGGATCCTGTGACAAAATTAAAGATCTACAATGGGGAGGATATAGTTGAAAAGGGAAGCACTAAAAAAATCGACTTTGCGGAATTAAAGGAAGAAGCAGGCATGAGAGAGGGCATGACTGGAATTTCCACAAGATTTATCATCAAGGCTCTGGATGATGCACTTTCCAATTCCGAATACAACTGCATAAACCCGCTGAGCGTAATGGAGAGCCTGATAAAATCGGTAAAGGAGCTGGATATAGCCGAGGACGATAAAAAAAGATATTTGACATTTTTAAAGGATTCTATCAGAAAAGAATACAACAAGATACTTGAAAAGGAAGTGACCAAGGCATTTATACACAGCTTCAAGGAACAGGCAGAAAGTCTTTTCGACAATTACCTGGATCATGCTGAAGCCTATGTAAACAGGAACAAAATCAAGGATCGCTCTACAGGTGAAGAGCTTGAACCAGACGAGGTGTTTATGAGATCCATAGAGGAACACATAGGCATTCCTGAAAGTTCTGCAAAGGGGTTTAGAACAGATGTTACCTCATATATGTTCTACGTTATAAGAAACGGCGGCAAAATCGACTACACCTCCTATGAGCCTCTTAAAGAAGCTATTGAGAAAAAGCTCACTGTATCTGTAAAAGAACTGTCAAGAATTATAACCAAATCCAAAGTAAGGGACAAGGATCAGGATGAAAAATACAACTCAATGGTGGAGGAAATGAAAGCAAACGGATACTGCGATCACTGCTGCGACGTAATTTTGAAATATGCTGCAAACAATTTGTGGAAGGATTGATATTATGGCTATTTTCAGAGAATTCGATACCGGCGGACATCATGATAGATCCTTAGAAGATAGAAGACGTCACAGACAGCTTGTAGAGAAATCAATTAAAGACAACCTGGCGGATATAATATCGGAAGAAAGTATTATAGGTCAGAGCGGAAACAAAAAAGTGAAAATCCCCATAAAGGGCATTAAAGAATACCAATTTATATATGGAGACAACAGCCAGCAGGGTGTTGGAAGCGGCAACGGCTCCCAGAAAAGAGGAGACAAAGTTGGAAAAGCTTCCGGTAAAAAAGGCTCCGGTGCCGGAAACACAGGAGCCGGAAATGAAGAAGGGGAAGATATCTACGAGACAGAAATAACCATAGAGGATCTCATAAATTACCTTCTGGAAGATCTGGAGCTTCCTTTAATGGACAAGAAAAAATACTCGGATCTGCTGTCAAAACATTCGCTTAAAAAGACTGGCTACCAGAAAAATGGTATAAATCCAAGGCTTGCTAAGAAAAGAACCGTCATCGAAAAGCTTAAAAGACAGCAGAATATAAAAAGGGACCTCAAAGAAGCGGAGGAACAACTTCCGGATACCAAAATACAGGAATATAAAGAGAGGAAGTCAAAATTTCACTTCAGACAGGACGATCTAAGATATTTCAGGGTGAAGGAAAAACCAAAACGCGAATTAAACGCCGCCGTCATCTGTGTGATGGATACCTCGGATTCCATGGACAGTACGAGAAAATTTCTGGCAAGATCTTTTTTCTTCATTTTATATCAGTTCATAAAGATGAAATACAACAACGTGGAAGTAAAGTTCATTGCTCATTCCACTACAGCTAAAGTAGTTACGGAAAGTGAATTTTTCCACAAGGTGGAATCTGGAGGGACTTATATATCGAGCGGACTGCAGAAAGCCCTGGAGACAATCGAGGAAAACTACAATCCTGCCTACTGGAATGTCTATACATTCTATGTAAGTGACGGTGACAATTGGAGTGAGGACAATGCGAGAGCATTAAAATGCGGTGAGGAGCTGTGTAAAATATGTAATCTTTTCAGCTATGCTGAAATCATGCCCAGTTCTTACGGCGGCAATATAAAAGAAATTTTTAAAAATGGAATCAACAACAGTAATTTTACTGTTGTCACCATCAACAAAAAACAGGATTTATGGAAATCCCTAAAAGAAATTCTACAAAAAGATCTGGAAAGAAGGTGATTTCCCTGGAATATACAAATATGGATTTAAAAAATTGGTGCGATATTATAGAAAATGCTGCCAAAAAGCTAGGGCTTGATTTTTATCCCCAGGAATTTGAAATTGTGGATTACAAGGATATGATAGGGTATGAGGCATATTCAGGTATGCCTTCCCGATATCCTCACTGGAGTTTTGGAAAATCCTATGACAAGGCGGATTCACTTTACAAGTACAACATCTCGGGTCTTCCCTATGAAATGGTGATAAATTCAGATCCCTGCCTCGCCTACTTGATGAAGGACAACACCCTGCTGCTGCAGATTCTGACCATGGCCCACGTATACGGGCACAATGATTTTTTTAAGAATAACAGATTGTTTAAAGAAGGAACCAGGGCATCTTACACTATTGAATTTTTTAAAAACAATGCAGATATAATAAGGGAGTATGTAAATGATCCAAGTATAGGGTATGAAGAAGTGGAAAAAGTTTTAAATGCAGCTCATTCCATAAGATTCCAGATAAACAGAACCATCGGCATGGGAAAATCAGATGAAGAATCCAAAGAGGATCTCATAGCTTTTATCATAGAGAAGGGCAAGCTGGAAGAATGGCAAAAAAATATTCTAAATATAGTTAGAAGAGAGACTGCCTATTTCATACCACAGATTGAAACGAAAATCATGAACGAGGGGTGGGCAAGTTACTGGCACTATAAAATTTTAAATTATCTTAAACTTCCGCCTTCCCTTCATCTTGAATTCATTAAAAGACACAATGACGTGATTTCGCCCCTTATGGGAACAATAAACCCATATTACCTTGGTTTCAAGATGTTTGAGGATCTGGAAAAAAGGTACGGAAAGGATAAAATATTTGAAGTAAGAGCTCTTGAACGAGATGAATCCTTTATCAGGAGATATTTAACGGAGGAATTATGCAGTGAGATGAATTTATTTGAATATATAAAGAAAGGTGACGACTATGTTGTAAAGGAAATTTCTGATGAAAGCGGTTGGACTCAGATCAGAAGCACCCTGTGCAGCAACTGCGGTGTCAACATGATTCCCAGCATTGTGGTAGATGATATATCAAAAAAAGACGGTGCTCTTGTATTAAAGCATATTTATGAAGGAAGAGAATTAAATTCAACTTACATGGAGGCAACTTTGAAACACATCTATGATCTTTGGAAACATCCTGTAGAATTAAATACTGTCATATATGAAAATAAAACAAAGGTCTGCTGTGAAGAGGATAAAAAAATTTCCTACACCAATGTAAAGTGATCCAAAATGTAAGCTTAAAAGTGATAGATTGTGCCAATCGCAATCTATCACTTTTTCAGTAAAAAGCCGCGTTTTTGAAGAAATTTAGCCACACCGTCATCATTATTTGAATCTATAATACCTGTGGCTAGATTTTTCAACTTCTCATATGCATTTTTTACCGCATACTTTTCATCTGCAATTCTAAAAAGAGGTTCATCATTTAAATTGTCCCCAAAACAAATCATTTTATCCATTTGCAGATATTTCTTTAAAAATTCAGCTGCCCATCTTTTATTGCCCTGTGGATTCGTAGCCTCCAGCCAGAAAAAACCTCTGGAATATATCTCTTCAGTATAGTGACAGCTTACATCCAGGTTATTTTTAAACAATTCATAGGTATTGTCAAGACATCCCTTTTTTTCTATGGCAAAAATATTTATCACCCTGTAATTCACAAGAGATAAAGGCCCGTCCACCAGGGTAAGTCTTTTATCTTTCTGTGCCCTTCTGGAATCCACATATATTTTCTGGCCGCTGTTAAATATTCCCCTGTAAAATAATTTTTTACTTCCCTCTGAATCCACTGCTGATATAAAAGGGTGTATGCCCTTAGATTCATAGTATTCCAAAATAAATTTCACAGAGGTTTTATCCAGATAATTCCCCACAATATTTCTACCTGAAACAGGATCATATATAAATACTCCATTGTTCAAAATCACAGGCAAATTCAAATTCAAGGGTTTCAATATATTTTTTGAAGCCTCATAGGATCTGGCTGTAGCAACGGTAAATTTCATCCCTGACGCTATAAGATCATTTATAATTGCAGCTGAGCTTTTACTTATAACCTGCTCTGAAGTCAGCAGTGTTCCATCTAGATCCGATATATATAGATTCAAGGTTCTCCTCCTTTTAGACAATACACAGTTTACAATTTACAATGTACAGTTCACAATTAATGTTAATAGGCTACTTTACAGGCCAGGATGGTTTTTTACCACTCAAAACCTGATGTATGCCAAGGGCAGAATGAAGGGACATTCTCTTCACAGCTTCTTCAGTATGAGCTGCAGTATGTGGAGTCACAATAACATTGTCAATTTCAAAAAGCGGGTTATCCTGTGATGGAATTTCCCCGGTAAACACATCAACAGCAGCTCCTGCAATTTTTTTATTCACCAGAGCATCCACCAGGGCACCTTCATCAACCACTTCACCCCTGGCTGTATTTATGAGAAAAGCTCCCGGCTTCATAAGTGAGAATTCCCTCTCTCCTATAATATTTCTGGTAGAATCACTCAAAGGTACATTCAAGCTTACAAAATCAGAATTTTCAAGAACATAATCCAAATTATCCGTAAGTTCAACATCTTCCATCTTCACAGAATCAATGTGCCGTCTAAAGCCTATGACATTCATCCCAAATCCTTTAGATGCCTTGGAAGCGACAAGTTTCCCTATACTGCCTATACCTATGATTCCAAGAACTTTTCCTTCAAGATCCCAGCCGAGAGTCTTTCTTATACCAAAATTTCCATCTCTCAATTCCCTGTCATATACAAAAAACTTTTTAGCCAGTGCCAGAATAAGCCCAAGAGTATACTCCGCCACTGAATTTCTATTTGACTCAGGGGAGTTGGTGATCTGTATCCCCCTTTTAGCTGCAGCTTCAATATCTATATTGTCCACACCAACTCCAAATTTTGATATGACCTTCAATTTAGGTGCAGAATTTATGATATTTTCTGTAATAGAAGCCATGCGGACCAGCACTGCATCACAGTCCCTGACCTCCCTTGCAAGCACCTCCTCCCTTACACTAGAGGCTATCTTTATATCATAGCCGCACTTTTTAAGATATTCTTTGCCTTCACTGCCTATATTTTCAGTCAGCAAAACCTTATAACCCATATTAGTATCACCCCCTTAGACAATTCACAATTTACAATTTACAATTTACAATTCACAATTTACAATTCACAATTCACAATTTACAATTTACAATTCACAATTTACAATTCACAGTGCACAATGTGCATTGAATCAAAGCCACTTTTTTCCCTCTACGAGCCTGGATATCATCATACTTGATACTGTATTCCCCGCAGAATTCAATACAGTAGCCGGTGCATCTATTATAACACTTATAACTGCAATTATGGGAAGCAATTCTGGAGGAAAGCTATATACACTTAAAATGAGCATTTCACCAATCATACCGCCGCTTGGAATAGCCGCCATTACAGCTCCTACCAGAAATGCCACAAAAATTATGGACAATACAGCTGAAGGACTGGTCATGCTTTTTCCAAAAAGTGCGAACAAAAAGGTTATCTTCATGACACCTCCAATGGCAGATCCATCTTTGTGTATATTGGCGCCCATTGGAATTACAGTTTCCGCTACATCATCAGGTACCCCCATTTTTTTTGTGAATTCCAAATTAACCGGAATAGTTGCCGCACTGGAGCAGGTAGCCAGAGCAGTTATAGTGGGTGTTATCACGTTTTTCCAGAATATATTGATTGCCTTTTTTCCACCGGACATAAAAGCATATATGGTAAAGAATCCAAAATAATAGACTACGGCCAGAACCACATAGAGGATGAAAACCCGCAGATAGCCTTGAAGTATTTGAGAGCCAAGAGAGCCTATTACTGCAGCAAAATAACATCCAAGACCTATGGGAGCATAATACATCACTATTTTTACCATTTTCATAGTGACTTCTGAAGCTGCCGTCAAAAACTTTGTTACAGGTTCCGCCTTTTCCCCCAATAAAGCCGTGGAAATTCCAAAAAGTACTGAAAATACAATGAGCTGGAGCATATTGCTCTTGGAAAGCAATGAAGCAAAATCCGAGACAGTAACAGTATTCACAAGCTGTTCCAATATCCCTCCCTGCTTAACCTGCTGTGCTGCATCTCCGCCAGTAGATACGATCTTCTTCAAAGTATTATAATCTATACCTTTAGCTGGATTTACAATAAGTGCGCCTATGAACCCTATTACGGAAGCTATAAGAGCTGTACAAAGGAAAATAAAAAACGTACTGGCCATGATCTTCCCAAGTCTTTTCATTCCCTTCATATTGGCTATGGCAGAAGTAACGCTGAAAAACACCAGCGGTATTATTATCATGAACATCAGATTTAAAAATAAGTCCCCAAAAGGTTTTAATACCACAGCTTTAGGTCCACCCAAAATGCCTACCACTGCACCTAAAATTATTGAACCAAGCAATAGAGCAGAAAATTTGTAATTTTTCAAAAACGACTTCATCAACTAATACCTCCACAATTTCGTTTATATCGTGAAAACAAAATTCACCTATATTTTATTATATTCTAATTTTTTGCGGTTTTTAGTGCTAAAAATGCTTGAAACATTGCAAAAAATGCTTTAACCTATAATTATAGTAACTGAGGGGAAAGAGTAAATGTGTGAAAATAAAATTCTAAAAATAAAAAAAGGTTATCTCAACAATGATTTTGAAATATTTCATCTAAAGAATAGAGAATCCATTGATTTTGAATTTCATTATCATGAATTCAGCAAGATAGTGATCTTTCTGTCCGGTGATACCACCTATTTAATTGAGGGCAATTCCTACAAATTAAAACCCTGGGATATACTTCTTATAAACAGCAACGACATACACAAGGCCGTAATAGATCCAAATAAAATTTACGAGAGGATAATTTTCTGGATCAACCCGAATTTTCTGGCAAGACACAATGACAAATGCAATCTGTCAAGTTGTTTTGAAATGGCATCGAAGCAGCGTTTCAACCTGCTCAGGCTAGAAAATGCACACCTCGGTAACATAAAAAAATTGCTTTTTAACATGGAATCATCTTTAAAACACAGAGAATTTGGCTATAAATTGCTTGTAGAATGCTTTTTCATACAGTTCATGGTATACGTAAACAGATTGTTCTTAGGTCAAAAAAAACCAATGGAATTACCCGATATAAAATATGACGAAAATATAGGCAATATCTTAAATTATATAAATAAAAACTTAAATGGGAATCTGTCCATAGATTATATTTCCTCTAGATTCTACATGAGCAAATATTATCTAATGCACAAATTTAAGGAACAGACAGGGTATACAATACACAATTATATACTTCAGAAAAGACTTATTATGTCCAACCTGTTGATAAAAAAAGGCATGAGTATAACAGACGCCTGCCTGGAATCGGGCTTCAATGATTACTCAAATTTTCTAAGAGCATTTAAAAAAGTATTCGGCCTCTCTCCCAGAGAATATTATAAAGGCTAAAAAATTTCATGAGACAAAGGATCTTCTTTGTCTCATGAAAACACCATTGAATAATTATGGACTGCATAGGCATTATTTATTTAAAGTGATGATGGTACCTGTTTTATCTTCCAGGGCATCTACTGCCTTGTACAGTGAAGTGATTATCGCCTTATGAGAGGGATTGGCTTTTGCAAACATAACAGCAGCCTCTATTTTAGGCAGCATGGATCCTGCTGCAAAATGACCTTCTCCCATATATTTTTCAGCCTCTGCCACTGTAATATGACCCAGATCAACCTGATTGGGCTTATTAAAATTAATTGCTGCCTTTTCAACCTCTGTCAATATCATGAGTATATCAGCATTCATATCTTCTGCTAATCTTTCAGCTGCCAGATCCTTATCTATAACAGCTGCCACACCCTTTAAAGAGCCATCCTCCTGTTCAACTACAGGAATACCGCCCCCGCCAGCCGCCACACATATGGTTGAATCCCACAGCACCTTGACGGCAGGAAGTTCTACTATCCTCTTCGGAACCGGTGAAGCTACGACCCTTCTCCATCCTCTTCCAGAGTCGTCTTTCATCACATATCCCTTTTCAGTCTTAAGCTTGTCAGCTTCCTCTTTGGTATAAAAGGCTCCTATAGGTTTAGTGGGATTTTTAAAGGCAGGATCATCCTTATCAACTACTGCCTGAGTTATAAGAGTCACTACAGGTACTTTCTTGTTTCTCTTATCAAGTGCCCTTCTCAGGGACTGCTGTATATGATATCCTATATAACCCTGACTCATGGAGCCACATACATCAAAGGGCATAGGCGGTGTGATATTTTCCGCAGCTTTGGAAGCCATGAGAATTCTTCCAACCTGGGGACCATTCCCATGGACTATTGCAATTTCATATCCCTTGCAGCTTATATCTGCAATATATTCACAAGTTTTTTTTACCACTTCCAGTTGTGCCTCAGCTGTGGCAGGAGCCCCGGCTTCCTGAAGTGCATTTCCCCCTAATGCTATAACCAATTTACAAAATCCCATTATACATATTCCTCCACAAATTTTATATTTAAATTAATATGTGTCCTACAAGTTATAATTCTATTTATCAGCAAATTTATTCACATAAGCTACCGGGATAAGTGCATACATGGCAGCACATTTTACCAGTTCATCCTTCCATGTCTTTTCATTTGGTGCATGGGCTTGATCTTCGTGACCAGGTCCAAATCCAATACACGGTATATTATACCTTCCCATTATTGAAACTCCATTTGTAGAAAACGTCCACTTGTCTACTTTTGGTTCGCTTTTAAATAAATCCCTGTAGCAGTTCACCGCATTCTGACATACCTTGTGATCTTCCGGCAGCACCCAGGTCGGGAAGAAACATTCAGTTGGGTATTTAAGCCCCGTATAGGAAGGTCTTTCGTAAGTGTACATTTCTACATCAGCTTTTGCAGCTTTAACAGAGGGCAGCTCCTTGATTTGTTCAATTGCATATTTCCAGGTTTCACCGTTGGTAAGCCTTCTATCTATGGAAATTGTACATCCATCTGCCACAGCACATCTTGAAGGTGAGGAGAAGAAGATTTCAGATACAGTCAAAGTTCCCTTTCCAAGGAATGGATCATCTATAAGCCTTTCATTTAAATCCTTCAATTCATTCAATATAGGAGCCATTTTGAATATTGCATTGTCTCCTCTTTCCGGTGCGGAACCATGACAGCTTACACCGTGGGTAGTAACTTTTATCTCCATTCTTCCCCTGTGACCCCTGTATATATTAGTTGAAGAAGGTTCTGTAAGTACGACAAATTCAGGTTTTACCTTGTCCTCATTGATTATATACTGCCAGCAAAGCCCATCACAATCTTCCTCCTGAACAGTACCTGTTACTATAAGGGTATAGTCATCTTCCAGTCCCAGTTCTTTAATTATTTTTCCCGCATAAACCATGGAGGCCATTCCACCTTCCTGGTCAGACACACCTCTTCCAACTATGATCTTGTCGTCTTCATATCCCTCATAGGGATCGTAGTCCCAAAGATTTCTGTCCCCTATTCCAACCGTATCTATATGGGCATCCATAGCAATAATGTGTTTCCCATGTCCTATATATCCAAGGACATTTCCCATAGGATCTATTTCCACCTTGTCAAATCCTACTTTTTCCATTTCCTCTTTTATTCTGAGTATTACCTTTTTCTCTCCACAGCTCTCACTTGGAATTGCAGCCATGTCCCTCAAGAACCTGGATATTTCAGGCTTATATTTTTCTGCCAGCTTTAATATTTTTTCACTATTTACATTTAAAGCCATATTAAATCTCCCCCATCCATCTATTATATTTTCCAACCTCAGCCTTTACAGGTTTCAGTTAAGAATTATTTTAATAAATTAACTAGTTAATCTAATATTATAATATCATCTTTACTTTGTCAATATTTAAATAAAACATTTACAATGTCTGATAACCCGACCATAATCCCTTTTGCATAAGTTTCCATTTTCTACAGCAACTTTGCCATTCAGTACAACATATTTTATGCCCGCAGGCTCTTTCCTGGAATTGTTATAATCCTCATATCCCTCAATTTCATCAAAATCAAACACAGTTATATCAGCTGTTTTCCCCTCGGCAAGCTTCCCCCTGTCCTTCAATCCCAGGGTCACTGCCGGAAAAAGGGTACATTTATATATCCCCTGCTCAAGACTCAGGACCTTCTTATCCCTTATAAATTTGCCTATGAAGAGGGGATAATTCCCATATAGACGGGGATGGGGCACTCCTGCAGGTATGCTGTCGGATCCCACCATCTGAAGAGGATGTTTTATAAGTTCAAGGGTATCCTCTTCTGAAAATATATTTAAAGTCACTATCCCAACTCCTGCATTTTCTTCAATAATAAGCCCTGCTATAAAGTCCACCGGATGAACATTTAAATCTCTGGAAATTTCCCCTACAGTTTTTCCTATATATTTCAGGTTCCCAGGTTTTTTCACCGAGGTAATGAGTATTCCATCCCAGCCTGCTACTGCGCTGTAATTATCCCAGCCTGCATAGCTGACGGAAGTATCCTCAATTTCACTTTTTACTCTATCCAGACATTTCTCATCCTTTAACATGTCAATGAGCCTGTCTTTTCCCTTTTCCGTAATCCAGGGCGGCAGAAGCTGGGTCATCAAGGTGCTCCCCGAAAGGTAAAGATGTTCGTCAAAAGTAATATTTACTCCTGCTTTAACTGCTTTTTCTACAATTTCAATGAGCGACCCTGCACTGCATCCAAGCTCTTTGGATGCATAAGATCTCATATGAGAAACCTGAAGCCTTACCCCTGATCTCAATGCTATGTCTATAATTTCCCTCAAAGCATTCTTCATGGTATTATCGTGGTTTCTGACATGAACCATGACAATTCCATCATACTTTTCTACAACCCTGCACAGGGCAATCAACTCATCTTCGCGGCTGAAAATACCAGGCACATACTGCAGTCCAAGAGACATTCCAAAGGCACCTTTCTTCATAGCATCCTCTACTATATCACACATCTGCTGAAGTTCACCGGTATCAGGTATTTTACTGCTGAATCCGACGGTATTTACTCTTATGGCACCCTGTGAAATAAGCATACCATAGTTGTTTTTCAAGCCCCTGGAAGAAATCTTATCCATATATTCATCGACATCATGAAAGCTCCATTTCAAATCGGGATCTCCCACCACTCCCTTGATATAACTTTTCCACCCACGGTCTTTCCCGTGTACACAGGGTACAACTCCCAGACCGCACTGTCCTACAAGTTCCGTGGTAACTCCCTGCATCAGTTTCAAGCCTCGAATTTTCTCACTCATAAAAGTCACCAGATCATTGTGACTGTGGACATCAATAAAGCCCGGAGCCACTATGAGTCCAGAGGCATCGATAATCTTATCTGCAGAATCATGTATATTTTCTGATATTTCCACTATTTTGTCATCTAAAATTCCTATATCCGCATTATAGGCATCATTTCCCGTTCCATCTACAACAAGTCCATTTTTTATGAGAATATTCAGCATCCCTATTACCTCTTTTCACGATTTTTACTAACCAGTTAATCTATTTTCATTATAATTTTCCACACATTCTGTGTCAATAATGGCTATTGATCGTGAAATGATTCTCGGGTTAAATCAAAAAAATCAATCCAGTAACTTGAACAGGGAATCATAGGACAGTGCTACCTGATAGAGGAGCCTCCTCTCATAATCCGGAACAATCATAAATTTAAATAACTTTTTAGTCTGGGCACTCATTTCCAGGGGAGTAACATAATATTTATTTTTATCCTCAAATAAATATTTTCTGATATCCTGTTTTTTATTCTCAAGTATCAATTCATATAAATTAAGATCCAGCGCACTTTCTATATTGGAAAAACATATCACTCCGTCACTGCTGCATACATCGATCTCATCCACTCCAAGCTCCCCTGCCAGTTTGTCCATGGTATCAACATTTTTCTCATTCAGCTCATTATATTTTTCTTTTAGCTGAAGTGTCTTTTTATACATAAGTTTATCCATTACTGCAGAAGCAACATACTGTTTGGTCTCTTCCGAAAGTTGGGTTATTACCTGAATACTGCTGTTTATTTCTTCTATAGAGGCGTTTTGCTCCTGTGAAGCCGCAGAAATTTGCTCTGTGTCAGAGGCAGTTTTATGTACCATCTCCTGATTTCTCTCCGTAATAGAAAGCACCGCCTCACAGTTTTTATCTATCTGCTGAATTATACTTTGAATATGCTGTATATTTTCTGCATTTATCTCAAAAGCCTGGAACATTTCATCTAATGATTTTTTCATATTACCTATGACATCGGCACCTTCTGCAACATAATTCGTAACCTGAAAAACAGAACCTGAAGAAGATTTTATGTCTTTTTTGATCTCCCCAATGATGCCGTTTATTTGAGAAGCTGCATCATTTGACTGCTCCGCCAATTTACGAACTTCATCTGCCACTACTGCAAACCCCTTCCCGTGTTCACCTGCCCGGGCCGCTTCAATAGTAGCATTCAATGCAAGCAGATTTGTCTGTTTAGCTATATTTGTGATAAAGACTACAATATCTCCTATTTTTTTGGATCTATCATCTAACATTTTCATTTTGCCCCGGGTATCATAAGAAGTACTTTTTATCTTGTCCATAGTATTGACCACATCTTTTACGGACTCACCAACTTCTTTGGAAATTTCCCTGGAGTGCTGTACTGTTTCATTTGTCTTTTTTACAAATGAGGATGAGCTTATAACCATCTCTCCAATTTTCTTGAATTTATCAGTTGTCTCATCAGCCACATCCATCTGAGAGCCATTTTGGTCAACAATACTCTGGGTATTTTGAGCAACCTGTTCCGCTGCTTTTCCACATTCTTCAGCAGATGCCTTGATGTTCTGCAAGGTATTATTCAGTTTTACAGAATTATATAAAATATTTTTAAAATAATCTTTTATCTCATTGTCTTCCATATAACGTTCAGAATTCACTGTAACATGCTCACTGCCATCATTGTTTGAATTATTTTTTTTCATAAAATAAATTCCAAGTAAAACAAATATCGAATCCAGTACACCAAACAGCAAAATGCCGCCAATACCGGATATTCCAACAATGGTAGTAATTATAAAAGCTATTAAAAATGAAACCACAATTATTATAATACTACCCATCAAGACTCCTTCTTTCCAAGAAATAAAAATAATTTCCGGGGAAAGTTATGTCTTATTCCCCCTAAACTGCCGTACACGCCATCATTCAAAAGGCAGCATTATAAATCTCAGTACAAACAATATTCCAAGTATATACACTATGGGATTAAGCTCCTTATACCTGCCAGTAGCTATTTTTACCACAGGATAAACGATCATGGCAACTGCAATTCCATTGGCTATACTATAACTGAAAGCCATAAGTGAAATGGCAAAGAAACACGGAAGTGCCTCTGTAAAATCATTGAAATCTATATTTTTGATTACACCCATCATCAGAGCTCCCACTATAATAAGTGCCGGTGCCGTAGCCTGTGCAGGAACTACACCTACGAGGCCTGAAAAAAACAGCGAAAGTATAAACAATATACCTACTGTTACAGCCGTGAGTCCAGTTCTTCCACCTTCTGTGACACCTGCAGTGGATTCTACATAAGTTCCCACAGTACTCGTCCCTAGAAATGAACCTGCAGTTGTAGCTACAGCGTCACATATAAGGGCTTTTTTCATCCTGATCACTTTTCCATTTTCATCTATCATTCCAGCTTTTGTAGCAGTTCCAACAAGGGTACCTATGGTATCAAAGAGATCCACAAGGCAGATGGTTATTACAACCATTACAAAGCTGAGTATTGCACTGGCTACAGTAGTTCCACCTTTTGTCAGAAGGCCTGCAAAGTCAAATGAGGCAAAAGTAGGGGCCAGTGAAGGAGGAGCACTGAATACATGCAGATTTGCAAGTGAAGTGATCTTAAAGGGTATACCCAGAATAGTGGTTATAACAATACCAAGTAAAATAGATCCTTTCACATTTCTAGCCATGAGTACTCCAATTACCAGAACCCCTATTATAGTAAGGAGAGTACCTGGATCTGCAAAATTTCCAAAACCAACGAGGGTCGATTTATTTGAAACTATTATTCCCCCGCTCTTCAGTCCGATAAGTGCAATAAAGAGTCCCACACCTGCTGACATGGCATATTTCAAATTCTCCGGTATGGCATCTACAATCTTTTCTCGTATGGAAGTAACAGTAATAATTATAAACAAGATACCTGAAGTAAGTACTGCAGCCAATGCCTGACGCCAGGTAAATCCAAGTGTAAGACATACAGTGTAAGTAAAGAATGCGTTGAGCCCCATTCCCGGAGCCTGCGCGAAAGGCAGATTGGCATAGAATCCCATTATAAAAGTTCCAATAGCAGCAGCCAGACAAGTTGCCACAAATACAGCAGACACAATAGGATCACTGCCTACAGCAAATTTTGAAGCTGCATCACCCACCACACCAGCTGAATTCATGCCTGCCACCCTCAGCACACTTGGGTTTACAAATATAATATAGGCCATTGTAATAAAGGTGGTAATTCCCGCAATGATTTCCGTCTTAGCATTTGTATTGTTTTCTTTCAGTTTAAAAAACGACTCCAGAAAAGATTGTTTTTCAACCTTGGTTTCCATATAAAATTCCCCCTAATAAAATTATAATTAATAGAGTATTGGTTCCTTTACCTCCCTTCCGCTTACATATCTCACTTTTATATTTCTGTCATCCCCTGTATAGATAAACTTCTGCAATCTTTCCTCTAAAGACAAAGATCTGAATATAGATAGATTGCTGTCATCAATGACAAGGGCATCAAATTCATATCCCCTTTCAAAGCTTCCTACCCTTCCAAAAAATTTTCCCCCTCCCTTAGTGGCCATGTAGAACAATTCCGCCGTAGTAAGAGGTTTATCTACTCTGCTGCTTTGAAGCCATTTCAGGTTGGACACCTGACCGCTGTTTACGATTACATTCATCATGGAAAGACTATTTCCAGCGGATATGTCACTCCCAAGCCCTACAGGAATGCCTCTGGAAACAAGCCTTCTAATGGGTGCAATACCGCTTGACAAATTGCAGTTTGACAGCGGGCAGTGAGCTACAAATACGTTATTTTTCCTCATCAGTTCAATTTCATCTTCATCTACCAGAATGCAGTGGGCCATGACAGTAGGCATCTCTCCAAAAAGTCCAGCACTTTCATATACGCTTGCATAGTTATCATGATCGGGATGCAGTTTTCTTACAAAATTGATTTCATCACAATTTTCAGACAGATGAGACTGCACCGGTACCCTGTACTCCCTGGCCAAATTCCCCAGACTCTTTAACAATTTAGGACTGCAGCTTGGAACAAATCTCGGAGTGATAATGGGTTTTACAAGTTCATATTTGCTTAAATACTCTTTTAATATTTCTTCTGTATCCTCTATTGAATTTTTCGTGTCTTCCACCAGATATTCGGGAGAGTTTCTATCCATATTCACCTTTCCCACGTAAGCCGACAATCCAGATTGTGCGAGCAAATCCATAAGGAGTTTAGTGGAATCCTTATGCATAGTTGCAAAGATACAGCATCTAGTAGTGCCATACCTCCATAATTCCCTTATCAAAGCTGAGTACACTTTTTTCGCATATTCTATATCAGAATACCTTGCTTCTTCAGGGAACGTATAGGTTTCAAGCCACGGCATCAACTCCTTGTCAATTCCAAGTCCCAGATTGCCATACTGGGATGCATGTAGATGGAGATCAACAAATCCCGGAATTATAAGTGAGTCCCCATAATCCACAATCCTCACTCCGCTGAATTCTTCAGGAAGATGTCCACAAACACCTTTAACAAGTTTACCCTCGACAACAATATATCCATTTTCAAGCACTTCAAATTTACCAAAGGCTTTGGTGAAAATAATATTACCTTTAACTGCATACACGTTTTTCATTAGATCGCCTCCTATGAGCTTTTTACGTTCAGGCAGTTAAATTAGAATAAAAGATCTTCAATTACCAAATGTTTAACAATCAAATTTTTATTAACTAGTTAATCTATTTTTATTATAATTTTGAATTTTCTCTCTGTCAATAGGACTGTGATATTTGCATTTAAATTTACCCAGTAACAATTTCATAAATTCTAAATACTATATTTATTAGACAAAAGTTTATATCTATAATAAATGAAAACGAAGGAAGTGAATAATATATGGCTGCATTGCCAGTAGATTTTGATACACCACAGACTGCTTCTGGGCAATTAGTTACAGTAACAGGGACTGTACCCGCAGGAACTAGTTTCGTTGAAGCAATTCAATTAGATGTTCTTAGGACTGACTCAAGTCATGAGTACTTCTCTATTGCTACTGTTTATGACAATTCAGCAGGTACAACTCCATTAGATGTCAATGACACTCTTAACCTTGCAATTGTTCCAAAATTAGAAACAGGCGAAACTGTAACGTTAACAAGTTATGGGTCATTAAAAGCTGAAATAGTTCAGTCATAATATAATAATATAGATGGCCAAGGCATGAAAATGTTATTGGTCATCTATCATATTCATTTTAGATTGGAGGTAATATCCTTGGATACATTTATGATTCCAGCAAGTAAAAGCCTCACATTAACTGATAAAATTCCAAATGGAAATATTCAAGACTACAGGATAATTGTAGGATGTGATGGCAATTTTGAGTATCATGGTTTACTTTATTTCAATATCTCTTCATTACCAAATAATATTATAGCAACCAAAGCTGAATTAACATTATTTAAATGTGATAGTTTTCATAACGATAAAAGTATTGAATTTATAATATATCCAATATATGACCATTTTAGCTTATACACTACTTATTCTAGAATTCCATCAGCAGATAAATTTAACGGAATTAAGTTTTATCCAATGACATCCAAATCAGCAGTTACTATAGATATAACTCATATAGTTTCTCCATGGATTAAAAACGCTTCATCAAACAAGGGTATAATGGTTTCCAGTATATGGAACAACTCTGTAGCAAGTTTTGGCTCGGCATTATCAACAAAACAACAGATAGTTCCTTTTATAACTATCACTTATAAACATAACGATACCACACAAAATGACAAACCGCATTGCAATCATGATTTCCATCTATCAGTACAAATAGTTAATAGCCATAACCCTGTTACTTCTCCAGTTCCTTCAAATCCCAGCCTAACCGAAGTCACAGCAACCGGAGCAACTGAACGGCATTCCATATTCGTAGTAATGATAGAATTAGTTATAACAAGAAGTAATGGTGCCATTGATAAATATTATGTTTCAGATGAATATATTAATTCGACTGACGAATCACTGAATATTAATAAGACATATTCAATTCCTGTAGTACCTGCACTTAATACAGGTGATTTAGTAACAAGTGCCAATATCTACGGTGCTTATAGAGGTATCGCCAACATTTCCCGGCAAACCTCAATCTAATATATAAATTAGCTATTTTAAGCCTTTAAATATGGTAATATTTTTCAAGTTTTTTCGGTACCATCCAGGCACTGCAGATCTAAATAAAATAGAACTATTTCCTACACGGAAATAATTCTTTGAAATAGTTCATTCACATCATGAACAATATAAGCTGCCTTTGCATTTCTAAGTTCTTCAACAGAACCATATCCATAAGCAACTCCTATACAATCTATGCCATTTTCCAATGCCCCTATGACATCATGCCTCCTGTCACCCACCATAACTACCTGCCGGTTATCGCCTATATTATACTTATCTATGATATACCCGATCACTTCCTCTTTTTTACATCTTGTCCCATCTAAATTGCTGCCGACAACAGTGTCAAAATATGAATATAAATTAAAATGCTTCAATATCCTTTTGGCAAATTCCGTGGGTTTTGAAGTAGCTACTATCAAATTCAATTTCAACTTCTTCAGCTTTTTCAAAAGGCCTTCAATGTTTTCATACACTTTATTTTGAAATATTCCCTTTGTCTCAAAATATTCCCTGTAATATCCAATTGCATGAAGCGCCTGTTCTTCACTAAAATTGTAATACTGCATAAATGAATCCTTAAGCGGCGGGCCTATGAAGACTTCAAGTAAATCCAAATTCTCTACAGCAATATTATATTTTCCCAGGGCATATTGTACCGACTTTGTTATCCCCTCTTTGGAGTCCGTCAGAGTTCCATCTAAATCAAAAAGTACATATTTATATCTCAATTCATCTTCTCCCTTTCTTTAACGTATATAATACATTTCAAATATACAAACTTGCAGAAACTGAAGCTTTAACTTTTTCACTCACAATATGTATTTTATCATATATAATGCTATCAATCTATAATAAATGGGGAGCAGCCAAAATCCTAAGGTGTTTAAATAGTTGACAATGGTTTCATATTTAAGTATCATTCAATATAAGAAGAAACTGTTTTATACCATGGAGAGGAGTCCTATTATGAATATCATTGAAAGAATAAATACAAGAAGAAGTACAAGATCCTTTAAGGATCAGGAGGTGGATTCAAATACAATTCATGAATTAATCACGCTCGGGACAAAAGCTGCTACCGGTTCCTACGGCCAGCCCTGGGGATTTGTAGTCATAACAGACAAATGGGAAATAAAATCCCTATCGGATGAAATCAAGAAATATCTGGTGGAAAACATAGCAGATTATCCTTATTTCAAACAATATGAAAACTGGCTTAAAGATGAAAACTTCAGCGTTTTTTACGGTGCTCCCTGTGTAATAGTAATTTACGGTGACACATCTTCACACTGGTGTACTTATGACTGCTCCCTGGCAGCAGGCAATATCATGCTCTCTGCCAAAGAATTCGGTCTGGGAACCTGCTGGATTGGATTTGCAGAATGTATATGCAGTACTCCTGAATTCAAATCAAAACACAATGTACCCGATTCCTACAAACTGGTAAGCACCATGATAGCCGGCTATCCCGATGAGAAGCAAAAAAATCAGAAACCTCCCAGAAGAAAACCAGCACTTATTTTCTACGAAAAATAAAGCAGAGTACTTGAAAATCAAAAAATCCCTGTGATAAGCGGGCTTTTTACTTTCAAGTACTTTTATTACAGAGATTCACCACAAAAACCGGAACTGAATTCCAGAGACATTTTTTATTACCATCCCTTTATGGTATTCAGTACTTCATCTGGTATATTTCCCTGCAGATAATCTTCAATGGAGGATTTTATAATTTCCAGGGCTTTAAACATTTCATCCTTCGTAATAATCAGAGGCGGTTGAATTCTAAGTACATTTCCATTTAGAGATATGAGGATAACTCCCTTTTCATAACACCTGTAACATATCTTCAAGGTGGCTTCCGTATTTTTCTCCTTGCTCATTTTATCCTTGACCAGTTCCACCCCTATGGATAATCCAATCCCTCTCACATCTCCTATAATAGGACATTCATCTTTCAAATTATTCAAATAATTTCTTGCAAAATTTCCTATTTCATTAACATGTTCTAAAAATCCATCTTGGGAAATTACATCTATAGCACTTACAGCAGAGGAACAGCATACAGGATTGGCAGCTGTTGTAAATGTATGGGCAGGAGGATCAAGGCTCTGCATTATCTCTTCCCTTCCTACAATCGCACTTAAGGGCAGTCCTCCGCCTATGGATTTTCCAAGAATAACTGCATCCGGGATTATGTCAAAATTTTCAATGCCAAACCACTTACCGGTACGGCCGAAACCCTGCTGGACCTCTTCACTTATAAACAAAATTCCATTTTGAGCGCACAGTTCATAGAGCTTTTTCATATATCTTCCGGGAGGAACTATAATTCCAGCATCTCCCTGGATGGGCTCAATTACCACTGCCGCCACTTCATCAGAAGGCAAATAGCTGTCAAAGGCAATTTGAATCTGGTGGAGGCACTCCAAATTACAGCAGTTTTCTTTTTTGTCGTAATTACATCTATAACAGTTAGGATAGGGGAAGCTGTAAACCCCAGGTAAAAAAGGTCCGAGTTTTCTTCTCATCTTTGTGGTAATTGCAGACATGGACATGGATCCATAAGTAACACCGTGATAGGCTCCAATAAAAGTGATTATGGAGCTTCTTCCAGTATAAGCCCTGGCAAATTTAATAGCTCCGTCATTGGCATCTGAACCCGAAAGCCCAAAGGCAACCCTTTTGGGAAATTCCCCGGGCGTAATTTTTACAAGTTTTTCTGCCAAATCAATCATAGGTTTGTTGTAAAGATATGCAGGAGTATAGTGGACATATTTATTCACCTGTTCAATTATGGATTTTTTGACATTTTCATTGGCTCCCCCTACATTTATTGAACCGGCACTGCACAGCAGATCTATATATTCATTCCCATCTATGTCCTTTACAGTGGATCCTTCTATGCTTTCTACAACTAACGGAAAGTATGGAATTCTACAGGCCCTGGAAACAACTCTGCTGTCCCTTTCAACTTCCTTGATACACTTATCTATTTTCATAATCTATAACCCCCTTCTATTATATCTTAATCCTCTATCTCCACATATATTCTCTTATTTATTCTCCCCTTACTTTTAAACCTAACTACTTTTATACTGCCGACCTCTGCAGTATTTTTTACATGGGTGCCCCCATCCGCCTGAAGATCCAATCCTTCAATTTCAACAGTCCTTATTTTATCAATACCTCTCGGAAGAAGATCTTCTTTTGTTTTTATTAAATCTGGAATCTTGAGAGCTTCTTCTCTTTCAAGAAAATTAACCCTGATATCTCTCCTACATTTTATTTCTTCATTAGCTTTCTTTTCAATTTCATCCACTAATTCTCTGTTAAAATTTTCGAATTCAAAATCCATCCTCGCACTTAGGCAGTCCATATCTCCGCCGGTCACTTTAGCTTTATAATCCCTCCACGCAACAGCACATAAAATGTGCATGGCAGTATGTGTCCTCATAAGTTTATACCGGCGGTCCCAGTCTATCTTCCCCATACAAGTTTGACCGGGTTCTGGAAGTCTCCCATTTATATAGTGGTATACAGAATCCCCTATCTTTTTAGTTCTTTCAACAGTGTATACATTTGACTCTCCTTCTAAAATCCCTGTATCATAGGGCTGACCCCCGCCAGCAGGGTAAAATGCGGTTCTATCAAGTACAACTGCATTTTCGGTTTTATTTACTTCAGAAATGCTGCATTTAAATTCCTTCAAATAGCTGTCTTTTTGAAACAACAGTTCACTCATCCTTATCCCTCCCTATTTATATACCAAGTAATGGTATTATATCTATTGTATCAAAAGCAGCATTTATTTCAATACAGTACTCTGTCAAAATCCAGGGTAAAAAATAAAGGATTGTTTCAAAATTTTATTGAAACAACCCTCAGCTCTTCCACTTTATTTATCTTTATCACTGTACTGCAGAGCTACTCTTCCCTCGTCTCCCGTACTTATACGTATAACATTTTCCACATTGTAGACAAATATTTTTCCATCGCCCATTTCTCCTGTATGAAGCACTTTTTTAGCAGTTTCCACTACCAGATCCACAGGCACTTCACAGACCACTATCTCAATCTTTACTTTCGGTACTAAATTTATGTCCATGGTAAGGCCCCTATAATATTCCTTATGTCCCTTTTGCATTCCGCATCCTAACACGTTGGTAACTGTCATTCCCGAAATTCCAATGTCTCCCAGGGCTTTTTTCAGTTCTTCAAACTTGCCCTTAGATGTAATGATATCCACTTTAGTAAGTTTATCAGCCATTATTTTACCTCCTTATTAAACATAATTTACACCCATATATAAATTTTACATCATTCTGCCAAGGCCTATCAACTATATTCATAATATTTTCTACATCTGAATTCCGCCATAAGCCTCTTCACCATGTTCCGTGACATCCAAACCTACCTGTTCTTCTTTTTCACCTGCTCTTATGCTGCTCACGGCATTAATTACCTTTATTATAATAAACGTGACAACCGCAGAGTACACCACACTGGACAAAACAGCTATTATCTGAATTCCCAGCAATTTTGGATTACCATGAATCAATCCACTTGCACCAGCTGAATTGATTGCTTTCCAGGCAAATATTCCAGTGGCAATTCCTCCCCATATTCCACCTACACCGTGACAGCCAAAAGCATCAAGTGCATCATCATATCCCAATTTAGCTTTAACGAAAGTAATACATGAATAACATACAGCTCCTCCTACCAGCCCAATGATCAATGAAGCTAAAGGGCTGACAAAACCAGCACCTGGAGTTATAGCTACAAGACCTGCAACTATTCCACTGGCAACTCCGAGAGAAGTTATCTTCTTTCTATAGGCAAATTCACAAATACTCCAGCTTATGGCCGAAGCTGCTGCAGAAGTATTGGTAGTGATAAAAGCATTCACCGCCACATCATTTATAGCAAGTGCACTTCCTGCATTGAACCCATACCATCCAAACCAGAGAATGGCAGCTCCCAAACAGGTTATTGGAAGATTGCTAGGTTTTCCCACATTTCTCCTTTTTCCAAGCATCAATGCTGCAATAAGTCCGGACACACCTGAACTTATGTGAACTACATTACCACCTGCAAAATCCAGTGCTCCAAGATTTTTCAGCCATCCTCCTGCACCCCACACCCAGTGAGCAATTGGATCATAAACCAACGTTGTCCAACATATTAAAAATACTATCCAGTGTGTAAATTTCATTCTTTCTGCAATAGAACCGGATATAAGTGCAGGAGTTATTATGGCAAACATAAGCTGAAACAGCATAAAAACCTGTTGTGGGATCGTACCTGCATAATCTGCATTTGGTGCAAAACCGACTCCCTTCAATCCTGCAAAATTAAAGCCCCCTATCAATCCACCTATATCTGTCCCAAAGCACAGTGTATACCCTATGAGTATCCATTGAATAGATATTACCGCCAATGCCGAATAGCTATGGAGAGTACTATCTAGAGTATTTTTCCCTCTTACCATTCCTCCGTAAAATAGAGCTAATCCCGGAGTCATTATCATTACTAATGCTGCGCATATTATTACAAACACAGTATCTGCTCCGTTTATACTATTCATAAAAAAATACCTCCTCAATTTTAAGATCTAATGTTATAAATATAAAAAACCTTACTCCCCGGGGTTTTAAAAAAAACTTATTTATATAATACTAAGTTTTAATCAATTTATCAATAGCAATATTAAAATTTTATTAATTTATTATTTTTTTCAGCTATATATTATTATATATACTTTTAGGCACAAGCAGGGATACAATCGTTTCCAATTTGTCTTAAAAAAAATCGAAAAATAAGATGCGTTACATAGAGAGTCATAATATTCTCTTCAACGCATCAAATTCTTCATATTTTCAATTTTATGATATAAACTTATCAATCTACTATATCCTTAAGTAATTTTGAAAAATATGCCACATGTCCTTTTTCTTCCTCTAATATAACGGACAGTATATCTTTTGCATCTTTTTTAGAAATTCCCTCATACATATGGGAATATACCTGAACCGTAAGTTCCTCCGTTTTAACTGCATGCTGTATAGCAGTTTTCAAATCCTTAAATGCATCCTCAGGCTGCTCGCTTTTATCAAAAACCCTGTCTTCAATAAGTCCCTTAAGATATCCAGACACTTCACTGTCCAGAAGATATTCGGATTCAATTTCTTTATTCTGAGAAATTTTATCATAAAGTTTTTGAAATTTTTCCTTGTGAACAAACTCCTGGCCTGCAGCAACTTTCAAAAATTTTTGAGTTTTGCCAGTGGTGTGGTTAATACCGTTAGTATAAAATTTATAGCCTTCTTCTTCCATCAATACAGCTATTTTAAGCATTTCAAGTATACTAAAACTATTGTTTGCCATCTACGCCTTCCCCCTTCTGATAATCATTTACCTTCTCTGCTTATAATATCACGTGAAGCACATATTTTCAAGATGGGGACTGACCCCCTTACAAAAAATGTAAGGGGGTCAGTCCCCATTCTATATTTTACCGGTAATTTTTAAAACAAATTGTGCAATTAAGGTTGCAAATACAAAAGTTCCGGTGTAAACAGTAAGGGCTACAATTACTATTTTCCAGCTCAGTTCTTTGAAAAGTTTTAAATCTTTTCCAAGAGATAGACCTGCAAAAGCCAAAACCGGTGTTGTAAGGGCCAGCATATTTACTTTGTCAAGATATTGCTTATCCAGATAGGCACCATAGGGATTGAGGGGGCATGTCACCAAAACAGCTACTATAGATACCCAAAATACCATAGGCAGATTAATTGGAATAATTTTTTTTATGATAATTCCAGCCAGAGTAATGCAAATCAATATGAGCATTCCAATAAATCCAACTCCTAAAGGCACTTTATCATTTATACTATTTCCAATAAGCGCAATTATTCCAACTCCCAATAAAATAACGGCTTCCTGAATAAATTTTTTCATTTTAATCTTCCCCCACTCTTTTTTCTATTTCTTCCAATTCTAGGCTGCAGCCAATCATAGAACTTATTTGCAACCGGTAGAGAGATAAATAAGGTAAAATATATTCCTATTATAGTAGTAAGTAAATTGGAAGCTGCTGAAAAGCTGGCTATTTCCTTGGCTTCTGATGGAAACACAGCTGCAATAGCACCCGAAGCTGCTGCCATCATACTTCCGGATCCCACGCCTGAACCCATGGCAAGAGCCAGGGGATTGAATATCTTAAGAGATCCCATATAACCTGCAAGAAGCCCTATATAAGCTGCACCAAACAATGTTCCACAGATATATATTCCCATAACTCCACGGCCTTCGGGAGAATCCATGCCATATCTTTCTGAAATTATAGCAATGTTGGGCTCACGATCAATCGAAAAAGTAGCTCCTACGGCTTCACGTCCAAGTCCCAGCAAAACAGCAATTGGAAGGCCCAAAACAACGGTACCAAAGAAATGACCGAGCTCCTGAAAACAAAGTGCCCAGCCTGATTCTACGAGTGCAACAATAGAAGGTCCCATTGTAGCACCTATTTTAGCTACGAACAGTATTACAGCAATTCCCATAATCTCATTTGACAAACTCATTTCTTTATCAGAAATAATCTTCAATTTGGGAAGACTTATAATAAGCCCCATGATCAGGGCAAAGAGCATGGGCAAAAATACCAGATATCCAGGTCCAAACTTAATTTTCTTCTCTCCTATGAGCTCGGCTATTACAACCAATATAAAAGCCAATACAAAAATTTTGACGTACTTTTTTAACATTTTTCCCCTCCTATTACTTTATTGAATCCATTTAAAATTTTTAAATATTCTTCCTTGGATAATTGAGGTTTAAAATTCTTGATTACGTCTTTACCTTTTTCTGCACTGCCGGCCAGCAGATCTACTATGAGCATTGCAAATAACTTTGCAGGAAGTACACAGGCCGCATAATAATCTTCCACATTAAAATCTTTTTCATGGAGGCTGCCGCTGACTCCACCTATATAAGGGTGTATACTTGGAATCAATTGAGATACGTCACCCATGTCTGTAGAAGCAAAAAAATGTCCTCCTTCCAGCACACCGCTTTCAGGTAAAAGTTCACTGCAATTTCGCCTGTACATATCATTTAATTCCTGTGAACATTCAAGAGGCAAATATCCCGGTATGGTCCTGATAACAGTTTTTGCACCCACTGCATCTCCCCCGGCTTTAAGTGCCCTGTCAACTTTTTCATTTGTCTTCACCATGGCATCTATAGTCCTTGCACGAACATAACTTTCAATTCTGACATCATCGGGAACACTGTTTACTACATCTCCACCTTTTGTAATAATAGGATGAAATCTTATATAATCTTCGTCTTTAAAAGTTTCTCTAAGGGCATTTACGCCCATAAGCCCAATCATTGCAGCATTTAATGCATTTATCCCCTGTTCTGGTGCCTCAGCTGCATGGGCTGCCTTTCCTATATACTGTATGGTTTTGGCTAAAAATCCATTACTAGATTTTCCCAAAAGTACAGTAGGATTTGGACAATTTTTCATGGAATGCATCATCATGGCTATATCTACATCGTCAAATTCACCTTGATATATGAGTTCCTGTTTTCCACCTAAAAAATGAATTTTTCCCTGCTGTATTAGCTTTTGTCTGTAGGCAAATTCAATACATTCTTCCGATGGCACTGCCATAAAAGTCACATTCCCATTTAATTTATCTGCAATTCCAGATAACTTCAAACCTATAGCCGAGCCAATCAAAGCTCCCAACTGCAGATGATGTCCGCAGGTATGAGCCGCCCCTGTTTCAGGATCTGTATTTTTATTTCCCCTGCATATGACTGCATCCAACTCTCCGAGAACAGCTACATTTATACCATCATGCCCATCCTTCAATTTTGCCTTTACTCCAGTAATAGCCAGTCCATCTCTATGCTTCAGGCCTATGCTGTCAAAAATATCCCTTACCTTTTTAGATGTCTTTTCTTCTTTAAATCCCAGCTCTGGTTCTTTCTCCACAGATTTTGAAAAGTCTATTATCTTTCCGGAATTGGCATCGATAGTTTTACATACCAGCTGCTTTAACTTTTCAATTTCTTCAGTGCTCATATAAAATAGCCTCCCAATCTTTTTTTATATATTTGCTGCCAAATTCATCATGAATATTAAAAATACATTTATTCATAATTGTTTGAGTATGGCGGATATGCAGTATTTGAAATATGTCCGTCATATATGAAAATTTACAAATATATATAGGCATATTTTATTACTAAGTAGTATTTTTGTCAAAATTTTTGTTAAAATAATTAAAATACTTTAGTATATAGATAAGTACACATTATACAGTAAATTCAAAAAACTGCATAAAGTTAAAATTAATAAGGCCAAGAAAGTCTACTGAAACTTTTCTCGACCTTATTAATTTACGCAGTTTCAAACTGACTGTTGTAGAGATCTGCATACACTCCGTTCTTTTTAAGAAGTTCAACATGCTTTCCCTGCTCAACAATATCACCGTGATCCATGACAAGTATCAGGTCGGCATCACGTATTGTAGAAAGGCGGTGGGCAATTATAAAACTTGTACGGCCTTTCATGAGATTATCCATGGCCTTTTGAATCTGCAATTCCGTACGGGTATCCACAGAGCTCGTAGCCTCATCCAAAATAAGTATCCTGGGATTTGCAAGTATTGCCCTTGCAATGGTGAGCAGCTGTTTCTGTCCCTGGGATACATTTGAAGTTTCTTCATTCAGTATCATATTGTATCCATCTGGCAGAGTGTGAACAAAGCTGTCCACATGGGCCGCCTTTGCTGCTGAAACAACTTCTTCATCAGTTGCACCAATACGTCCGTAACGAATGTTCTCCATTATACTGCCATTGTAAAGCCATGCATCCTGAAGCACCATGCCAAATATGGATCTGAGATCCTTTCTCGTAAAAGTCCTTATATCATGGCCGTCCACAAGAATCTGTCCGGCATTTATATCGTAGAAGCGCATGAGAAGTTTAATGATTGTAGTTTTACCAGCTCCCGTAGGGCCTACGACTGCAATTCTCTGACCGGGCTTAACAGAAGCTGAAAAATTATTTATAACAATTTTATCCGGATCATATCCAAAATGAACATTCTTAAATTCTACATGACCCCGTATATTTTCAGGTTTAACTGCATCAGAAGTTTCAGGAGTTTCCTCTTCCTCCTCCAGGAATTCAAAAATACGCTCCGCTGATGCTGCTGTCTGCTGAAGTATATTTGAAATATTGGCAATCTGTGAAATAGGCTGGGTAAAGGATCGAACATACTGGACAAATGCCTGAATATCACCTACTTCAATAGCCTTCTTTGCTGCCAGCCAACCTCCCAAAATACATATTGCAACATACCCCAGGTTGCCTACAAAGTTCATCATGGGCATCATTATACCAGATAAAAACTGAGATTTCCAGGCTGATCCGAAAAGCCTTTTATTCATCCTGTCAAATTTTTTAATACTGTCTTTTTCACCATTGAAGGCCTTCATCACAATATGACCGCCATACATCTCTTCCACATGTCCATTTAAATTTCCAAGGTAGTCCTGCTGCTGTTTGAAATACTTCTGTGAATATTTAACAATGAGCATTATGAGTCCCAGAGATACGGGAATTATACAGAGTGCCACAAGGGTCATCTGCCAGCTTATACTGAACATCATGACCAGCACTCCTAAAACCATGGTAACAGAAGTGATGATCTGTCCTAAACTCTGATTAAGAGTCTGACTTAAAGTATCCACATCATTGGTAACCCTGGACAGTACCTCACCATGATTCGTCCTGTCAAAATATTTTAAAGGCATACGATTGATTTTCTCCGAAATATCCTTTCTGAATTTATAGCTTATCTTCATGGACACTCCAGACATTATCCAACCCTGAACATAGGCGAACAATGAACCAATCGTATATAAGACTGCCAGCAGCACAATTATTCTCCCTATATAGGCAAAATCTATATTCCCGGTACCAGATATCTTTGCCATAACACCTTCAAATAATTTTGTGGTAGCTTTTCCCAGTATCTTAGGTCCCACTATGGAAAATACAGTACTTGCAACAGCAAAAATAACTACAACAGCAATTGATATCTTATATATACCCAGGTAACCCATGAGTTTTTTCATAGTACCTCTAAAGTTGTGGGCTTTTTCCCCGGCAATTATCATACCTCTCGGTCCCCTATTTTTCCTCAAAGAAGGTTTCCGTCTGTTATTGTGTTCACTCATGCCAATTCCTCCTTAGACAGCTGTGATAATGCGATTTCCCTATAGGTTTCACATTTCTCCATTAATTCACCATGGGTGCCAACTCCAACTATCTCTCCCTTTTCAAGCACTACTATCTGCTGCGCATTCTTGATTGTGGAAATACGCTGGGCAACTATAAGAATGGTGCTTGACTTTGTCTCGGTTTTAAGAGCCTTTCTAAGATCAGAATCGGTCTTAAAATCAAGTGCGGAAAAACTATCATCGAATATATAGATCTTCGGCCTTTTCACAAGGGCACGGGCAATAGACAGCCTCTGCTTCTGTCCTCCCGATACATTTGAACCTCCCTGGGAAATTTCACTTTCAAATCTTTCCGGTTTTTCATCAATAAATTCTTTCGCCTGGGCAATTCTCGCCGCTTCTTCCATATCACTGTCCGACGCACTATCTCTGGCATATTTCAAATTGGATTCAATAGTACCTTTAAACAATGCACCTTTCTGGGGTACATAACCAATTAGATCTCTAAGCTCACGCTGTGCAACTTTTCTTATATCAATTCCATCAATAAAAATCTGTCCCCCGGTTACATCATAAAAACGCGGCACCAAATTGACAAGAGTGGATTTACCTGAACCGGTGGAACCAATAAAGGCTGTTGTCTGACCTGGAAGAGCCTTAAAGCTTATGTTCTTTAATACATCTTTTTCTGCACCTTCATATCTGAAAGAAACATTTTTAAATTCTATAACACCTTTAACTTCATCAGGAAAGTGCAGGGGCTTTTCTGGATCTACAATGGAGGGCTTTACTTCCAGAACTTCATTGACTCTCTGGGCAGATACCGAGGCCCTTGGTATAAGAATAAACATAAAGGACATCATGAGAAAGGCAAATATAATCTGCATGGCATACTGCATGAATGCCATCATATCTCCCACCTGCATACTTGAACTTGCAATCTGATGCGAACCAACCCAGACTATGAGTATTGTGACACCATTCATTATGAGCATCATGGCTGGAAACATGGCAGACATGACACGATTTATAAACAAGTTTGTATCTGTCAGTTCCTGATTTGCCCTATCAAATCTTTTCTCTTCAAACTTTTGAGTATTAAATGCCCTTACCACCATCATTCCAGACAGATTTTCACGGGTAATGAGATTCAATTTATCTACCAGTTTCTGCACAATTTTAAATTTTGGGAAGGCAACTGCAAATATGCTGCCGATTAAGCCCAATAGAATCACCACCGCCAGGGCAATGATCCAGGTCATGGAGGTACTCTTGCTTAAAACCTTCAAAACTCCCCCCACACCTAAAATAGGTGCATATATAAGCATTCTCACTGCAAGAAAAACAACCAGCTGTATCTGGGTGATGTCGTTGGTAGTTCTTGTTATAAGCGATGCTGTTGAAAATCTATTGAATTCCTCACTGGAAAAGCTCTCCACTTTGGTAAACAGATCTCTACGCAAATTTTTTGATAATCCCGCTGCAATTCTAGCCCCTATAAGCCCTACCGCAATGGTACAGACTGCACCAAGCAGAGAAATTAGAAGCATGATTACACCCATATGGACAATATATCTGCTCTGAATTTTATCAGTATTCATTCCTATTTTCTCATATTCATCCCTGATTGAGGCCGATGAGGCCTGTATTATCATGCTGTCACCCATTGAAGTAAATTTTTTATTCATACTTTCACTTATTTTCAGCCGCTGCGTTTCAGGGAGTTTTGAAAACAGTGCAAATAGATCCGTATTTGCAGGTATCTTCTGCCCGTTAAAATTTATAACTCCATTTCTTGCACTATCTTTAATTTTTTCCACACCGGAAACAGCCAGGAAGGCCTTTCCCATTACAGGATTCATCCTGTCAATCTGCGGCTCATCTATATTTTTTAAAACATACAGGGGTTCACTTTCAAGTCCTGGATAATCCTTGAGATATCCACTGTAATTGAGGCTGGATTTATTCACAAATGTATAATTTTTTAAGATCTGCTGTCTATCATTTTCATTCATAAATACTAAAAGTCTGTTCATTTCACTTTCTCTCACTGCTTTCGGCACTGCATTTTCGATACCGCTCTGCTGTATTCCTACATTTACAATATTAGACATGTAGTCCGGCAGGGCAAGATCACACATTGCCTGTATGAAAAGTAAAATTACTGCACTTATAACAAGCACAATAAACGGCTTCAGGTATTTCATCAATTTAAGCATTATGTCTTCACTCCCCATTCATTTTCTGTCTATTCATTACTTTTTCCAATGTATACAACCCCCTGCTTATTATATCCATTTCCTCCGGGGTAGCCACATCCATCATGGATTGAAATATCCTATCAACTTCCTCATGCTTGGCATCAGCAATCTTTTTAAATTCGGGAGTAACACTCACATAGACTATTCTCCTGTCCTCCCTGCTCCTTGCTCTTTTTACAATATTCTGCTTCTCCAATCTATCGATAATTCCCGACACAGTGCTATTGGACAAACTCATCTTTTCACCCAGATCACTTATCTTCATTTTTCCATGACGCATAAGATTCATCACCACAAACAATTGTGGTCCAGTTAGATCAAGTTCCTTAAACCGCCTCCCCATAATCCTGTGTGCATTCTTCATCACCCTTTTTATTGTTCTAAGCAGCTTTATTCCATCTTCTACATCACTCATGTCCTCTCTTCCTTTCAGAATATTCTTATGTTTCGCATAAAAATATTTCGTATGCAAAATATATTTTACTGCATTGTCCTGTTCTAGTCAAATATTTTTTTATAAGTTCAAAATTTGAAGCAAAAAATTAAGAGTGAAAAATCTTCATTAATTTTTCACTCTTCACTGAAAACTTTCAACTATCAATGTCAACCTTTAAGTTGTTTTATATATTCAGTTATGGCATTATCTTTTTCCAGGTATTTTAGGTAAAGTCCAGCTCCCTTTTTTAATGTTTTAAGATAAATCCTTTCAGGCATGTATCTGCAGATCATGACCTGTTTATAAAAATGTATTATATAAAAGATGGTGCTTCCCAATATCCCGGGAAACACCATCTTCCTGTCACTTAATTTCGCCTAGATGTTTTTTTCTGATCTTTTACTTCTCATCATCATCCAGATCCCTGCAAGAACTGCCATCATTCCAATTACCAGCAGTACTGCAGTATCTACCATACTCCCCGTTTTAGGAAGTCCCTTGGAAATATTTTCAGACGGAGTTCCGCCTGGATTGCTGGGATTAGGAGTTCCTCCCGGATTGTTCGGATTCGGGGTCCCTCCCGGATTGTTCGGGGTTGGAGTTCCACCTGGATTGTTCGGATTCGGGGTCCCTCCCGGATTATTCGGATTCGGGGTTCCCTTTTCATCCACTACGGTAAACTGATATGTCTTCGAAGAATCCACATTGACACTCAATGTCTTCCCGTTCAAATCATATCCGGCAGGTGCCGCTGTCTCTTTGATAGTGTAGCTTCCATAAACCACATTGTCAAATCTTGCAATTCCGTCCTGCCCGCTGACTGCCGAGGCCGTTTCCACACCGCTGTTGTACAGTGTGAATTTGGCTCCGCTGAGTGGATTTCCGCTGGCATCTGTCTTCTTCACTTCAATGGAGGCTGCATTTTTAGTATCTTTCACAGTTCCGATGTCATAGGTCTTGCTCATGTTTATTTCCACAGGAATTACCTGGGAAGAAAGCACATATCCTGCAGGAGCTGTGGTTTCCTTCACAGTGTATTTCCCCGGCTGTACTTTGGTAAACCGGGCAGTTCCGCCGGCATCTGTAGTTGCAGTCTGAACCGGATTGCCGCTGTCATTATAGAGTGTAAATACCGCACCGCTCAAAGCATTTCCGCCATCGTCGGTTTTCTTCACACTTATGGTTCCCTGAATACCTACACTGCCGCCGCCCGGAATCTTCGTATCTGAAAGGCTGTATACACCCGTTCCAGTATCTCCTTCAGGTCTTGCATATACAGTGCTTCCGTCAGCAGTTATACTTGCATCCAGCACTTTGGATGAAAGGTAATATCCTGGAGGTGCTTCAGTTTCCTTTATTACATAGCTGCCATACTCGATATTGCTAAATATCACATTGCCAGTTGTAACAGCTGCACCCTCTGCATCATCTGCACCGCTTGCTGCAGTCAAATCCTTGCCGTCAGCATCCTTCACCGCTGTAAGAGTTTTACCGTCATCACCAATTCTGTAAAGTGTGAATACCGCACCTTTAAGAGGATTTCCACTCTGATCTGTCTTTTTGAACTGTATGTTTCCCCTTATCTTGTTGTCGAAAAGTACACTTGAAGGATTTCCATCTGCATCATTATACACAGCATCTACAGTCTTTCCATTGTCATTATCTCCTATAGCCGCAGTCAGTACCTTATCAGAAGGATTGTAACCTGTTGGCGGAGCGATCTCTTTTATATAATAGGTACCATATGGAACATTAGAAAATGTAACACGTCCATTCTCTTCGCTAGCTGCAGTTACACTCTTGCCCTGGGAATCTTTAACAGCATCATTGCAACTTGAATCTTTATACAGCCCAAATACTGCTCCGTTTAATCCCGCCTCATCTGCATCTTCTCCAGTTTTGGTGAACTGTATATTGCCTCTGATAACGGTGTCCCTGTAATTGTAAGTTGCCTGACTACTGTCACTTCCATCAAATTTAAACACTCCATCTTGAGAGTCATAATTGTTTTGATCACTTTTATTAAGCTGGAATTTATATTCCGTGCTATTGAGGTTATACCCTGTAGGAGCCGTTATTTCTTTAATATAATAATCTGTGTCATACAAAAGTCCATCAAAAACAACAGAACCATCATTTACTGTAGCTGAAGAAGTTGCCTTGACGTTTCCGTACTGATCCAGAAGTTGGAATACTGCCCCGCTTAACGGCTGGGAATTATCACTATCGGACTTTACAATTTTGATGCTTACCGGTGTGCCAGTTACCCAGACACTTCCGCTGACATACTTTACATATCCAGAATCATTTGTGGAATTATAAGTCTTTCCCTTAAATGTAACAGAATTCGCATAGGTACCATTTTCAGTAACATTGGTTACAAATTTAAGTACAAAAGGCTTATTATCCGAATCATCCGGAAAAGTAAATTCAAATAACCTGGTATCAGGATCATACTTCACGTTATCCTTGGTAAGCTTTATCTTATCTCCAATTGGACTGAGAGTTCCATCAGAAGAATTTACCGTAGCATTATATAATTCTACGGAATCCGTATTTAATGACAGTCCTTCCTGTAAAGTATCACTTATAATTGCATTGGACAAATCTACAACATTATTGGGAGCTATGTCCAATGTCCAGTTAATATAGGACTTACCATCAGGATGATCGGCAGTTTTAGTGACTATCGGATTGCTAATGGTTTGACTGCCTGAATCCGTTACTGTGCCATATATTCCCTCTCCAGTTATATAAGCACTATTTGTTACCTCAGGATTTCCCGGAGTAGTAAAAATACTTAAATCTACAAGCTCCGTCTGAAACATTATAGTATAGGTATTACTATTGGAAGAATCGGGAAATTTATAAGTGAGAGTTCCATTATTTCCGGAATCCCCAATTTTTCCTGCTGAACTATCATCAATTGGCTGCGGTTCATTAAAACTTCCCCCCGCAGAAGTGCTGGGAGTTGCACTGTCTAGATCTCCTGAATAATTTCCGTCTATTATTTTTGCAGAACCAGAAACATACTTCAAACCCTTTGGAATATTATCAGTTACAACAGCACCGGTTACAGACATCTTATTATCATTTATCAGTATTTTCCAGGTTATCAGTTTAGAGTTATAATCATATCCTGCACCTGATTTGTCAATTACATTACTTTTTACATCTACAGATCCATTGGCATTTTCGTCTATTACACCGGGCACTTTAATGTTGGCAGCATTAGTATATTTTTTACTGGAATTTGCCTGATAATCACCCTTTTCAACTACCTGCGTCTTAAAGGTTATATTATAAGTTTTATTAAAATCGCTAGTAAAGGTATAAATAATCTGATTATCCGATAATGTAGTAAACGCTCCATTTGAACTATCATCTATACTTGCAGAACCAGATACATAAGTCTGATCTACAGGAATAGTGTCCGTAACAACTGCACCGGCAGGAACAGTCGTCTTATCACCATTTATAGTAATTGTCCAGGTAATAATACCGCTGATGCATCATATGACCCGCTTTTGCTGATGATACTGGTGGGTACAGGAACAGTACCAGTACCGGGAGTTCCTTTTCCAGTACCACTCTCATCCAATATACCGCTTCCGTTTATATAGGCAGTGTTAATATATTGATTGTCCTTTTCGTTATTGTGATTGTAGACTTCCGGATTTACAGCAGTCGAAAATTTAATAACCCTGGGGCCCGTTATTTTCCCCAGGCTATGACTAAATGTACTTTCAGTTGCATAATCCGTAAAAGTATAAGAAACTGTTGTAGGTGCAGCAGCATCAGCACTCTCAGAGGTATCTCCTACTTTTATAGTTTCGGGATCCAGTTTCAGCCCGGCGGGAATAGTATCAGTGACCACTGCATTGTCAATTGTCCTTCCACTTTCATTTACAGTGATTGTCCAGTTAATTTTCTTATTAGCTTCGTCGTAAGTTCCAGTTTTACTTATCAGTTTTACAGGTACAGACACTGTAGCAGGTAAAGAAGGCAAAATAATAGGATTATTAATATCTTCTCCATATTTTAAAGTAGCTTCATTACTATAAGTATACGTACCCTGACCTTTGGCAGCCAGATCATCATGTATACTGGTCCTGAAAGTTATAATCTGCTGCTTTGTTATATTGACCAAGTTAAAAGTCAACTTTTCAACTCCGTCTGTATCAGTATATGCATTTACGTCAGGTACACTTTGGGATGGATTATTACCATCTTGAATAGTAATAGAGCCGCTGACAAATTTTTGCCCTTCATTTTTATTAATGGTATCTTCCACTACAGCATTGGCCACATTGACATTTTCCTTGTTTACTGTTATTGTCCATGTGATTTCATCAGTTGCTGGATCATAATGCCCACTTTTTACAATTGTTGGTGATGGCTGGTCAAAGTCTATATTTACAGTAGTACTTCCCACACCAGGAACGGTAAATTCAATTGGAACCGGGTTATTTGTCCCTATTTCATCCTTGTTAAAATAGCAGGCTGCAGAAAGTCCTCCAGTAACACCTTTATAGCTATTTACAGCATCTGTAAATGTAAATCTGACTACATTTCCAGTTTCTACAGAGATATCAGCCAGTGTATTTCCACCATAATCAATTTGACTAGGCAAAGATGCACTTGTAATCTCAATTTGTTTTGGTATTGAAATATCATAATAATCACCAGCAGTAACAGTTACATCATCAGGAATTCCCCATGTATAATTAACATGGACTTCTGAATCTTTAGGGACATCAACATCATCATCCAATTTATTGCCATCCTTGTCAGTCAAGCCGCTGAATCCCGTAATAAAATGAAATGAATCTGTGATATCACTGCCAGTAGTTGTATCGGCAGATGCTGAAACATCACCTGGAGAAACTGTCTGCCCAATTGTGCTGGAAGAGCTAGTATCCTCTGATGACGTATCCTGCTTGAAATTCACCGTCACAGGACTTTGTCCATCAATTTTAAAATCAATGGATGCAGGATTTTCTGTTCCCACTTTATCTTCATCGAATCCGGCGGATATGGCAAAACTGCCAATTACATCAGAATCAGAAGCTGCTGTGCCATTGAAAGTAATCAATGCCTTATCTGATGTATCCACATCCAGACTTGCTATTGTATTGCCGTTAGAATCTTTAATGCCCTCTGTCTGTTCACTTGAGATCTTAATCTGCTCAGGAAGCTGCAGTTTGTAGGTATCCCCCTTATTTACAATTGTACCTCCCGGGATTAAGAATTTATAGTTTACATTAACTGCCGAACTTTTGTCCACATTTTCTGCTTTACTGATATCATTTCCCTTTTCGTCTGTAAGGGTGACTCCGGTTATAAATTTAAATGTACCTGTAAGATCTACAGGAGCTGCCGGATTTGAGCTTTCATCTGCCTTTACACTTCCTATGGGGCCAAATGATGAAAATATCTGCAGCACAAACAATATTCACTGCAATTGATGAAAATTTTTTCTTTTTCATTTTCTCCCTCCTTTCTGAAATAAAAATATAGACCCTTACAATAATAAAAATAAAGTTTTTTGGATTATGATTTTATAACTTTACTGCTTTATTGTTCAAAGAGCCCTATAAAGTAAGAACAGATACTAATTAGTATTCATTTTTACTTTATCTTTTTAATAATACTCTATTCTTGTCACATAAACTTCACAAATCACTCACAAATTACTCACAAAAAAGATGGGAGCTCCCGGTTTAAAAGATCTGCCATCTTTTTTAATAAATTACTTGCAGTGTAAAATTATAGTTAAAAGTGCTTTGACCTTTAACTTCATTCAGATTGTGATTTGAACTTCCTACAATTTTATAAGCAGACTTTTATAGAGCTTCAAGGTTGATTCTTTAGGCTTTATGTGGAGCTCCTTCTGGAACAAATCACTTAATTTTTTATAGTGTCTTACCAGAGCTGTCTTATTTCCCATATAAAAATAAATCTGCATCATGAGATCATGGGCCTTCTCGTCAAAAGAATTTGCCGCAATTGCCTTTTTCAAATATTCCTCTGATTTACTGTAAATTTTCATCTTCATATAATATCTGGCTATATTTTTGGTGCTTAGGGAATAGTATCTCACCAGTTTTTCATTTAGTTCCATATCCCATAGATAATCGTCATTTCCAAAAAGCACTCCCTTATAAAGTGCCGTATTTTTTTCCCAGTCACCTATATTCCTGTCATCAACCGAGGAATTATTTTCAATAAAACTTTCGAATTCCCAGCTGTCACAGTAAAAACTTTCAAAATCCATTCCATATTTTCCATTTTCACAGTATACTGTATTTTCTATTTCTGCTTTATTGAGGACAGTTTTTAACCTGTATATGGTACTGTACAGGTTGTGTTCAGCTTTTTTAGAATGGAATTTGGGCCAGAGTATGTCACAAAGCTCCCATTTACTTGTGCACTTTCCCTTCTTATGTACAAAATATGCAAACAGCTCCTGTACCTTTGAAGTGGACCATCTGGTGATTTCCCTTCCGGAACTGCCGTATACCCTGAAGGATCCCAAAATAAACATTTTGTTCTTTTTGTCATCTTCAGAGCTTTTCACTGCTGCATGCCGGTTTTTAAGAAGCCTGTCTACTGTTGCATTTAAATCCTCTTCCGTAATGGGTTTTAAAATATAGTTTACCGCATCTACCTTAAATGCATCCAGAGCATATTTTTCATAGGCGGTTACAAAAACTATCTGGATATCTTCATTGAAATTTTTTATTTTTCTCGAAAGTTCAATGCCATCCATAAAGGGCATCTCCACATCTACAAAAACAACATCCGGCAAAAGTCCCGGTATACCTTCCATGGCCTCCCTGGAATCAGTGTACTGTCCCACTATTTCAAGATGCCTGTTTCTGCCGATAACCAGCTTCATCAGCTCCAGTATAGGCCTTTCATCCTCTACAATTACAGTTCTCATCAATTATCCCCCCGCAAGACATATAAATTATTCATAAACTTTTAACAAACATATCAACAATTGTTCCTTTTCCCTCAATACTGTGTATATCTATATCTCTCTTTTGAAGTTTTCTAATTCTCCTGCTGATATTTGAAAAACCAACCCCATTATTGTAAACTTCACTATTTCTAAGTTCCTCAAGTTTCTCATCATTCATGCCAATGCCGTTGTCCTTTACTGAAATATGAATTGTATTTTTTTCCTTACTGGCAGAAACATATACGGTTCCGCCTTCCCTTTTCCCCAGGAGGCCGTGCTTTACAGCATTTTCCACTAAGGGCTGAATGCAGAGGACGGGGACTTTTTCTCCCATAATCTGATGCTCAACGTCATATTCGATGTGAACCTTGTCGCCAAAACGTGCCTTCCCTATTTTAATATAGGCATCCACCATTTCAAGCTCATGTCTTAATGGTACAAGCATCATCTTATTGTCTATATCAAAATTTAATCTGAGATATCTGCTGAAATCGGTGAGGAGCTGAGCTGCCTTTTCTCCATCGGTATAACAAAAGGAAATTATGGTGCTTATGGTATTGTACAGAAAATGCGGCTTTATCTGTGCCTGAAGAAAAGCCATCTCATTTTTCAGCGCATCTTCCATGAATTTTTTCAGCTGAATCAGTGTCCTCACCCTGGCAGTGATTTCCCTTTCCTCAAAAGGCTTGGTTATAAAATCATTGGCCCCTGCCTCAAAACCCAGGAACAGATCATAATTCACGTCTTTCAAGGTGGATATGAGTATGGGAAGTTCTATAAGAGAGTATTTTTCCCTGATCTTCCTGCATACATCTATACCGGAAATTCCCGGCATCATAACATCAAGAAGTACCAGGTCCACTTTATTGTCTTCTACTTTTTTCAAGGCCTCTTCTCCCGAGAGTGCAGTTAAAATATTATATCCTTCCCTGTAAAATATGTTGAGGGCCGTCTGTACATTGAATATTTCATCATCTACTATCAAAATAGTGCCTTCATTTTTTCTGCCCTGTACTGTATCAGAATAATCTGTAGAAGACAGGCTGTGGAAATACTCTTCATTCCTCTTCCTGTTCTCCTCATAGACATCATTTTTTTCTTTTGAAACCGGCAGTGAAAACACAAAACGGCTTCCCCTGCCCTTCTCCGACCAGTCCAGATATATTTCACCCTTCATGAGTTCCACCAGCTGTTTTGTTATATACAAACCCAGCCCGATGCCCTCTGGATTCAAAGATTCATAGGGCATAAAAACCTTATGCTGCTTGTCCTCAGGTATTCCTGGGCCTGTATCCTCCACCGACACATATACCATGTCACCTTTTCTGCTGCAGCTTATCTTTATAGTACCTTTGTCCATATTTTTTACAGCATTGCCCACCAGATTGAATATCACCTGCTGTATCCTGCTCTCATCTGCCTTTACCAATACCTCTTCCCTTATATTGTTGATGATATTTATGTTTTTCTTCTGTAATATGTACTTGTAGCTTTCCACCACTATACTCGCACAGACTTTTACATCCACCGTGCATATGCTTATCTTCAGCTGTCCATTTTTCAGCAAAGTTATGTCCAGTGTGTCATTTACGATATTTGTCAGCTTCAAAGCCATATCTTTCAGTATTATTATATCTTTGACATTTTCATCTTTCATATAACCGCTGTTCTCTTTGATTATGGTCTCAGTTATGTTGATTATTCCATAGAGGGGAGCTTTGAGTTCATAAGAAGTCCTGGCAATAAACTCATTCTTCACCTTATCCATTCCTATGAGCTCCCCTGACATTTTTTCCATATTTTTATAGGCATTCAAAAACCCATTGGATAAAATAGTAAATAAAAGTACCATAGATCCGCAGAGTGCTGCAGAACCCACAAGTTTGGTGCTTGTCAGATTCAATTCATATAAAAAATTATTCACCAGGCAAATACTGATACATATTATAGCCTCCAGAAAAAGGCCGGCTTCTTTTTTATTCATGGAACCACAGGTATCCTTTATGTTCATAACCGTAAGTTTTAAAATTATCGTGATCAGAAACGCCGTGATAACTATATATTTGGGTAAATCCAGGTACATGTACACAGGATAGCTGACAGTTAAAACTACCAGTACATAAACTATACTTATCACATTGACAGCTTTGACAGTGATTTTTGACAATATGTTTTTGTTGAATTCCCTTACAATCCAGGCCAGGGATGCTATAGTCAGTATTACTGCCATTTTCTTAATCTTACATTCCAATTCAAATGGAATGACCGGGAATAACTGTACAAGCAGTTTCTCTCCATTAAAAAGCAGGTCGACGGCAAAGGACAGAAAGCTTATTCCAAGGTATAAAAAACTTTTGTCCTTTTTCCATGCGGCATATACATACAAGCTATAAACGGCAAGCAAAAACATCAATATGGTTCCCGCCAGTTCAATGGAAGAATTGGTAGTAGTCATGAAGCTGATATTTTTTTGAAGTCCGAAGCATATTTTATACAATGTGCCCTTAAGAGGATACCCAAAATTGGCAGACTGGATAATTATTTCAGCTCTACTTCCCTGAATATTAAAATATGTATCATAAGGAATCATTCCAGCATGGTATCCATTATTTTTTTCAGCAGGGTTTCCACTGAAGCCCCTTAAAATTCCATTTACAAATAATTTATTGCTCGTCCGCACATTCTCAAGTTTAAGTCCAAATACTTTATCGGAAGGTTTTACTTTCACAACTAACCTGCAAGTTCTCACTCCTTTGGGTTCCATAAATTTATTATTTTTATCATTTTGCCTGGTGGAAGTAAGTTTGATATATCCTGTCAATCTTGGCTTTACACTGCTTTTTCTTGTAAAATTTTCTGGAGCAAGCAATTGATGATCATACAGCTCCCACTGTCCATCAAGATTTACAGGACCGTTTTTTTTAAAATTCCACTTTGAAAGATCCATTTTTCCACCAAGTGCAGGATTAGGTTTTTTGATGGAGATTACATCTGAAAATGATATAAAAAATGAGATTGACAGCATACCCATAATTATTATAAATCTCAATATATTTTTCATTAAATGCCAGTGCCCCTTTTAAACATTTGATAATTTTATAATTATTAGATTACATTTTATTACAAATAATACATCTTTTCATTTTTTATTTATAATTTTATTATATACTTTATAGTGGCGTTAATCATTTATTTATAATAAATATATATTGACTAATTTATTGTCGAATATTACTATATAGTATATAATGTAAATTATATTACCTTAAATTTGATAATATTAAATTTATAATTAACATGGCTTATATAATTATTTTTTTAATATAATTGTTATTTTATTTAGAATTTACGTTAATATTTGGAGGGAAGTCCATTGAAAAAAGTAAATATAATAGGCTTAATACTCATTCTTATAGGCATTTCAATACTTGTATATGCCTTTGGAACTAAATATTGGACAAGATATACACAGAATAATATGGTAAAAAACTACGAGCAGAAAATTAAAGAACATAAAGGAAAGGTCAAAATTTCCAAAGACAGTGCCGATTCTTCTGTAAATTACGGCACGGTTGGTATTCTCATCATACCAAAAATAGATTTGAAGGTAGCAGTAGGAGAGGGAACTGACATGAATACATTAAGGTATGCCGTGGGACATTTCAAGGGAACTGCAATGCCCGGAGAAAAGGGAAATTTTGCCTTAGCAGGCCACAGGAGCTATACTTTCGGGCAATATTTCAACAGATTGGATGAACTTACAACAGGTGATGAGATCAGGGTGAAAACGGTGAAGGGATCCTATAAATACAAGGTATACAATACAAAAGTCGTTCTTCCTGATGAAGTAAATGTACTAAATCCCACCAAAGATGCAACTATGACTCTCATCACCTGCACTCCCATAAGGGTGGCCACACACAGGCTTGTAATAAGTGCAAGACTGGATAATTAACAATTAATAGTTAACAGTTGAGTCCTATTTCATTTCCGCTCCAGATTGCCTCCATTATATTGGCAGTTTCATAGGCATCTCCCACAAGGTATAAATCCGCTATCTTACCATTGAGTTTGTCGTAGAGTTCTCTGTCAGACCTGAAGCCAACGGCAATTATAACGGTATCCGCAGATACATTTTGTTTCTTAAAACTGCTGTCAATAAGAACTGCACCGTCTTCAGTCACTTCCAGCAGAGAATTTCCCGTAATAATTTTTATATTATACTTTTTCATAAGATCAATCAGCATTATTTTATTCATGTGTGGAATCGGCTTTCCTGCATTTAGTACACTGTCTCTGGCTTCTACAATTGTCACCTTTTTACCCTGTTTTGCAAGGTAAAGAGCAGTTTCACATCCTACAAGTCCGCCGCCTATCATGAGTACATTCTCTCCTGACTGTTTACTGCCGTTTAAAATTTCAACTGCTGTTGAAACTTTATCTTTTTCTATGCCAGGTAATTTGAGTCTAATATCTTTCGCTCCCGTTGCAATGATCACAGCATCAGGCTTTTCCTTCTGCACCATATCCTCCGTTACCTTAGTGTTAAATATTATTTTAACTTTAAGTTCTTTCATCTCATTTCTATACCAGTCAAGCAGCCTCCTGTCATCCAGCTTAAAATCCGGTACAGATCCTGGAATAACTTCTCCGCCAAGTTCATTAGTGCTTTCATAGAGTGTAACATTGTGTCCTCTCATAACAGCAACTCTGGCCGCTTCCATTCCTGAAATTCCTCCTCCTACAACCATGATCTTCTTGCTTTTAATTGCAGGCTTTATTTCATAATACCTCTCTCTTCCAACCGCAGGATTTACGGTACAGCTCAATGGTTTCCCCTCAAATCCTCTTCCAAGGCATCCTGTATGGCATCCGATACAGGGACGAATTCTTTCAGGATGATTCCCAAGAGCTTTTTTCGGCCAGTATGCATCACAGAGAAGAGGTCTTCCGAGCCCGATCATATCCGCAGAACCATCATCAAGAGCTCTCTCCGCAAGATCCGGATTCCCAAGTTTGCCTGCAACTATGACGGGAATATTAACAGCTTTTTTCAATTCCTTCGTATAAGGCAAATATAATCCATCTTTTTGATAGAGAGGCGGATGTGACCAATACCAGGCATCATATGTACCCAAATCAGTGTTAAGTTCATCGTATCCCGCAGTCTCAAGTATTTTTGCAGCCTCAATGCCTTCTTCCAGATCCCTGCCTTTTTCAATATAATCTTCCTCCGGAAGTCCACCCTGCCTCCAGTCCTTTATACAGCTCTTTACACTGTATCTCAGACCCACAGGAAAATCATCCCCCACTTCAGCCTTTATTCCCTGTACTATTTCTACGGGAAGTTGAAGCCTTCCTCTCAGATCACCACCGTATTTGTCAGTTCTCCTATTAAATATTGAAAGAGTAAACTGATCCAGCAGATACCCCTCGTGCACTGCATGTATTTCAACTCCGTCAAACCCTGCCTGTCGTGCAATTTCAGCACCTTCAACAAATTTTGTCACTATCCATTCAACTTCCGAAGTAGTAAGGGCTCTGCAGGTGACAGTAGGATCCCAGTAATTAGGAATATCCGATGCAGATACAGGCTGTGCTCTCAAAAGTGTACCTGGTGCACCGCTTCTTCCGAAACCCATGGTAAGCTGCAAAAATATCTTTGAACCGTAGGCATGAACCCGCTCCGCCATCTCAGAAGATGTCATCAAAAATCTACCTGGATTTATTGATATAATGGGAATTATACCAGGTACCACCTTATCCAGTTCATTTTCCACTTTGGTAATACTTGTTATAATAAGGCCCGTTCCGCCTTTTGCCCTCTCCACATAATAGTCTATAGCTCTCTGGTTATAACACCCTTCATTATCCACAAGCCCAAAAGCTCCCATGGGAGCCATGGATATTTTATTTTTTATTTCCACCTTTCCTATTTTAATAGGCTGAAACAAGGATTTGTTTTTCATATTAATTTTTACCTCCTACTTATATATTTAAACTCTATTTTATATTTTCCCTCTTTAGTTTAAATATACTGTAGAATACTAATTTTATAACCACAATACCTAATCTTTTGCCAAAACGCTTTTACCCCTCCAGCCGACTGAAAAATAAGATCCAATCAAAATAAAGCATATTCCAATTGTAGTATTTGCAAGTATTGTCTCTTCCAATACAATGAGTGCAAAAATTGGTGCCAAAACCGGCTTAATAAAGAAAACCATGGAAGCCATAGATGCTGAAGTCTTGTCCATTGCAAGGAAATAAAACATATATCCCATCCCGGTTACTACAATTCCAAGAAACATTACAGGAATTATATTGACAGAACTTATTCCATAAAAAATAGGAATGTCTGCCATAAACCTTAAATTTTCATTAGTACCTATGAAATTTATAATGACAGGCATTTTGGATATCAGCATTAGAAAAAACATGATTATATCTCCTGTCAAAAAAGTCATGCAGTTTAAAACCATGCACCCATATCTCTCCGATCTCAGCTTTCCTATTACAGCATATATTGAAAAAGATACTGCAGAGAGAAAGGCAAATGATATTCCCTTCATATCACTGTTTATCCCAAAAGGATTCAATATAAAAACCATGCCTACTATACTCAACACAACTGATATAACAGTTCCCCTGTTCATCTTTTCCTTTAAAACAAAATAAGCAAGGATAATTGTAAATACCGGATTAGTACTAAAAATTATTGCTACAGTAGATGCTTTTGTATATGTAACTGCCAGCTGGAAAAATGACATGCTGACTACCACGCATAAAAATCCTGTCATCACAAAGTAGAGGAAATCCTCTTTCTTAAGTTTGATCTTCTTATATTTCATGGATCTAAGAGCAAAGGGCACTAAAAATAAACCACCTATTAAAAACCTTAAAAAATTCAGCTGAAGCGGATTTACTCCAACTATAAGTTTTCCCGTAATCTCCATGGTACTGAAAATCACCGCAGTCAAGCCAATAAAAATATATCCCAATTCACGTCTTCCTTTCAAATATAAATGTCAATCAACAAATTCGAACACATTTTTTAGAGTATACCCGTCATGATAAATTGTCAACTTACATTTGAATTCACTTGAATTGGCCTTACAGGATGAAAACATTTTTATATGCACTATTCTGGTTAGGATATTATTCTTACAATTATACATACTATTATTGAAAGTTTAAATTAGGAGGAAGTTTTTAAAGATGAACAATGATTTTTATTTAAATTTTACAAAATCCATTCCACAGCAGAAACAAATCAAACAGCCCGGAGTGGAATCCGAGATGAATCCAAAGCCAATAAGCGAAAACCCTGAATATAAAGGTTCGGATAAACTGAAGGATAAAACAGTTTTAATTACAGGAGGGGACAGTGGAATAGGAAAAGCGGTTTCCATAGCTTTTGCTAAAGAAGGTGCGGATCTGGCAATAGTGTACTATAATGAACATTCAGATGCGGAGGATACAAAAAAAATTATAGAAAATTCAGGAAGAAGATGTCTTTTAATTCCCGGAGATGTTTCAGATCACAATTTTTGTAAAACCGCCGTTGAAAAAACCATAGAGTTCTACAGCAAAATAGATATACTCATAAATAATGCAGCAGTACAATTTCCACAAAACAGCATCGAAGATATAACAGAGGAACAGCTGGAAAAAACATTCAAGACAAATATCTTCAGCATGTTTTATATTACCAAGGCAATAATGCCATATTTCAAACCAGGCTGCTGCATAGTAAATACAGCTTCCATAACAGCCTACAGGGGGAGTAAGGACCTAATCGACTATTCTTCTACAAAAGGTGCAATTGTGTCCTTTACCCGTTCTCTGGCGCTGTCACTTATAGGCAGTAATATAAGGGTCAACGCCGTAGCACCGGGGCCTATATGGACACCTCTCATACCCTCTTCCTACAATGCACAAAAAGTTGGTGAATTTGGTTCTACTACACCCATAGGCAGGCCAGGTCAGCCGGTAGAGCTGGCATCCGCCTACGTATTCCTGGCGTCATCCGAAGCTTCTTACATCACCGGTGAAACCATACATGTAAATGGCGGTGATTTTATAGGAGGCTGATCTATATGTACATAAAATTTCTAAAATTATCCCCGCTAATTTTTTATACTTCTGCATAATTAAATTAAAATTAAAGATAATAGATATTGGTAAATAAAAATATGAAAGGAGAAATATACACTATGTCACAGTTAAATCAACAGGAACTTCAAAATCTGAGACATCTCATTGGAGCTCACGAAACAGCTTATGAAAAAATGCAGGCATACATGCAGAATTGTACTGATCCACAGGTGAAATCATACTTTCAAAAATCAGCACAAGATGCCCAAAAAACAAAACAACAATTAATGTCATTTCTAAATTAGGAGGTAAAAAACATGCAAGACAAAGTAATGATAAACGACGCACTTTCCATGGCCAAAGGTGAATTAACAACCTATGCCAATGTAATAGCTGAATGTGCTAATCCCAATCTCAGATCAACTATTCAACAGATTAGAAACAACTGCGAAACATCTCAATATGAACTCTATAGGCTTGCCCAATCAAAAGGCTATTATAAGCCTGCAATGATGGCTGACAGCAGTGACGTTCAGCAGGTAAAATCGCAGTTAATGGGACAATAGCACTGCTCTGCATCTTAATTTTCAAAAATTCAGTAAATTCGAGCAGCGACAAATATCAAAGATAGCAGTACTCCCTAAAATTATAATCATTTGATAAGTATCAGTTTTCACTGATACTTATTTTTACACAGAAAGTTAACTTCACAAATCAAAGCTTCAGTTCCCCTGCTGCAAGAGCTGCTCCAATGGCTCCTGCATATCTTCCATATTTGTGGCTCTTGACAGGCTGCTTAAGTTTTTTAGAAAGACTGTCCATTATATATTCGTTATTGCTCAAACCCCCTGTTAAAAAGTAATTAAACCCCTCTCCATGTTTCTGGCAGAGAGATTTCACCTTACTTGTGATAGAATCTATTATGCCAAAAGCTATGTCCTCTCTTTTACTTCCGCTGCTTATCAGTCCTATTATTTCGGATTCGGCAAATACAGTGCACATGGAACTTATGGTTATCCCATTTCCATGTTTTGCCCTTTCGCATAGTTCTTCTATTTCCAATCCCAGAGTGCCTGCCATAAGTTCCAGGAATCTTCCCGTGCCAGCAGCACATTTATCATTCATTGTAAATCCGGTGACTCTACCGTCTTTCACAGTAATCACCTTGGTATCCTGCCCGCCTATGTCGATCACAGTACAGTCATTTTTAAAAAGATAGAAAGCTCCCTTTCCATGACATGTAATTTCAGTTATTGTCTTATGGGCATATGGAACAGATACTCTTCCATAACCTGTAGCAACTATTTTACAATTTTCCTCTGTAAATCCGATGTTCTTCAGATGGAGTTTTATATCGCCGGCAACTTTAACACTGCTCCATCCTGTGGGAAGTACAAATAATTTTTGGATTTTTTTATCAAATATGCAAACTTTTGAAGCCGTAGAGCCTATATCTATTCCTACACAAGTCATAAAATACCACCTTTATCTACAAGAATATCATTTTACAGTAACCTTCACAGCTATAAATAAGGATTTACTATTTTTTTATTTACAGAATGTAATCCAAGGGTTTTCACATTATAATTGTATATCAATTCCTTTATTTTTTCTTCGTCTTCTTTATTATACATTATAGATATTCCACAGCAAGATGAAATCTCTCTTGGAGTAGGTACAATTGTATATCTAATTTTATTTTTCTTTAACAATTTTTCCATTTTTATACCTTCTGTATGGCAGGGAAACAGTATATAATATCTTACAGTATCCACCCCATCAACTCCTTTATTAAAAAATTCAAAAAATGCCTGAAGATTCTCTTTTAAAAAGCTTCAGGCATTTTTTTATCCGAACGCTACCATTGCTAATACTCCAACTTCTTAAAGCTTACGATAAGTACTGCTACGCGCCTGGATAAGTTCTTCTAAGGTTCAGATGGAGTAAGCATTCCTTATAAGCAAACTCTATCTGAACCTAAGAATCACTTGATCTTTCAGCTACACCGCGCAGTCAATCTAAATCATTTCCAAAAATGCCTCAACTCTGGTCTTTATCTGTCCGGAATCCTCTGTGGAATAATCTGTTTCTATCTGCATAACAGGTATGTTTTTCTCTTTTAATGCTCTTTCCACATCCCTGTGTTCTACAGCATAAGTATGACAGAAAGAAAGATTGGCATCTATTACTCCATCTGCATTGTATTCACCTGCATATTTTATTATATCATCAATTCTGCCCGTATTGGGCGTAAAACAGGCACAATTTATCTTCATATACCTGTCTGCTATATTTTTAATCAAATCTTCCAGGGTTTCTCCCTTTTCGTCCACTTCATTTTCGAAATATCTTGTGCCGGTACAGGTCTCTTCAACTACTATCTGCGCATTTAAGCTCTCTACAATGGAATGAAGTTTCCAGTTGGGAAGTCCCATAGGAGTTCCTGTTATCATAACCCTCTTTTTACCTTCATCCTTCATCCCACTTTTTACTCTCTCGTCCAATTCATCGCAAAGCTCATTTAATTTTTCTGTGAATCTCTGTGGATCATCAAAAAATGCAACCTGAGATATCAAAAGTGCATCTAGTCCGCTTATTGGAGAAGGTTTATATTTTCTCAAGCCATACAATCTCTTCAATGCCCTTCTCTTTAAATTGATAATTTTTATGCCTTCTCTTAGGCTCTCAACAGTAACCTTATTTCCGGTAAGTTCTTCCATCTTGCCTATAAAATCCTTTATTTCCCCTATCCACTGATCATAATTCTTTTCCCTTTTCATCTGGGGAAGTTCCATAACATGTACCGGCACATAATCATTCAATACTTCCCAGGCTTTCTTTTTTCCATCACAGGTTGTCTCTCCAATTACCATATCGCAGGATTGAAAATAAGGACATGTTCCTCCCACTTTTGCCCCCATGAATGCTTTGATCAAAGGACACATATTCCTAGGTAAAACCTTTTCACCGTCTTCAACCCAAAATTGAGATCCTGAACAAAGCCCTACTCCTATTGCATTTGCTGCAAGTATAACTTCATCTGGTACAAATACACAAAAGGTTCCGACTACTTTCCCGCCATTTTTCTTATGCTCGTCCAACTCTTTAATTCTAAATCCATGTATTTCAGCCAATACAGAATTAAAATAATTCATCCTCTCAGGTCTATTTTCTTGAGTGAGATATGTTCCCTCATATAATTTTGGCAGCACAGCACACAACTCATCATGCTTTTCCAAATCGACCCCAAGTTTGCTCCAAAGTTCCCTATAATCAGCCAATATTTATTCCCTCCTCTATTTAATATAAACTAACTTCTTCACCAGGTATCTCCCGATGTCTTACTGGATATAATTCGGTACACTTTTATGGTATCATAAATAATCATCTGCATTTATCATATTATATTATAGACATATCATTGATCATTAATTTTAATTATGTCAAATTTTTGTTAACTATACAACTTTCACTATTAGCTTTTTACTGTACTCAAAGATCACCTGATAAACTACAAGACATCAGGAAAGAATTTTCCTGATGTCTACATACCTGCCTTTAATTAAAATAAAATGCTATATAGAGTACTTATTCCAACAAATCTAAGAATATTGCAATAAGCGACTATTTTTCTCCAATTCTTTTTCTATTATTTTTGCAACAGTAGCTATATCTACATTTCCACCGCTTACAAGCCCTACTACATTTTTGCCTTCTATTCCGCTTACTTTTCCAGCCAGTAAAGCTGCCAGGGGCAGTGCACCAGCACCTTCAGCTATCAGTTTGTTTCTTTCCATTAACGAAAACATTCCAAATGCTATTTCTTCCTCACTCACAGCTACAACTTCATCTACGTACTTTTGAATATATTCAAAACATTTATCTCCAGGGGCACAGACAGATGTACCATCAGCTATGGACTTTGCACCAGGGAGTGTGACTACTTTTTTCTGTTCCATTGAAACTTTAGTAGAAGCTATGATCTCAGGCTGCACTCCTATAACTCTTATGGAAGGTTTTATGGATTTAACTGCCGTAGCAACACCTGATATCAATCCACCTCCACCTATTGGAACTATCACTACATCCGCCTCAGGCAATTTGTCCAATATTTCGATTCCTATAGTTCCCTGACCTGCCATTACATCCACATCATTATACGGATGAACAAAAGTAGCTCCCGTTTCCTTCTGAACTTCTACTGCCTTAGCATAACATTCATCGTAAACCTGGCCTGCCTGAATTACTTCAGCTCCATAACCCTTAGTAGCTTCAACTTTTGCTTTAGGTGCAGTAGCAGGCATAACAATTGTAGATTTTACTCCAAAAGCCGTCGATGCATAGGCAACTCCCTGAGCATGATTACCCGCCGAAGAAGCTATAACTCCCTTTTTCTTATCCTCTTCACTCAGATTAACCAACTTGTTATATGCACCTCTTAATTTAAAAGCTCCTGTTTTCTGTTTATTCTCACATTTCAAGTACAGATTACAGCCGCATTTTTTGGAAAAAGTACTGGTGTAAAAAAGAGGAGTTTCCCTTACTACATCTTTAATATTTTCTTTAGCCTTTTTGATCCTTTCTAGATTTAGTTCCATAACTCATTCCCCCTGTCAATATTATTTTAATTGTTTACGTACCTTCATATATATGTAATTTATGCATAAAAAAATTCATTTATTTAAAAAAGTCCTGTAAATATATATGATTAGGTATTTTATGTGATAAACGTTTTCATATCTACAATATGTTTGTCGAATTCTTACACATATATGAAAATGTAATTTATGCACATATGAATCATTATTTCAAGTCTATAATAACATATTTTTTTATTTTATACAATTTAATTTTGTAGAATTTAATTAAATTATTTGAATCATATTTTAAAGTTAATGAATAAAATATTTCTCAGATGCTTTAATTTCGACATTAAAATAAGCTATCTTAAAAAATTTCAAGATAGCTTATAAAAAATATACAATACGCCATTTTTAACTCTCTTCCAATGCCCATCCTCTTACATCTTCATACAGTTTATCTATAGTTTCAGGTATAACTTTACTTTTTAGATATTCCATTTTTTGTTCAATATCATCTCTGCTTTTTAAATTTTTATACTTGTCACAGTCAATTCTTATAATTTCCAATTCAGCTTCATTTGAATCTTCCTTTAATACATATTCCTTATTTTCGAAATATATATCAATATTACCGTCAGCACCAATGCTTAGAATTCCTTCTCTTTCTTCTTCATGTTTTCCTGAAACCACCTGTCTAAATAACTCATTGAGCCCATTTTCCACTTTGTCTCTATTTTCTTCTAGAACCTCCAACCATTCCCTATACATATTAAACCAACTCCCTCCAAGCACTTTATTTAATTCTACCACAAATATGTTCTCATCTCTACGGATAAGCTCTTTATTTTTACTGTTGACGTAAATTTTGTGTATTAGCTATAATCTGTTTTAAGCGTAAATTCTCCTGTTGTAATTGTGTTAGCTGCTGCCGCAATTTAGATTGTGTCTCTTTAAGCTCCTCCAATTGAAAGGATTGCTGTTTTACTTTACTATCAGCACTGATACATACCTGTTTATTTATAGCATTCAATTCATCTTGGGTAAGACAGGGTAATAGCTGCAGCAATCTTTTATCCATTTCGCTTTTCTTAATATCTCCCGATTTTTGTACAGAACTAAATTCGTCTTCTAAAACATAGTACATTCCCTTTGCTACAGTAAGAGCATGATTATAATTGTCCATTCCTTTTCTAGCTATAAAAGATTCTCTTTGTTCTTTCACTACATCAGAAATCTTCTTAAGTACATAACCTCCTATAATTCCAACTATACCTAAAATAAACTCCACAAGTAAACTGAGCAATTGCTCTTTCATTATATAATACCCCCAAACAAATACTTTTAATACAGAATATGCTGATTCAAAACAAAATAAGCATCCTAAAAAAACGGATGCTTATTCTGCAATTTATAATCTTAAGGAGTTCAATTGAATAATATCTATATGAATTTTCATCTATCTCTTTATATCATATTTGTTACCTCTATTGTAAAATCACCGATACCTAAAATTACCGGAATAATAATTTGCTTTTTGCACATTCTATTTATATAAGAATATCAATGTATTTAGATTATAAAATATTTAAAGTTTCATATGATCCAAAATATTTGTCATTCAGTACATTGGTATTTACTTTACACCGGGGATGATGAATTTCCGGTGTTTAAATTTCAATTAAACTCATATTATAATAACCTCATTCCAGGGATTTTCATCCCTGGTTTTTTTCTTACTCATTTAATACTCTATTACAAATCAACGGCTTTTTTTCTTTTTTTTATAAAATCAAGTACACGTTCTGCTGTTTCATATCTATCCGTACCGCTGATAAGTTCTGTTAAATAGCTTGTATACTGTTCCTTCTTGCCTCCAACAGCATAAACATTTTTCACTTGAGAATAATCAAACTTTCTGGCATTAGAAATCGTAGGACAATTTAAAAAATCAGCCAGTAATTCCGCAGAATGCATATCAGCACCGTAGTTATATATCACAATAGCATCCACTTTTTTCTCACCCCTTTTTAGAGAATTGTAGAAATCCTCCGCCATATAATTAAGGTCCACATATCCGGACATACCCGATATCTGCCCTTTATTCGTATACTGCCATATAGCATATTTGCTCCACAGCGTAAAATCTGGAGAACTTGTCCCATAATTGGCAATCCAAAGAGGATACTTTGTTATTTTGGAATTTAGATGTGATTTTATATAGTTTGGATTGCAATAAATCACCGCCGGCGCTATAGAAGATATGGCATCCAGAAATGCCAGGCAGGCATCCGTCATGTCCCCGCTGCACTGCTGTTCAAAATCCAGAACTACAAAGTCAAGATCAGTGCCTGCAACAGTGGATTTAAAAAAACTGGCTTCCTGGATAGCTTTTTCTTTAGTCGTAAATCTGGCAAAATGATATGCTGCAGTGACAAGCTCCAGTGCCCTGGCATCTTTAATGCTGCTGTTATAAAATTTGTCCACAAAGGTACTTCCCTCAGTGGCCTTTGCAATTACAAATTTGTGTCCTGTATTTTTGACAAGCTGAATATTAACTGAACCATTGAGATTGCTTATATCAACACCTTTCAACATAAAACCCCTCCTTTATTTTCAATATATTTTTAAACTGCACTTTTTGACATTGTCGATATGCAATTCAGTTTCCTATTTTAAATTTTAAATGTGACTTTTATAATTTTCTAGTATAACTATTTTTATAATGCACAAACTTTAATTATTACCAAACAAATATTCATATAAATTACAAGGAGTGGATATAGATGAAAAAAACTTTTTATGTGATTACAGCATCCTTACTGATTACAATAAACTTAATAGGCTGTGGAACTCAACAACAATCTAACAATGTTAAAAACAAAACACAAAATATAGAGAACAAAGCTAAAAACGACTTAGCAGAATTGCCTAAAAATTTGAAGACTGACATGGGTCCAGGCAAATTTTATATATCTCCATCATCTAACACCTTTAAAGATGGAAATGTTCCGATTATAAATATCAAGAAAAATACTTCATCTCAAAAAGTTGAAATAACCCCAAGTGAATTCAATAATAAATATATGAGCTATATATTCATAGATGGTGTTTTCAACTCTAAAAAACAATTATCCAACAGTAAGACAAATATGGAACTAAAGGGAAATGATATCAAAACAGGTAAACATAAAGTAGATATTATTCAATTTAATAATAATAAAACAACTGATACAGTCCTTACTCACAAAACTGCATATTATTATGTCAATATAGCGTAATAATGAAAGCCCCGGATCCGTCTAGGGCTTTTCTCCCCTTTTACATCAAAAAAATATACCCCAGAATTAACTGGGGTTTCAAGCGGGGAACTATTTATAAAATAAATAGTCATATACATACCAATATACGTAGTATCTTTGATAATTAAGGGTGTAATAGTTACAAAAAATAGAATAATATGTACAAGTAAAATTTTTTAATAGATTTCGCAGTTATTTTCAACATCCTATATTAATGTCACTATCCAACATAAAATAGGAGTCACAATAATTGCTGGTAAATAATTTGCCACTTTAATTTTAGTGACACCAATTATATTTAATCCAAGCGCTATAATCATCAGAGAGCCTGTACAGGTAATTTCTCCAATAGCTGAATTAGTTAAAATCGGCTGTAAAAACTGTGCCAGCAAAACAATGGCACCCTGAAATATGAAAACAAAAGAGGCAGAAAACAATACACCAATGCCAAGGCTTACAGATAGTATCGTAGATGATATCAAATCAAGCACGGATTTTGTAAAAAGCATCGTATTATCTCCAATAAGTCCTGCATTTAATGATCCTACAATAGTCATTGCCCCTATACAAAATAAAAGGCTGGCTGTAACAAAACCCTCCGCAACTGAAATGGAATTGTCAGAAGATGCTCTAAATCGTTTTCCAATCCACTCCCCTAAAGCGTTTATTCGTTTGTCAATATCAATCCATGTCCCTATGATAGTGCCTATAACAATGGAAATTATAAGTATCAGGGTATTTTTACCCTTTAGCGTTCCCGATATTCCAATATAGACAGTACATAAACCTATTCCAACCATAACCGCATCAGTAACCTTTTTAGAAATTCCCTTTTTAAACAACAGGCCGACAATACTCCCTATGATCACAGCCACAGTATTAACAATTACGCCTATCATTTTACATCCTCCCTCCTGTATTTTCCTTAGGTACCACGTTCAACATAATACCCAGTATTATAACACATATATTGTAATATTACATTATTTCAACAAATATATCATTTTTTATTACTTTCCATTATAATAATAAGGATACCTAAGTAAATCACGGGAGGACAGTCATATGATTGAAATTAATCAGTTAAATGTAAAGTTGCAAAAAAGAATTATATTAATTATCGTAGTTATGTTTTGGTTTTCACAATACGTTTATATGCCTTATCAAGCACCATACTTACTTTCAATTGGTGCAACCACCAGTTTTGTTGGAACCGTTGTCGGAGCGTATGGATTATCACAGATGTTACTTAGAATGCCAATAGGAATAATGGCTGATAGAAAAGGCCATCATAAATTATTTATTATAATTGGTGCTTGTTCTAGTGGACTAGCTTCCCTTTTTAGAATATTTATCCCAAATGGTATTGGTTTTTTACTTGGAAGTTTATTTTCTGGACTGGCCTCAGCAATGTGGATCTCTTTTATGGTTTTATATTCAAATTATTTTAAAAAAGAAGATATGCAGAAATCTATGGGAATTATTATAGGTGCAAACAACATAGGAATTCTTGTGGGATTTGTTATGGGATCTATGTTTTACGATAAATTTGGTATGAATTTCTTGTGTATATTAAGTCTGGCAGCTGCATTCCCATCTACTTTTATTGGATTTTCATAAAAGAGCCTAAAATTGATTTTAAACCACTGCCTGTTAAAGAGCTTATTACCATATATAAGGATAAAAGACTTATTGGATTTTCATTACTTGCACTGGTACAACAGGGGATACTTATGTCTACAGCAATGTCTTTTACCAATCAGATTGCTAAACAACTAGGAGCTTCTGGTTTTCAAATTGGTATAAATTCAATAATATATATATTAGTAGCTGTAATCACTTCCTATTTTTCAGCTTCAAAATTGGCAGCGAAACAGGGCGCTAAGTTCTGGATCCCTACCGTACTTATATGCATTTGCATATATTGTATAATTGTTCCAAATACAAGTTCCGTACTACATATATACTTTGCGCAAATTTTAATTGTCATGTCTACAGGTATTTTGTTTTCTTTTTGTACAAGCGAGTCAATGAAAAATGTAGATCAGAAGAAAAAGTCTACTGCTATGGGATATTTCCAGGCTATTTATGGCTTAGGTATGACTATTATTCCAATTTTTACAGGAATAATTGTAAATAATTATAATATGAGTTTAGCATATTACCTTATGGCATTTATATCTTTCGTAGGATTTTTAAGTTCATTCTATTGGTATAAATTCAAAAATTAGGGATACATTGATTCGACTAAAACCTCCGGTTTCATTCCCAAAATTTCTTCCGCAAATAATTGTCCGGCTTTTACATTTGTAATTGCCCATCGTCTTTCCAAAATTCGTATTGCTTCAATAAAACAAAAAGAGTCCCAGCTTTATCTGAAACTCTTTGCCTATTTAGTTCTCAAATTTATCCGATAGCTACCTGCCCTAATACTGCCACTTCTACAAGTAACAGATAAGGGCAGCTACGCCCCTGGATAACGATTTTTAAACTTCAGGTGATGTCAAAAACCCCACCTGAAGCAAAGAACTCTGTTTATTCTTTTAGTTGTTACAAAAAATTAGACCCGGATAATATAATCCTTTTTTCTCGGCGCAGCTGGAGCAATACCACCCTCAGCAGCATATCCTAGAATACAATTACCGACTCCAACATAGTCCTCCTGAACTCCCCATTTCTTTAACAAAGCTTTGCCTTCCTCAGTTTCAAACACTTCTTTTGCTCTGTAGACAAAACAGGAATCCACACCAATAGCATGAGCGGCATTCAGCATATTGCCTATAACAAGAGCTCCGTCCTCAACATAAGTTGCCGCTTTCCTGTCAGCAAAGACAACAAGCAGAGTTGGTGCCCCATAAAATGGATCAGACGTATTTCCCATAATAGCTGCATTTAATTTAGAAATTTTCGTAATCGTTTCCCTGTCCTGTATAACTATGATAATTGGAGATTGCTTACCCATACCCGTTGGTGCGTAAGTACCGGCTTCTAGAATAGCATCCAGCTCTTCCTTTTTGATCTGTTTCTGCTGATATTTTCTGCAACTTCTTCTGGTTTTTAAAACTTGTAAAGGTTCCTCCACCATAGATCAACTCCTTTTATTACTATATTTTACATATATCATAATTATAAGATATCATGCAAATAAATTCAAGCAATACTCCTTATAGAGTTATCTTTACATTTACATTTGTATCCGTGTTTCATTCAATTAGCACCCTGCTGCTAATTGCCTTGTATATGCAAAATAAGCACTGATCAAGTGATTCTTAGGTTCAAATGAAATTTGTTTATAGGGAAGATTTTCCATGAGCAAATCACTGCAAACCTAAGAATCACCTTATCCAGGCGCGCGGCAGTGCTTACCTCCCACTCTATGAAGTCGGGAGTATTATATCAATGACAGCCTTGGGGTAAATTTCTTAATGAAAGTCATGATCTGTATTATCATCCACTATCTTTGCGTCACCATTTGCGTTTACACGAGCTTTTTCTCTTTTTAGTTTTTCATCCACTTTCCTCGTTTCTTTGACTTCACGTTTATGAGCAGATACCTCTCCAGTTACCACAGTGTGTTTACCTACATTAACCTGTTCTTCACTGACTGGAATACGTATGGTTTTTTCATCACTAATAGGTGTATCACTGGATTTATTATCTACTGGTCTTCTTTCTATAACAACTTCTTCATGCGTAACTGGAACATCAACTGTTTTTGGCTCTTCAACAATTTCTTTGCTCAGTTCAACTTCACCCTTTGGAACTTTGCTTTTATTTATATCAAGCTCTTCCTCATGAAGTGTAAGTCTTTCCCCATCTTTACTTTTCTTCTTATTATCATCATCGTCACTGCCATTACCTAAAACATTGTCAAATAAACCTTTCATAAAATATTACCTCCTAAAATACATATTTTCAATTCACTAATATTTTATCCCTGTTGAAGTAATATATCCTTTGTGAAATATGGAGTTAAAGTAAATTGCTTACAATACTTTTGACGGCAAAAGAAAACGAGCCCCCTATTTTAAGGAGCTCCAAAAATTTTTTTGCGAGGCATAGCTTACAAATGGCATAATAATCAAGTATTAACCTTATGCTGCACAATAAAACGCATACCTTTTTAGAAAGGAATCATTACCACTATAACTATATATTACCATAACAACAGAAAAAATCAATAGTTTAAAATCAATGTTAAAATTTAATAGTCTTAGGTTTCTCTGTAAAGGAATAGACAGTAGCAGTTGCATTTTTTAGATAAAGGACTTCACAATTCCCATCATCAGCAGCATACATACTTTTAAGATTTGGATATTCATCAAGCATATGTTGTCTAGCTTCAACTCTATCATCCTGAACAGCAGTTGCTGTAACACGTATCCAGGTATTATCTTTTCCCACAGCACAGATTTCAATTTTAGGATTTTTTTTCATTTGAGCAAAAACGTTTTTAACATTTCCAGTCTGGATGTAAAGCTTTCCCTCAAAGATGTCTATTGTTCCAAAAGGTCGAACCCTTGGCTGATCACCTTCAGACGTTGCCAAATAATAAGTGCCGATACTTTTTAAGTATTCATAAACTTCATTCACTTTAATTCCTCCCTTTAATTTATATAATATAATTATTTTACCTCTCATATTCAAAATAACAAATACAATTTTTATATAAGACAAAGTATTATTCAAATCTAAGAGCATCTATTGGTTTAAGGTTAGAGGCCTTATATGCCGGAAATATGCCAAATACAATGCCCACAATCATGGAAAAAGAAAATGAAAAAATTACTACAGGTATTGAAAACGCTACTGAAACTCCAAAAGCAGCTATTGCCTTTCCAATTAAAATACCAAATATTACACCTATTATACCACCCAGTGAACTCAGAACCAGGGATTCTATCAAGAATTGAATCAGAATATCTTTTTTTGTTCCCCCAAGTGCCTTTCTTATTCCAATTTCCTTAGTACGTTCTGAGACAGATACCAACATGACATTCATTACTCCTATTCCTCCCACTATAAGGGATATGGCAGCTATTCCCCCAAGCAAATAAGTCATGGTACTGGTTATTGAGCTCATGGTATCCAGCAATTGTTTCTGACTCATGACTCGGCTGATACTATTATCTGTGGACTTGAAATAATTATTTAAGTAGGTATTTACTTCATTTGTAACCATCTCTACATTTTGATCGCTGGAAGATTTTATATACACACTTTGTACATTTCTACTGCCAGCAAGGCTTATAGCCGTAGATGATGGTACAATCACCATGTCATCTGTGTTGTTTCCCATGGAACTTCCCTGTGATTTCAACACTCCTACAACACTATAAGTATTTCCATTTATACTGATATCCTGACCTACAGGATCATTAAATCCATAAAGCTGGGTTGCAATATCAGATCCCAGAACTGCAACCTTATTTCTATAATCTACATCCAGGTCGGCTATAAATCTACCTTCTGAAAGCGTCATATTTCTCACATCCATAAAATTCGGCGTAGTTCCGGTTACAGAAGTACTTTGAGATTTTGTATTGACTTTAACCGTAGCACTGGCACTAATAGTAGGTGCTGCCTCGGAAATTCCCTGCAAATCCTGAATATTTTTTACATCCTCAAGGGTAAATTGCTTGGTTCCATTGTTATTGGAGGTATTTGCCATAATAAGATTAGTTCCAAGAGCCTGAACCTGGGAAGTTATCTGTTTTGTGGAGCCGCTTCCCATACCTACCAATACTATAACGGAAGAAATTCCTATAATTATACCTATCATGGTGAGAATAGACCTCAATTTATTGCTTATTATATTTTTTATAGCTAGCTTTAAAGTCTGAAATAATCTCATATGTTAATCAATCCTCCTCCATGTATAATTTCCCATCCTTCAATTTTCCATCTTCCATGCTCACAATCCTCTTTGCCTGTCTTGCAATTTTCAAATCGTGAGTTATCAATATTATAGTCTTACCACTTTTATGGAGTTCTTTCATAGTATTCATTATTTCCTCACTTGTCTTTCTGTCCAGGGCACCTGTAGGTTCGTCTGCCAGTATGATTTTCGGCCCTCCTGCCAGTGCCCTTGCAATAGCTACCCTTTGCTGCTGCCCTCCTGAAAGTTGATTTGGCCTATGATACTCTCTTCCTTTAAGTTTCACCTTTTCAAGGCACTCCATGGCCCTCTCCCTGCATTTCTTCTCACTTATCCCCCTATATAGGAGAGGTACTTCTACATTTTCTACAGCATTCATTTTAGAAAGCAGGTTAAAATTTTGAAATATAAATCCTATCTGTTTATTTCTTACGTCAGCTAACTCAGACTCACTCATTTCATTTATACTTATACCATTTAGAATATAGTCTCCAGAATCGCAGACATCAAGGCATCCAATTATATTCATAAGTGTAGATTTGCCGGAACCTGAGGGACCTACAATTGAAACAAATTCATTATCAGATATACTTAAATTGATATTATCCAGTGCCTTTATTTTAGTATCTCCCATAGTATAGTACTTGCACAGATTTTTAATTTCTATCATAAAAGTTCTCCTTTCCCACGTATTTCATTTTATCCCATAATTAATTTGTTCCTCTATTTTGGCTTCCACCATTTCCACTTTGTCTAGAATTACCTATTCCTCCGCTTCTCATCATTCCAAATCCGCTTCTGCTTTTTGCTGAGGACTGACTTCCGCTTGAACTTTCAATCTGAGGTAATTGAACTTTTTGCCCTTCTGTTAGCCCCTCAACTATTTGAACCATTTTGCCGTTATTAATTCCTACCTGAACTTGCTGCATTTTCATTTTTCCATCGTCAGAAGATAGTATTACAAATTTTTTACCATCCATATCTCTTATTGCTTCTATAGGTACAGCAAGTACATTATTTTTTGATGCTGTTACTATGGAAGCCTCTGTAGACATTCCGGATTTTATGTCATTTATTTTATCAAAATATATAATTACGTTAAAAGTTGACACTCCATTGGAATATGTTCCCTGTTGACTTATATCCTTGACAGTACCTGTGAAACTGGTATCTGGAAATGCATTGACTTTTATATTGGCCTTTTGCCCAATTTTCAAATTCGGCACATCTGTCTCGTCTACGGATATTGTGGTATAGAAATTCTTGTTATCAAATATACTCAAAAGAGCCTGATTTGGATTTACACTATCTCCTGCACTTACATTTACCTGACTTATTATTCCGTCATAGGGAGCTGTTATTGCGGCACTTCCATCTTCAAAAGCAATAAGTTCCTGCCCTGCAGTTACCGTTTGATCTTTGCTTACAAGTACCTGAGATACAGTATCTTTTCCTTCAGCTTTAATTGTTCCACTATTCAGGGGCACAACACTTCCTGAGCCGGAAACTGTACTTTCAATATTCTGGATGGTTACTTGAGTCTGCGAAGATTGTGATTTATTGTTTTCGGATTTTTTTGTAGTATTTCTATATACTACAATGCTTACTACTGCTATTACCACTACCAATATTGGAATAAGTATCTTTTTCACGATATAATCACTTTCTTTCCATCAAATTTGTTTTTTATCTAGACTAAATATAAGTTTAGATTTCTTCTGTCACAGTTTTGTTACAACATTATTAATATTTTATGTAAAAAATAAAGCCCTTTTTCTCCTTTAGGCTTTTATACTTATATATTTTACTTTTAATTATCTGCAAATAGATCTCTATAATTTTTTAATAATCCCACAGGCCTTTTCTCTCCAAATAGCTTATATCTCAAATAATCATCCAAATATATACAAAGTGGCATCAACACAAACCACAATACAGCGTAAGGCAAACATATCTGTCCATATAAATTAAAAGGCTCATCAGAATAATCCCACACATCAAGTCCTAACCATATGTTTAATATAATCCCTGAAGTAAATTCCAATGCGAGAGCTATGAAAGTTCCAATTACGCATTCCTGCCACATTTTCCTATCATAAAATTTAGGATACTCATTAAGTCTTCCTATAAAGAAGGCCGCTGTTCCACCTACTACCAGCATACTTATATGTGTCCAGCCACGCCATAACCCCTCAAATACCATGTATAGAGCACCCATTATAAATATTAGAAATAAATCCTTATATATTTTGTTTTTTAGGTTTGCGGAATTCCTATATCCCATGTAACTTTCTCCATCCCCTTCACAGTAGTTAAAGTATTTACACACGCCTTTAATCTGTTGGATTCTTGGTTATATCCATATAATGGCCTGTACATATACTGAATTGTTCCAATAGATCTCTATATTCTAATTGTATTATTCCTATAGTATCTTTATTCCTCACATGCTCATATACATTACACTCATGAGATCATTCCAGTTTACATGCCCCCCATTTTCCTTTATATAAAGAAAAATAAGCATCCTAAATGACGAATGCTTATTTTAAAATATAATTAAGGGAGACCAAATTTTATAAAGAATCTTGTGGTGGTTGCATTTAAGTTTACAGTACCCTGCAACCGCAGGCACCAATTTGGTAATTACCATTTTAAATGGTTTTTAAATTTATTTTTAATTAACGTTTAAATATCTGATATATATAAGTATATGTGGTTTCTATTACAGCTTAGTGTCGTATTAGTTAACTATTTGTAACAAATCTAATTATTGTATGAATAATTTGTTTCTTTACTTAATTTTATCTTATTTCTGCTTCTCATAGATACCTCCAATATTCGTAATAACATAATTCTAACATATGAGGTACAAAAATAAAAAAAGCTATTTTTAGCTTTTTCTATATACTTATCTTATATAGACATCATGGCTGCAGGTTCACCACATTTTATAAATCCAAAATAAGTAGTGTTTGTCCTAATAATAAACTCATCCATATGTATTAAAACAAGGGGCTGTTATACTCTCTAAGATACTTTAACTATTTAATTAAAAGAGCATAGAAATTAATCTATACTCTTCTTAGGGCTTTCCTCTTTTCCCTGTTGTTTTAAATACCATCTTGACGCATTAATTTTCATATTCAAATCACCGGCAAATGGTTCAAAACTTTTTATTACTTTATCTTCTTCTTGGAGTTCACATAAAGCATCATAAATTAGAGAAGCATCCAAATGAGCATCATCTATTTTTAAAAGAAATCTTAAAGTAGTCATTGGGCATTCACTTAATCTGCTTATATAATTATGTTTTTCTAGTATGTCTAATATTTCTTGCTTTAAATTCTCTTTATCCATATATATTATTTCCTCCTCAATTTTTACGTCTATATAAATTTCTACAAGCAATGATAATATCCTGCTAAAATAAAAAAATGGCAATAAATACTAGATTTTCTGGTGCCCTATAATTCACTTTTATTTAATTCTTCTTTATTTTCTTTTATACGCTATCAACTTTTCCACATAATCATCTTCCTAAAATTACCAGAATAATATTTCAATTTTAACGCATACTATTCGTGTAAGGATATCAAGGTATTTAAGATGTTAAAATATTTAAATTCCATATGAACTAAAATATTTATTTCTTGGTGCGTTGATACTTACTTTATGCTGGGGATGATGAATCCCCGGTGTTTAAACTCATGTTGTATTAAACCTCATTCCAGGGATTTTCACCCCTGGTTTTTTTCATAGTAACTATTAAGTCAAGAGTTATAATAATTTTTCAATAAAAAATACACCATTCGTCTCCTATACATAAATGCAGGACAGAAAAGTGTATAACAATTCAATATTAGATTAATGGATTGGGCACCATAATTCCACTATAGGATGCGTTGTATTGCTATCCACATCTACCAACAAAACATTGCCAAAAGGCGCCGAAGAAGGAACCAGATTACGTTCGCGGATAGCTTCCAATGTTTTATGAAAAACTTTGCCGGGAAAATAGGCAAAATCTGAATCGGCAGTAACAATTGTGTGATAGCAGGGAAGTGAATGCAAGGATACCATTTTCCCTTTGTCAAACGGCAAATTTAACTTTTCTGCTTCCTCAGGTCTTATTGAATAACCCAAAACTGCCGTTGATTCATCGGTTTCATTTTTCCATCCGGTGCAAAAAACAGAAAGATGAGTAGCAGGCATGGCATCGACCCACTTGTGAATATATTTCTGCTGGTACTTTTCCGCTGAAATGTCTTCCTATATCCTTGAGAGGAATACCCATTGAATGATATTTGAAGTAAGACAGCAGCCTAAAAACATCCTCTTCATCATAATAACGGTATCCATTATCTTCTTTTTTTGCATTAATAATATCTTTGCTCTCAAAAAAATGTAATGCACCTGGTGTCAACCCAAGTATACGCGCCACATCACTAACATAATATTTCATATTGATCACCTCAAAAGTCTGTAGTAACTATTGACTTTTTTCATAGTCATCTACGTTTTGAATACTCATCACTTCAATATAATTATATACGATCAAGTGAATGATAACAAAATTTTTAAAAAGGATCTGCATTTCTGCAAATCCTTTAATTTCAATACTTAATGATGCACCCAGGGAGATTCGAACTCCCGGCCTCTGGATTTTCGAGGAGCACATTTTGATAATTTTAAATACCCCTCAATCCCTTATATATAATCATTTCATTTTTTAATATATGCCTGTCCATACTTGATTATCCTAAACTATAGGTGGCAAAAAGAGGGGCAAATTTTATACATGTAATTTTAATAATATCAATGCTTTTAGGTGGGTGGCAAAACACCATACACCTAAAATATTTAACCCCAGATATATTATCTCACATTCATATACCTTCATGCTCCATATTTTAACTTTTACATGTTTAAAGGTTAATTCGTCTTAATATAAAGCCTATCTTAAAACGGCTCTATGTTGGTTTTAATAGCATTTTGCTACTCACCTGCATAAATAAATTTACATTTTCAGCATCTATATTCTATGATATAATGTGAAATGTACAATTCAATAAGTTGTGTGTGGGCAACTGGTATTGCCATCCCTTTAAGAAGGGAGGTGATACATATGTACGAAATGTTTATAGTAGTTTTTGCTGCTCTATCGTTTTTGATAGCTTTGATAAATCTAATTATCGTGCTAATAAATAATATAAAAAAGTAGCCCACCGACGCGATTGGTATGGCCACTTTTTTATAAGTTCGCTTTACTAGTTGCCTTAACAACTGAGTTGTATACTACAGGATGTTACCAGCATCCTGTTTTTATTATCTCTATTCTTAAGTTAATTATACAATACACACTATTAAAGTCAATATTAAATAATAGATAGCCCTTTGCTCAAACTATCTATTATTTAACACTTATACAAATTTAATCAAGCAGACTAAATTCATAATCCACCCTTCTTATTACTGATATTATACCATAGAATTTAAAAATTATACAGGTAAAAAAAGAGGACAGCTAAATTTTTAGCCGTCGTCATATATATTACAGCCAGCTAAATTTTCAGCCGGTTAAATAANTTAAAAATTATACAGGTAAAAAAAGAGGACAGCTAAATTTTTAGCCGTCGTCATATATATTACAGCCAGCTAAATTTTCAGCCGGTTAAATAACCAGCAGAATTTTCTACCCGTCTCACCTTGAGGGTTTTCGTCATTAATGACGAATGGCCAAAGTACATATGTAGATGATAACCAGAGAAATTTTTCCTCGGCTAAATATCTTGATGAACAATGGCCAAAGTACATATGTAGGTACTGAACTGACGTATCCTTGCAGGGAAACGTGGATTTATCTCAATGGCCAAAGTACCTATGTAGATGCTGAACTTTTACCAACGAGGTCGTTTAAACCTACCTGGTTCTGTTTATAACCTACCTATGTAGATGCTGAACTTGATAGGCAAGTCAATAATATTGACCTGGCTTTTGGTTTATAACCTACCTATGTAGATGCTGAACTGGATCAACTAACTGACTGATAGTAGGTTGGTTCTACATTTATGCCGAACCCTTCAAAATTGAAGACATCTAAAAAAGGCATGGCCATTTTAACCACGCCCTTCCTTATCAAGCTGAACCATTAAAGTATTATTTACGAATTCAGGTTTTCTATGGAGACCTATTTTACGCATATAGCCTTTCTTATAGTGCCTATATAATTCCAATGCTTCTTCATAGTCAGCTATCATGTATATGTCTTTAACCTTCATATCCCTTATATCCAGTATCTTATGGCAAATGGTCTTAATCCTTACATTCGATACATCAAAAGTATATCCTGATGCAAGTAAAAAGGCTTCATTTTCAGTTAAAACCATAATATACACCTTTTAATAACATTTATTAGAATTAACTTTATTCTTATTAATTATTATAATTATCTTTTGTATAAGCCGTAATCTTTAAATCCGTTTTTCTGCCCTCGAAATCATCAATATCAGTAATATTATACTTCCTACCATTGTATTCTATAATACAATTTAAATCTACATCACTACGCCAATTTATTATAAAAATGCCTTCTACTTTCGTCTGTGCTACAATTGCCATTTGCGTTTCTTTAGTTGTTGCATGTCTGTAATAAGCCCATACATTTTGAACTAGATATTGCAATTCATGATCGGTTTCACCTAATTCATTTTCTACGTCAATCCAGTGAAATATATTAATTTTCTTATTTTTTAAATTTTTCATTATATCAACTCCTACTGTATTGCCCTTAAAAATTCCTCATAATGCTCATACAATCCCACATAACTATCCAGTAATGATGCTAGTCCATCAATTCTCATCTTTGCAGCTTGATTTTTTATAGGTACTATATTTCCATTTCTATCTGTTTCAACTCCTGTATTTGTCATACACCATTTCAGTATTGGATTATTGTTATAGTTGATTTTCTTAGCCTGTAAATCTGCCCCTAACTGCTGCATTGGAAGTGATAAAGTCTTTGCACCCTGGATACACCTCTTCATCTTAAAACCATTATTTTTCATTTCCTCAACCCAGTATTTAGCACTGTAAGAATCATAATATATCCATAATGGAGTTATTTCCTTGTCATTTAGCATTTCAAGAAACCACGCTGTAATATCCCTATAATCAATACTATTACCTTCACATAACCTCAATAGGCCACGTTCAAGCCATTTATCATATGGTATTTTGTCATGGTGAACCCTCTCATTAAAGCTTTCTTTAGGGAGCCAGTACATCTGAGTTACATATCTTTTTTGAGTTTCCGGATCCATCATTAAAAGTGTTGCCGCTGTAAGGTCTGTAGTAATTGATAGGTCTGCCCCACCTATAGCATAACAATCATGAAATTTATCTATGTCAAAGGTTTCCTCATTGTTTATGGTATCGAAAGTAAGCCATGCAGTCGATACGGTACACCTTACATTAAAATCCTTGCATAAAATTCCTGTAACATCATTAGGATTGCTCTTTGCCCTTTTAACTTTAATTTTTAAATCATCAACTTTCTTAATTACTCCTAAACCTGGATTAGCTTTAGGCCAACATTTTGAATTTCTCCATTCTTCTTTATCGTCCAATTCATAAAGTATCGGTAAAAATGTATCATCTTCAATAGTGCCGTCAGCTACTTTACAGCCATATTCATACATATCATCAAATATGCTCTCTCTTACTGTTCCAGCTGTAGTTATCATGATTAATAAAGGCTCTCTCCTGGCACTCTGTGACTGTTTCATAACCTCATATATATTCCTGTCCTTGATGCTATGAAGTTCATCAATAATAACACAGTGGGAATTTAATCCATCCAAGGTATCTGAATTCTTCCCCAATGCCTGAAACTTTGACATTGTAAGAGGGAAATACAAGTCAGTTTTACGCTTCTTCAGGTGTTTTGATAGATAAGGACTTTGCCTTGCCATGTTTAAAGCCTCGTCAAAACATAACTTGGCCTGGTCTTTTTTAGATGCTATTGAATACACCTCTGCACCACCTTCACCATCTGCCATAAGCATATACAAGGCTATACCGGACAGCATTGTTGTTTTACCGTTCTTCCTGGCCACATAAAACATGGCTTCACGGTAACGCCTTAACCCTGTATCCTTATCAGCAAACCCAAACAGTGCAGATATAAAAGCCTTTTGGAATAGCTCCAATTTAACTGGTTTCCCTGCCCATTCACCCTTTGAGTGCTTACAGAATTTTTCTATAAACTCTATGGGCCTATTGGCCTTATTTTCATCAAATACGTATTTACTTGGATGCTCAATATCATGCACAAGCCTTTTATATTGTTTTTCCACCCTCTTGGATACAGTATACTTTCCAGATTTAATTTTTTCGTAATATTGCTGTATATAATTCATGTAATCACTTCTTTACAAATTCTATCAATTCATCTTTAGACTCGCCGTCATCTTTAGGTAATAAACTAATAACCTGCTTATATATATTCCCGTATTTCTGTATTAGTGCCGTGTAACTTTTTAATGCTGGGTTCTCCTTTAAAAAATCCTGTCTGCCATTTTTAAATTCAGTTACAACTCCTATAGTTTCAATTTCTTTCTTTAACGATTCAAGAGTCCTTTGCATAAATTCCAACTCTTTAAATAGTGGCTCTACAACTGTAACCTTATCTTTTGGTAACTTTCTCAATATCGTTCTAAGTTTTTTCATATCAGTTGAAATATCTATAACTTTATCTTTTTCCATTAAAATCCATCTCCTTATTATATAGTATTAAATAACTCTTTATATGATTTATTATATCTTTCGCGTGGATATACATGAGAGAGGTAAAGAAAGCTCCCCCATGTGGTCTCCGCGTCAGCCATTGTTTTTACCGACCTGGGGGGGACTTGATAAGATTTCCATTTTCATCAAATACAGTTTCTTTTGTGGTTATTTGATGATTTCTATTGTGTATCTGGTCATGGCAGTCTATACATAGGGCTTCTAGGTTATTCCAATTTAATGTTATTTCTGGATTATTTATATTCCCCGGATTTATGAATTTTTTATGATGAACTATTGTTGCAGGCTTCCCACACCTCTCACATACATAATGTCTGCTTCTTATATATCCATCTCTGCATTTAACCCATTCCTTGCTATGATAAAATGCCTTGCTAAATTCTCTAGCCATTATTCATACTTCTCCCTACTGCTTCCAGTGCAGTCAGTAAACTATCTATTGCTTTCCTCAATTTATCTATATCCCTATCCATTGGATCAAACCACAACACCAATATGAACTGTGCTGCTGCCTTTGCCATTGGATGTATTGTATCATCATCTGTCCATGTCCTACCTGTTGTCGCTTCTAAGTATGGTGGTATAGCATCTATCAATGCCTGTATCTCTATATCTAATTCATTACCATCAACCCTCAATATGTTATGTGCTTCATCCATTGTAAGTATATTCATATATACATCACACTCCTAATTAAAAAGGTGTAGCACTGTATTATGTACTACACCATTACAATCTATATACTAAGGTGTTACTGCCTTTGATAGTTTGAGAAATGCTTCTGGTACTATTGGTTTACAATCAGCTATTGCCAGTGCCCTGTAGTCTATCAATCCAGATTTAAAGCTTGACTCTCTGGATACTTCTAACAGTACACCCTGTGGTAAGTTATATCCCATATAATTAAAGTCCCCTAAGAGTATAGTATCATCTGGTATATAATCGTCTATAATTATTGGCTTACCCAGTATATATCCTATCTGCTGCTGTTGTGCATCTGCTATAAATAAAGGTCTATCATTATTATCTACCAAGCTATATACCAAGTTATATAGTGATGCGTTATTCATAGCAAACTTTGCATTGGCCCCGTATCCTCTTTTTAACATTCCCAACATTTTAGTAAAATCTGTATATGCCGGCTTATCTGCATATGTGAAACTATTGGTTGCATCCCATGTAATACCTGTAATTAATCCAGTGCCCTGTCCTGAGCCTGTACCACTTACCATGGCTTCATTTAGTGTATCCATCACACAATTAGTCAGCTCTGTTTCAAGATAGCTTTCAAATGCTCCTATGCTCATTTTATTTGCTATTGCTGACATACTAAATACTTTAAGTATTTCATATGCTGAAAAACTAACTGATACCGTATCTACTTTTTCAGATTCAACTGCCACACCTTCTACATGCCAGTTTGCCTTTGTGCCTGGTGTTCCTATTGGAACCGATAGATTAGATGGTATATTGAACTGCCTTACTGCCGATATCAATCCGCCCTGCGTTCTTGCCTTCTCAATTATTTCATTAAGTGTCTGGGTTGGAAGTACTGCCGCACTATTACTCATTGCATTGAAAGTATCTGCCCTTTTTTCCATTCTTGCACGCTCATATATATTTTTTTCGGCTTCAGTTAATTTCTGACCTAACATTTCCTTGAAGAATGCACTTCTATACTCTTTTGTTTTAAATAAATCGGTCCCCTCTGGAATATCAACACCTTTATTGAATTCCATGCCCGTTACAGGGTTGAAACCTTTATTTGATTTATTCCTTTTTTCAATTATGTTTTCTTTGGCCTGTTTCAGTCCGTCAAGTTCAATATTTAATGACTGAACATCTGCATCCTCATTACCGTCTATCAGTTTTCCTATCTCTGCTGCCCTTTTCTCAATTTCCTCAATATCTTTTGAATTATAATAATTAAATGCTTCCTGTACTGTTGCAAATTTCATTATTTATCATCCTCTCCTAAAATTTGATTTACTTTACTTTTAAGCTGTATCCTTAAAATGTCATTTACTTTGGTCTTTGCTTCCTGGACTAATGTATTTCTTTTGAATATATCTTCCATCCGTGCCTCAATACTTGTTTCCTGATATGCTGGAAATGGAGTTATTGAAACCTCATATAATCTTTCAATCTTATTTATTGTCCTGGTATTGGTCTTAGAATCATATTCATCTCCGCCCTTAGGAACCTTAAAAGCAAAACTCATGCCCTTTATATCACCACGTGACACACTTGAATATATTTCCTTTGCTTTTGGTGTGTCTGGAAGTGTAGCCCTCATTTCGATACCTACACCGCTTTTTCTCAGTTCCATGGTTTCAGGACTTCTGGCCAGTGGGATTGAATTTACATCATGGTTGTATAAAAGTGGAACATCTTTAAGTAAATTTTCACTTACAGCATCCCTTTTAATAATCTCCGTATAACTGCCATATCGCCCGTTTATAGTTGTGGGCTTATCAAACACTATTGGAGTACCTAGAAGTATACTATTCTTGCTGTCCTGTGCCTTGTCCGCCCTGATTTCGGCTGACCTGATTTCCCTGTTCTCCTGCATTGTTGTTTCCTCCCTTCATCTGGTATTGATTAACAATATTTGTATCAGCTACATTTAAAGTCTGGTAACGGGTGTCGCCATTTTCTATACCTGGTAAGTTCAATATCTTTAATGCCTGGTTTATAGTAAGTAATCCCAGTGGCATCAATTCTTTTAATGCCGTTACCTTAGTTGAATTTGATGTAAACTGAAGTTTATCACTTTCAAGCATTATACTATTGCCAAAACTCTGCTCACGCTGTGTAAATAACTTATTTGTAAGCTCCTGACCCATCTGTGTTGCCAGTGGTTCTATTGTGGATTCATAAAACGCACTCCATTCATCTTCTGAATATGTGCAATTTACGATATTTTCACTTATACCCAAATAACTGTATATCCTATTTTTAATCTCAGTTAACTGCTGGCCGTTTATAAATACAGGTTTGTTTTCTATAGGCTGATAGTCCATTTTAGTATCCAGTGCAGCAATACCTCCGTTGTTTTCGATACTCAAATAATCATTTATAAACGCCTCTTTCGACTCTTTCAGTTTTTCACCGGATAGAACTTGGTTGTATTTTAATAACCCTCTTATCTGTGCTGAATTCTTTATTGAATTCTCCATACCTTGGTTTTGAGTATGTGCCAAATCAAGCGTAGGCATTATTGCTCTGTTATCATCACCCAGCAGGTCATTTGAATTATAGAACCGCCTTAATACCATCACATCATCATAACGGAATATAAATGTCTTGCCTCTTGAAAATAAGAATTTACAATACAATGCCCCTGTTGCATCCGTAAGAAATTCTACCTGTAAGGGACTCAATGGATATATAGCCTCAAGGCTCCCTTTATCATCAAAAGACAAATAAGCAAATGCATTATTATATAAAAAATAATGTGTTGATACTTTATATAAAAAATCATAGGTTGACATATAGGGGTTAGGTCTTGACTGCAGTATGTAGTTTAAAACTGAATCCCCGTCTTTACGCTGTTCTCCATTCATAATTACATGACTTGGAATTAACTTGGAAAAATTCTTTGCTATAGCATCAACCGCACTCCTGTATAAATCATTTGAATAGGCATCTCCCGAAAATGGTGTAAACACTGCGGGACTACCGCTCATAACTTCAACTCTCTGGGTATTCTGTTTATCAGCAGGATTTTTATTTCGATGAAACAATTTATCTAATAAGCTCATATGTTCTCCTTTCAACGTAAAAAAGGCACAAGAAATCTACTAACGGAATATCTCCGTTTTCAAACTTCCCGCGCCTTTTACAGCTTCCACTCCTAAGAGTAGGGTACTTAACATATTCTTCTATAATACTAGTGTACTATAACATTAATTCAACATCAACCCCCCTTATAATATTTTAAAAGAAATTTGCACAGTCTTCTATTTTGTGCAAAATAGTTTTTAATCGAAAATTCTGTAGTCTCAGTAATTCAAGTTCTGACTCGTGTTTTTTCCTTTCCTGACGTTTACCCAACATAATACCATAGTTGATACACGTTGAAAACATTGCTATTCCTCCTGTTGTTTCAAATTTATCCTTACAATACTCCATTAATTCATTGATACACTTAGAAGGTATTGTCTGGTGGTCTAGTGCCTTTTCATCAATCTTATTCATTTACTTTTTTTCCTCCTTTTAATTTTCAAAATAACTCTTTTCAACAAAGGTTTTTCCTTCATTTCTGATTCCTTTTTCTTTTCCTCTGCCCAATCTGGTAACATTATTTTTACCTCCTATCTATGATTAAATAACTTTTTCCATTGATGTAATTCCTTCAATGTGGCTTTCTTATGTCTTACTCTGCAGTAGTCCATATAACTTAAAAATATTGGCACCGACATTTTAACACCTCCTTGATTTAGCACTAGTGTTATGGTACTCTAATACTGTAAGTAAATATTATACTTACAATTTGTATTTATTTTCGTCAAAGGCTCTGAACTTTTGTATCAAATAATTCTAGTTCTTTACTCTAAGGTTCACATAGATCCGTCTGTGTGAGCCTTTTCCAGTTACCTTTGATACATTTAATATATCAAATCCTTTCTTAAGCCCTTCAATCGCAGTTTCCTTCTCCACTTCAGGGTCTGTAATACCTGGTAGGTTTACCCTAATTTTAAAATATCTAGCCTTTTTAATATATTTCATGACACTATTTGATAGCCTTTCAGCTTCTGATTTTGGTATTGTTTCCATGTTTCAATTCCTCCTTCATCAAGTGACTTAATCATTTCATCATCTGCATTATCTGATATATATTTAGCCTTCTCAAAATTCTTGCCACTCCCGAATCCAGACTTTTCAGCTACTATATCTCTTGCTTGGCCACAGCCTTCAGGAAATTTTTCCTTAGGGCTATATTGGTTTATCCCTTCTGTCATCCTTTCCCTAGCCTTACCCCTTTCTATCTTCTCCAGCTTTCTAGCATATTCAATCCTCCAAATCTTTCAATAAATTTTTCAAAACTTTCACATATATACACTGTTCCTCTGTAGTAAGCAATTCAGAAGTCCTATCAGCTGTGTCAATGTCCTTCTTAATCGTCTTTATAAGTTCTGGTTTACTAATATCCATAATTACTCACCCCCTAATGTATTTTTAGTGAATCCATCAAATCTCTTTATATACTTAGAATCAGTTTTATCAAGTTCCTCCAGGCTGTCCCCTATATCCAGCACTAAATCATACAATTTGCTAGTATCATCAATGTATTTCAGGCCCTCTTTTAAGTCTTTTAAAAATCGTATATAATCATCCCGCATCTCCGTATTAAACCTCAATATCTCATATAAATCATTAGCTTGTATTCTCCATTCATCAGGGCAGCTTTCCAGTCCTTCGCCTAATAACTTTGTTCTTGCCATCTGTCTGGAATTAGTTTCAATAGCTGAATCAATTATGCTCTGTATTGCCTTTTCAGTACTCTCTTTATCTGACATTTATTTACTCCTCCCCTTCTAGTGTAGTAACATTTTTAAGCCCTAAACCTTCCCATAACATTCCATATTTAGTCCTTTTCTTTTGCAATCCTAGTTCTACAGCTGTATCCTTAAACTGTAGTGAGAACTGAGAAGTTGTTAAGCTGCTATTATTCCATTCATTAAAGGCCTGTGCCAGTTGTTTATTACTTACAGATAACTCTGAGGATAAGTTGCATCTCTCTTTTATAAATTGATTCATAGGATCATTATTTTCTTTTAATTGCCTGCCCTTCTTTTCCCAGTAGTTTATATTGTGCTGACGTACTTTATCCTTATTTTTAGCCCTCCATTCCTTCATTCTCTCTAAATAATGCTCATGATGTTTCTTTCGATATTCTCTCTGATATGCTCGTCTTGCTGTTTTAGCTTCTTCACTTAAAGCCATAAAATCACTCTCCTAATCTATAATTAATTCTTAAATCTGTAGTAAGTAATAGGTCTGCTGTTTATAGAAGTTCTGTAATAAAAGTGCTATTTTAAAAAACACTGGTATGGTAATAATTAATAAGTGGGGAATTTTGTCCCGGTGGATAATCATTATTAAAATGCCCCGTAAGCATTGATATAATCAAGTTAAGCCCTAAAATCAGTGTGGGGAATTTTGTCCCTAGCTCCTAAATTTAATCCATTTTTTTAATGCCAGTGTGGGGAATTCTTCCCCATACTAGTGTGGGGAAATTTGACCCTATCTTTTATTTTTTATACTGCTCAGTCAGGTCTATAACTTTGCCTCCTTTAAACGGTTTTAAATCAAAAACCTTATTACCTGTCCTGGTATTTTCATTCGGTATATATTTTTTTATAAATTCATCAGCACTGATATTACCTGTCCAATTTCTCCATGCATCCGTAGGCTTGACACACACAGTAGGCTTAAATTTATTCATATACATATATCCGGCAATCTTAATAAATCCATGGAATGTCAGGTCATCTAGTGCTCTTATATATGTTTTGTGGTCTATGTGTATCTTTTTAAGCTCAGGTCTATAAAAGAATACAAACGGATCACCTACATTCATTTTTGCTATTAATTGTATATATAAATGTTTGCTACTATCCTTTAAGTCATACCATGCAGGACTGGTTACCAAGCTTATGTATATGCCTGCATTTCTAGGATGCTGTTCCCCTGCATATTGATATGGCCGTAAATATAGATTTTTCTTTTTCCTACTCATGTGCATCACCTACTGATTGAAAATTCTGTATATTGCTTTTATATCTGTTCATCTGTGTGCTGCTCAAACCACTCCATTACTCTATCCCTCAAAATATAATATCTTTTTCCTACCTTTAAACTTGGGAAATCCTTTCTATGACATAGCTGATATATCTTCTCTAGTCCAAACGGTGTAGATTCATAAAATTGCTTCACCGTCATAATTTTACTTGGGTCTGGTTTGCTTGGAAGTACTTTAAAATTCTGCATTGTAATCCCCCTTATCTAGTGCTATAATTGCACTAGGGTTTATTGTACTGAACATCTTCCGCTGTAGTTCTCTTATGTCACTTTCAAAAAGGACACAAGCTGTTTTATACAGCTCTGGAATCATGCCCAGTATTTTGTCTACATAATCAATCTTGCTTGTTAATTTGGGTTTGTGAGATTGATTATATTTTTTATATGCGGCTTCAATACTTTTAAGGCCGTAATCATATTCAAATTGTTTATATAATAAATCCCATCTTTCCTTAAAACTAGCACCCTTGTACCTCACCACACGATTTATAAGTTTCCTCTTGCCTTCAATCGGTATATCTTTCACTAAGCCATCAATTACATCTTGCTTATGGCTTAATTCCTTATTTTGTTTTCTAAATACAGATAAAGTATTTTTAAACATAGCTTTTGTATTGTCATCAGCAAATGGTAAATAAGTTTCTACAAACAAATCATCATTATCTATATAGCCTCCTGTATGATGTATAGCAGGTAGTACATCTCTCCTTATCCACTTCCTAAGTCTTATCCCCGTCGGCTTATGTGCCCATACTGTAAATCCAAATAACCCCTCTTCATAAAATATTGTTAATTGAGTTACTTTATTTGGTACCGAGATTTCCTCGATAGCAACATTTACCATATCTTTAAATTTCTTTAAAGCTTTGTCCCTTAAAACCTGATATTCAATACCTGTCTTAAAATCTTCTCCCTTTATGCATTGCCCTACAGTAGTAGACGGGTCAGCATAGTCTAAAGCAGATGCAATATTATTAGCTATCCAACACACTCTATCGTTCCATACAAGTGTCGCTATTTTATTACCTTCAAATTCTTTAATTATTGGTTTGTCCATCTTATCCCTCCTTCTCATCATTAAAAAATAATTCTTCTGGCGTTGCATCAAGTTCCTTACAAATTTTTTTCATTATTTTAATACTTGGATGCTTTACTTTCCCCCTTTCCAATGCTGATAAAGAGTACCTAGAAATTCCAATTTTCTCAGCTAGTTCATATTGTTTAATGCCTTTTTTTATTCTTGATAATTTTATATTTAATCCCATCTTATTTCTCCTCTCTTACACTCTTGAGAATGTATATTATTATAATATACCACATTCTTGAGAATGTCAACACTCTAGTGTGTATTTCTTTAAAAATGTGTGGTATACTTATATATAAATTCATATTAATTAGGAGGTCTGCAATGATAGGTGATAAAATAAAAAACATCAGAAAAACTAAAGGATTATCGCAAAAAAAATTAGCCGAAGCATCTGGAATTTCACCATCTTACCTACAGCAATTAGAATTAGGTCAGAAAAAAAATCCTAGCATAGATGTGCTAAACAAAATATCGAAAGCACTTGACATCAATATAAAAGAGCTTATTCCATATACCACTGAAGAACAGAGAAATGCCAGTTCTTTAAAAATTATAAATAATCTCATAGATAAAAATCCGCAATATAAAGAAAAAATTTTGGATGCTCTTAATTCTATGTATAACATAATAATAGGAGAATTTTATAAACCAAGTAATTTAAAAAATAGTGATATAGTAATTAAAACCCTAACTAATAATTTAGATCTTTATAGAGAGTTAACGTGGGAATTACACAGTTTTTCTAATGATAGTTTTATAGTTAGTAGTAAACTTATTAAAGATAATGATTTTTATAAAATTTATAATTTGAGAGATATAAAAATTAAAAGAATTAATGATATTTTAGACAAAATATTCAAAAATTACTTAATAAGGTATGGTTTAGTAAATGATGAGCCTAAAGAAAGTGAGCTTAAATTTATTAGAAATCCTAATTTACCTTAAAATCTTTTGGAGGGAAAATTAATGATTGAAATAAGATGTACTAAATGTGGTAAGCTGCTTATGAAAATAAAAGGTACTGCATACATAGAAATCAAATGCCCTAGATGTAAAGCAGTTAATAAGTATAATATAAAACCACCTGAGCAGCATAAATAATATTTCCGTTGTACGAAATTCGTTGAACGTGGGATTTCCCACCGTCAAATATGCGACTACGATAATATCATATTCGCCTTTAAAGGCGAATTGCATAACTAGGGGACTATCAGTCACCTGGTTAGGTTTTATACATAAATGTCGAAAACATAAGTTTTACACAAATAAGTGATAAACTAAGTGGATTTACACTTGGTTGGGTTTTTTTGAAAAATCCAATAAACTCAGATGGGCTTTCCTTTTAAAGGGTAACCTAGTAAAATCAATCGTGGACACGTTTGTGGAACGCTGATATGGTATAACAAAATTATGAAATGAAAGGAGATAAGAATTATGGATAATACAGCTAAGAATAAAGTTTACACCTATGCTGACTACATGAATTACCCTGAAGGTACCAGAATAGAGCTTATAGACGGTGTAATATATGATATGTCACCTGCACCATCAAGGATGCACCAGGAACTAATTACTGAATTAGTAACCATATTTAATAACTATATTAAATCCAACAATGGACCATGCAAGGTATACCCTTCACCCTTTGATGTATTTCTTACTGATGATAATAACATTGAAAACTGTAAGAACATTGTTCAGCCAGATATATCCGTAATATGCGACAAGAATAAACTAAATGATAAAGGCTGCATTGGCTCCCCAGACTTGATTATTGAGATAGTATCACCCTTTAACCCATCCAATGATTATATACGCAAATTAAGCTTATACAGCTCATATAAGGTACGTGAATACTGGATAGTAAATCCTATGGATAAAAGTATATTGATATACAAACTTGATGATACAATGCATTATGGAGCTCCTAAAGCTTATTCATTTACGGATAAAATAAAGGTTGGCATATATAAAGACTTGGAAATTGATTTTAATACTCTGGATGTATGGAGATGATACTATGGCAAATAAAACCAATGTAACTAAGAACGGTAAAAAATACTATAGGGTATATCTGGACTTGGGACGTGATTCTAATGGAAAAAGAATACGTAAAGAATTTTATGGTGTAAATAAAAAAGATGCTGAGGCAAAATTAGAACAATATAAGAACGGGTTAAATGCAGGCCTAGCCACTAATTATGATACTCTTACTTTAGGTAATGTATGCAAACTATGGCTATTTGAAAAAGTTAAAAATACCGTCAAGCCTAGCACTTTTGAAAGATATGAGGGCATTTACAGGCTTTATATTGAACCTTCACCATTATACCCTATAAAGCTCAAAGATTTAAAATCACTCGATTTACAACGATATTACAATGATTTATTTAATGCAGGTAAAAGCAGCAATGTTATTAAAAACTTAAATAAGTTATTAAGGAACTTTTTTAATTACTGCCTTACTCAGGGATATATTGTCCGAAATTATTGCTCTGGTGTAGATATACCTCAGGATAATTCGTTGAACGAGGATGATGAGGATGGATTAGATGACATAGTCGCTTTTACAATAGAGGAACAAAACCAATTTATAAGAGGCATAAAAGGACATAGGCTTGAGGCTTTATTTATTCTTGCTTTAAGCACGGGTTTAAGGCAGGGTGAATTATTAGGCTTAAAATGGGCTGACATAGATTTCAGTAAAAAGGAACTCCATGTAAAAAGGGCAATAAGAGGCGTATATTTATTTGATGGTGATAAAAAACATTATGAACTGATAGAAACACCGCCCAAAACTAAAAACTCTGTCAGGTCTGTTCCAATACCTGAGAATGTAATATCAATATTAAAAAAACGTGAATTAAATCAGAAAAAAGAAAGGCTCAAGGCAGGGGATGCATATATTAAAAATGACTACTTGTTTTCTACACAATTTGGGACTCCAACTGGTCCCAGCAATCTAAGAAAAATGTATAACAAAATTCTAGCCAAAAATAACATTCCTCATAAAAAATTTCACAGTTTAAGGCATACTTATGCTACCCGATTGTTTGAAGCTGGTGTATCTTTAAAAACAGTTCAAATGTTACTAGGCCATGCGGATATTCAAACTACACTGAATGTTTATGTTCATGTCATGCCTGAGCAAAAGCTTAAAGCAGTTGATAAAATAAACAATCTTTTCAATATAAAATAAATGCTCATTGAAAACTTTGGAGGGAAAATGGAGGGAAAAATAAAAAAATCAGCAAATTTTAAATTGCTGAAATCCAGTCATATCAATACTTAATGGTGCACCCAGGGAGATTCGAACTCCCGGCCTCTGGATT
>NZ_JBHMIY010000015.1:0-82049 GCF_042436595.1 Clostridium sp. MT-14
ATACCTTATTAATCCATTTATGGGGAAGTAGGAAAAAATGCACCCCATTTTATATTTGTCACTTGTCAGAAATAGAAATTTATTGTATAATTAAGTGGTTGTGATGTTATAACAGCGATGAAGCAAGAGGTTGCCGGACTTCCGGGTAATTCTTGATTGAGTATGCCATGGTCTTGAACCAGGTGACGGTGCTTTTGTAAAAGGTCACTTTGCGTAAATTAAATGAAACGCCTGGTACAGTTTACAGAATGTGTCCGCTGTTGTACGTAAGAAGCATAGCGTGCATGAAAAGGAGGGAAATAATAATGGCAAAACAGAAAATAAGAATAAGATTGAAGGCTTTTGATCATACCATATTGGATCAATCATCTGAGAGAATAGTGGAAACTGCTAAATCCACGGGAGCAAAGGTAGCGGGACCAGTACCACTGCCGACTGAAAAAGATGTAGTTACAATCTTAAGGGCTCCACATAAATATAAGGATTCAAGAGAACAGTTTGAGATAAGGACTCACAAAAGGCTTATAGATATAATAAGTCCATCACCTAAAACTGTTGATGCTTTGATGAGATTGGACTTACCGGCGGGCGTAGATATAGAGATTAAATTATAAATTAAGAATTATTACTGACTATTATGACCGTTTATGCGATCCGCTAATACGTTTAGGAGGTGTATTTAAATGAAGAAGGCTATACTGGGTAAAAAACTCGGAATGACCCAGATATTTGATGAAAGTGGGAAGGTAATTCCTGTTACAGTTATTGAAGCAGGTCCTTGTGTAGTTGTTCAGAAAAAAACAGTAGAAAAAGATGGATATAATGCTATACAGGTGGGATTTAATGATATAAGAGAAAAGCTTGTTAACAAACCGTTAAGGGGTCATTTTGCTAAAGCAGGTGTTCCGCTAAAAAGATTTATAAAAGAGTTTAAAGTTGATGATGCAGACAAATATGAAACCGGACAGGAAATAAAGGTAGATGTATTTGTTGAAGGTGATAAGGTAGATGTGTCAGGAGTTTCAAAAGGTAAGGGATTTCAGGGTACTATAAGAAGATGGAATGCTCAAAGGGGGCCAATGTCACATGGTTCAAAATTTCATAGGGCTGTTGGTTCGATGGGAGCTTCGTCTGATCCATCTAGAACTTTTAAAAATATGAAAATGCCGGGACATATGGGCAATAAAAATGTCACGGTATTAAATTTACAAGTTGCGAAAGTTATTCCTGAAAAAAATGTTATTTTAATAAAAGGTGGAATACCAGGGCCTAATAAAAGTTTTGTAATGATAAGAAATACTGTTAAGGCTTGATTTTAATAGAAAGGAGGATGCAGAATGCCTAATGTAGGATTATTTAATAAAGAAGGACAAAAAATTGGAGAATTTGAATTATCAGATAATGTATTTGGAACTAGAGTGAATCAATATGCTCTCCATCAAGTAGTGGTAGCACAACTTGCAAATAAGAGACAGGGAACACAGTCAGCGAAAACTAGAGCTGAAGTTTCTGGCGGTGGAATTAAACCTTGGAGACAAAAAGGAACTGGTAGAGCAAGGCAGGGATCTATAAGAGCTCCTCAGTGGATTCACGGTGGTATAGTTTTTGCAGTGAAGCCAAGGGATTATAGAATTTCAGTTCCAAAATCAGTTAGAAAAGTAGCTATGAAATCAGCTTTATCCAGTAAGGTTGAAGAGAACGAAATGGTAGTCCTGGATAATTTGGAGATAGATGTTCCAAAAACAAAGGAAATAGTAAAATTGTTGAATGTATTTGACGCAAAAAAAACATTGATTGTTACAGTTGAATCAAGTCAAAATGTATACAGATCAGCGAGAAATATACCAGGAGTATCAGTTATTCCTGTTAATAATTTAAACGTGTATGATATATTAAAATTTGACAAACTTATGATAACTAAGGATGCTGTATCAAAAATTGAGGAGGTGTATGCATAATGAAATATACTAATTATGATATCATAAAAAGACCTGTTATAACAGAAAAAAGCATGGGCTGCATGAATGATAAAAAATATACCTTTATAGTTGATATACATGCCAATAAATTAATGATAAAAAAGGCTGTAGAAGATGTATTTGATGTGACTGTTGAAACTGTAAATACAGCAAGATATGTGGGAAAGAAAAAAAGAGTTGGTGTTCATATTGGAAAACGACCTGATTATAAGAAGGCCATTGTTAAACTTACAGAAGACAGTAAGACTATAGAATTTTTTGAAGGAATGCAGCAGTAAATAAAGCAATGAATGAAGCAGTTATTGGAGAAATCCAGATAAGCGAAAAAAGGGAGGGAATACCGTTATGGCAATTAAAGGATTTAAGCCTACCACACCTTCAAGAAGACATATGACAGTAAATGCATTTGAGGAGATAACTACAGATATGCCAGAGAAATCACTTCTAGTGGCTTTAAAGAGAAGCGGTGGTAGAAATGCTCACGGTAAAATAACAGTTCGCCATATAGGTGGCGGTACAAAACAAAAATATAGAGTAATAGATTTTAAAAGGAATAAGGATGGAATACCAGCGAAGGTAGCTACAATAGAATATGATCCTAATAGATCAGCATTTATAGCTCTTGTAGCCTATGTGGACGGAGAAAAAAGATACATAATAGCTCCAGTGGGTTTAAAGGTTGGAGATATAATAGTATCTGGATCGGATGCGGATATAAAGATTGGAAATTGTCTTCCACTCTCAAATATACCTGTTGGTACGATAATTCACAACGTAGAATTACAAGTTGGGAAAGGAGCACAGCTTGTAAGATCTGCAGGTGCCTCTGCACAACTTATGGCTAAGGAAGGCAAGTATGCTACATTGAGACTTCCAAGCGGTGAGATGAGACATATAAGAATAGAATGTAGAGCGACTATAGGAACAGTTTCCAATTTAACTCATGAGATAGTCAACATAGGTAAGGCAGGAAGAAAAAGACATATGGGAATAAGGCCAACAGTCAGAGGTTCTGTAATGAATCCTAATGACCATCCACATGGTGGTGGTGAAGGTAAAGCACCAGTAGGACACCCAGGACCACTTACTCCTTGGGGGAAACCTGCTCTTGGATTTAAAACCAGAAAGCATAATAAATATTCAGATAAACTTATGGTAAAAGGGAGAAATAGTAAATAGTTTGAAGAGAATGTACATTCTCTTCACTGGTTTAATTTATTGCTTATTTTAATATAAAAATAGTTTCATAATTAGTTATATATTTTATGAAGGGAGGCTAAAAAGTGAGTAGATCAGTTAAAAAGGGACCTTATGTACAGGAATCACTTTTAAAGAAGATAAATGAGTTAAATAAAAATGGTGAAAAAAAGGTTATAAAGACATGGTCGAGAAGTTCAACGATATTTCCTCAGATGATAGGCCATACTATAGCAGTGCATGATGGAAGGAAACATGTCCCAGTGTATATATCAGAAGATATGGTTGGACATAAATTAGGGGAATTTGCATTAACCAGAACATACAGAGGACACTCTGCTGAAAAAGTTGATAAGACTGAAAAGACAACTAGTGTTGCTCAACAATAGGGGACTAGGAAGGAGGTAGTGTACAAATGGAAGCTAAGGCTATAGCTAGATACGTAAGAATGTCCTCAATGAAAGTAGGAATTGTACTTGATTTAATTAGAGGAAAAAATGTAAATGAGGCTTTTGCCATATTGAAATATACTCCAAAAGATGGAGCGGTAGTGGTCAATAAGCTTTTGAAATCGGCAGTTGCAAATGCAGAGAATAATTTGGATTTAGATAAGGATAATTTGTATATTTCAGAAGCGTATGCCTGCGAGGGTCCAACGTTAAAGAGATTTCAAGCACATGCTCAGGGAAGAGCATTTAGAATAAATAAAAGAAGCAGTCACATAACTTTAATAGTTAAGGAAAGAGAGTAAAAAGGAGGGAACTAGATGGGACAGAAAGTACATCCACATGGCTTAAGAGTTGGTGTAATTAAAGACTGGGATGCTAAATGGTATGCAGATAAAAAAAATTTTGCAGATAATCTGATTGAAGATAATAAAATTAGGACATTTGTAAAGAAAAAAACTGCTGTAGCTGGAGTTTCAAAAATTCAGATTGAAAGAGCAGCTAAAAGAGTTAAATTAAATATATTTACAGCTAAACCTGGAATGATAATAGGTAAAGGCGGTCAAGGGATTGAAGCTTTAAAATCTCAGCTTCAGAAAATAGTTGAAGGTAAAACTATATTGATAAATATAGTTGAAGTAAAAGTTGCAGAAGCTGATGCCCAGCTTATGGCAGAAAATGTAGCACTACAGCTGGAAAAGAGAATATCTTTTAGAAGAGCTATGAAGCAAACTATACAGAGATCAATGAAATCTGGTGTTAAGGGAGTCAAAATTACATGTTCCGGTAGGCTTGGGGGAGCTGAAATTGCAAGAGCTGAATCCTACCATGATGGAACAATTCCGCTTCAGACATTAAGAGCTGATATAGATTATGGATTTGCAGAGGCAGATACAACATATGGGAAAATTGGTGTAAAAGTATGGGTATATAAAGGAGAGATACTTCCAACTAAAAAATCTGTTGAGGATAAGAAAAAAGCTAATGCATAGGAAGGAGGAATAGGATTATGTTAATGCCTAAAAGGGTTAAGCATCGTAAAGTGCAGCGTGGTAGAATGAAAGGCAAAGCTACAAGGGGCAACTTTATAGCATATGGTGATTATGCTATACAGGCTACAGAATGTGCGTGGATAACTGCTAGCCAAATAGAAGCAGCCAGAGTAGCTATAAATAGATATATAAAAAGAGGAGGAAAACTTTGGATAAAGATTTTCCCAGATAAGCCAATTACTCAAAAACCTGCTGAGACACGTATGGGTTCTGGTAAAGGAGCACCGGAATATTGGGTGGCAGTTGTTAAGCCAGGCAGAGTATTGTTTGAATTGTCAGGTGTATCTGAAGAAATAGCAAGAGAAGCAATGAGACTTGCATCACATAAATTGCCTATAAAAACTAAGTTCGTCACAAGAAAAGATTTTGAAGAAGTGGGTGGTGAAAGCAATGAAGGCTAGAGAATTGAAAGAATTGAGAGAAAACAGTCCTCAAGATTTACAAGCTAAGGTACTGGATCTTAAATCTGAATTGTTTAATTTGAGATTTCAATTAGCTACAGGCCAGCTGGAAAATCCCATGAGGATAAAGGAAGTTAAAAAGTCTATAGCCCAAATTAAAACCATTCTCAGAGAAGAAGAACTAAGATCGTTAGAACAGTAGGCTGAAAGGAGGTTTATTCTGTGGAAAGAGGATATAGAAAGACAAGAGTAGGAAGAGTTATTTCCGATAAAATGGATAAGACTATAGTAGTTGCAGTTGAGACAAAAGTTCGTCATCCGTTATATGGTAAAACAGTCAACAGAACTACTAAATTTAAGGCTCATGATGAAAAAAATGAAGCTAAAAATAATGATAGAGTATTGATAATGGAAACAAGACCTTTATCTAAAGATAAAAGATGGAGACTTGTAGAAATAGTGGAAAAGGCTAAATAGTAGAATAGCTGAAAGGAGGGTTTTCAATGATTCAACAACAGACATTATTGAAAGTTGCAGATAATTCCGGTGCTAAGGAAATTATGTGTGTAAGAGTTTTAGGCGGCTCCAATAGAAAATGGGGAAATATCGGCGATATAATAGTTGCCAGTGTTAAAAATGCAACACCAGGCGGTGTTGTTAAAAAAGGAGAAATTGTGAGGGCTGTTATTGTGAGATCTGTGAGAGGACTTAGAAGAACAGACGGTTCATATATAAAATTTGATGAAAATGCTGCTGTTATAATAAAAGATGATAAGCAGCCAAGAGGGACTCGTATATTCGGACCAGTTGCAAGAGAGCTAAGGGATAAAGATTTTACGAAAATATTATCGTTAGCGCCTGAAGTTTTATAGATGAGGAGGTGGCTATAATGGCAAAAGTGCATGTTAGAAAAAAGGATACGGTTATGGTAATATCAGGTAAAGACAAAGGAAAGACAGGAGAAGTTCTGTCAGTAATGCCTAAAGTGGGAAGAGTTATTGTCAAGGGTGTCAATATAGTTTCAAAACATCAAAAACCAAATAAGCAGAATATGGAAGGTGGTATAATTCATAAAGAAGCTCCCATATACAGCTCTAAGGTTATGTTGTACTGTGACAAGTGTAAAAATGTGACTAGAATAAGTCATAAAATATTGGAAGATGGAACAAAGGTAAGAGTATGTAAAAAGTGCGGAGAAACATTCTAATCTTTGAAAGGAGGGCAAAAATATGAGTTCGAGATTACAGGAAAAATATAAAAAAGAAGTAGCTCCTGCTTTAATGGAGAAGTTTAAATATACCAATGTTATGCAAGTACCAAGACTTGAAAAAGTGGTTATTAATATGGGTGTAGGAGAAGCCAAAGACAATCCGAAAGTCTTAGAATCAGCAGTAAATGATCTTGCTATAATTACGGGTCAAAAGCCAGTATTGACTAGAGCGAAGAAATCCATAGCAAATTTTAAGATAAGAGAAAATATGCCTATAGGATGTAAAGTTACTTTGAGGAAGCAGTATATGTATGAGTTTGCAGATAAATTAATAAATGTTGCACTGCCTAGAGTTAGAGATTTTTCGGGAGTTTCGGATAAATCTTTTGATGGCAGAGGAAATTATTCATTGGGAATTAAAGAACAGTTAATATTTCCTGAGATAGAGTATGATAAAATAGATAAAGTAAGGGGCATGGATGTAGTCTTTGTTACTACGGCTAATACTGATGAAGAAGCAAGGGAATTACTTAAATTCCTCGGGATGCCATTTGCTCAAAGATAAGGAGGGAAAAATATGGCACGTAAAGCTTTAATAGAGAAATGGAAGAAACAACCTAAGTATGCAACTAGAGCCTATACAAGATGCAGAATATGTGGTAGGCCCCATGCAGTACTTAAGAAATATGGTATATGTCGTATATGTTTTAGAGAATTGGCATATAAGGGTGAAATACCTGGATGTAGAAAAGCAAGTTGGTAAAATGTTAGTTATTGATGAAAGGAGGCACAATAAATGGTAATGACTGATCCTATAGCAGATTTACTTACACGTATAAGAAATGCAAATGTTGTTAGGCATGAGGTGGTAGAAGTACCTTCTTCAGTTATTAAGAAGGAAATATTGAATATAATGCTTCAAGAAGGATATATAAAGGATATAGAGGAATATGCGGATGGTTCTGTTAATATGATAAGATTTTCCATGAAATATGGTAAAAATAAAGAGAGAGTTATAACTGGACTCAAGAGGATATCTAAACCAGGGTTAAGAGTTTATTGCAGAAAGGAAGAAATCCCTAAAGTGTTAAATGGTCTTGGAATTGCAGTGATATCCACTTCCCGAGGGATTGTTACTGATAAAGAAGCAAGAAAATTAGGTGTGGGCGGAGAAGTACTATGCTACATATGGTAGTTCATTTTAATGTGAGATAAGATTTATGTGGAATATAAAAAGAGTAGCAACGATCGACGATAGTTGTTACCAACCTATGAGTAATACAGGAGGTGTAATGATGTCAAGAATAGGAAGGCTTCCAATAGCTGTTCCAAGTGGTGTCACCGTTACAGTAACGCCAGATAACGTTGTTACTGTAAAAGGGCCTAAGGGCCAGCTTGTTAAAGCTATGAGAAAAGACATAAATATAACTTTGGAAGACAATACAGTAATATGTAAGAGAAATGATGATGAAAAACAAACTAAAGCTCTGCATGGACTTACAAGAGCATTGATAAATAATATGATTATTGGCGTAACTGAGGGATATTCAAAAACGCTGGAATTAGTAGGTGTTGGATATAGAGCTCAATTACAGGGTAAAAAATTAGTTCTACATTTAGGATATTCCCATCCAGTTGAAATAGAATCAATTGAAGGCATAACTTTTGAGACACCGGCTGCTACAAAAATTGTAGTTAAAGGTATTGACAAGGAATTAGTAGGGTATGTTTCGGCAAATATAAGATCATGGAGAAAACCTGAGCCTTATAAAGGAAAAGGTATTAAATATGAAGATGAAGTTATAAGGCGTAAAGAAGGGAAAACTGGTAAGAAGTAGTAGAAAGGAGTGAACCTTATGTTTAAAAAAGATGATAGAAAAAAGTTGAGGGAAAAACGTCATCTTAAAGTTCGTAAAAAGATTTTTGGAACAACTGAAAGACCAAGACTTTCGGTATACAGAAGTGATAAGAATATATATGCTCAAATAATAGATGATATAAAGGGAGCAACTCTAGTTTCTGCTTCAAGTTTGGATAAGGATTTTCAAGGTATAGGGAGTAATAAAGAAGCAGCAAAAGTTGTTGGAGAAGCTATAGCAAAAAAGGCTATGGAAAAAGGAATTAAAAGAGTTGTTTTTGACAGAGGTGGATATGTATACCATGGAAGAGTACAAAATTTAGCTGATGGAGCAAGAGAAGCTGGATTGGAATTTTAAAAGAGGAGGGAAGTAAATGAGAATTGATCCTAGCACTTTAAATCTTAAAGAAAAAGTTGTATTTATAAATAGAGTTGCTAAAGTTGTTAAAGGTGGTAGAAACTTTAGATTTAGTGCTCTAGTTGTAGTGGGCGACGAAAACGGCCATGTAGGAGTGGGAACGGGAAAATCTATAGAAATACCCGAAGCAATTAGAAAAGGAATAGAAGATGCAAAAAAGAATTTAATTGATGTACCAATTTTCGGTACAACAGTGCCACACGACATAACAGGTCAATTTGGAACAGGAAAAGTATTTATAATGACAGCACCTGAAGGTACTGGAATTATAGCAGGTGGACCTTCTAGAGCGGTGCTTGAACTTGCGGGATTAAAGGATGTTAGAGCAAAATCAGTGGGTTCTAATAATCCACGAAATATGGTAAATGCTACTATTGATGGTTTATCAAAACTAAAGACAGCAGAACATATAGCTAGTCTTAGAGGTAAAACTGTCGAAGAGATTTTAGGTTAGGAGGGAATGACCTTGGCTAAACTTAAAATAACTTTAAAGAAAAGTTTAATAGGCAGAAAAAAAGATCACATTGCTACTGTTAATGCTCTTGGATTAAAGAAAATAGGGAAGATTGTAGAGCAAGAGGATACTCCTCAGATAAGAGGCATGATCAAAAAAGTTAGCTATCTTTTAGATGTGGAAGAAGCATAGTACAGAGGAGGTGTAAGTATAAATGAAACTTCATGAGTTAAAACCAGCAGAAGGCTCAAGAAAATCACGTAAAAGAATTGGAAGAGGTACTGGTTCAGGTTTTGGAAGAAATGCCGGAAAAGGTGAAAAAGGTCAAAAAGCCAGATCCGGCGGTGGAGTGAGAATAGGATTTGAAGGCGGACAAATGCCACTTTATAGAAGACTTCCTAAAAGGGGCTTCACTAATATATTTGCAAAAGAGTATTTTGAATTGAATGTTGAACGATTGAATATATTTGAAGATGGGACAGAAGTTACACCGGAATTACTTTTAGAAAAGAGAATTATAAGAGGATCAAAAGATGGATTGAAGGTACTTGGAAATGGCGAGCTTAAAAAGAAGCTCACGGTAAAAGCAGCTAAATTTACAAAAACTGCAGCAGAAAAGATAGAAGCGGCTGGAGGAAAAGTAGAGGTGATATAAGGTGCTATCGACCTTACGTAATGCTTGGAAGGTTCCTGAACTTAGAAAGAGATTGATATTTACTATACTTATGGTAGTAGTATTTAGGTTGGGTAATTTTATTCCTGTTCCAGGGATTGATACCACTAAATTGACTAATTTAACTCAAAATGGATCGTTATTTGGATTCTATGATCTTTTAGCAGGAGGTGCATTTAGCAGATTTAGTATATTTGCTATGGGAGTTATCCCTTTTATCAATTCCTCCATTATATTTCAATTGCTTACAGTTGCTATACCTCGTTTAGAACAATTGTCTAAAGAGGGAGAGGAAGGAAGAAAGAAAATACAGGAATATACAAGATATGCATCAATACCACTTGGAGTAATTCAAGGCTTTAGCATATATGCTATAATAAGTAGAGCTGGTGCGCTGGTAGATCCATCTAATAAAATAAATATAATTATGATAATATTTACTGTAACTGTGGCATCGACTTTTCTCATGTGGCTTGGTGATAGAATCACGGAGCATGGCATTGGAAACGGAATTTCTCTTATAATATTTGTAAATATTATTTCGAGGTTTCCGTCTGCTGTATCCAGTATATTTAATCTTCAGCAAGTTGGAACGGTTAATTTTGTGGAATTAATAGGATTTGGAGCGGCAATAATTATACTGTTTATAGCAGTTGTACTCATGAGTTTGGCTGAAAGAAGAATCCCAATACAATATGCTGGCAAAACCAATGGTGGTAGAATGTATAAGGGACAGTCAACGCATATCCCCATTAATGTAAATGGAGCAGCTGTTATTGGAATTATATTTGCCATATCGGTTATGCAGTTTCCAGCTACTATAGGTCAGTTTTGGCCTGATTCTGCTTTTAATAACTTTATAACAGTAAGCTCATTTAGTCCATTTAAAGAGAGCAATTGGCAATATTCGGTGCTGTATTTCTTATTGACAATTTTTTTCACTTGGTTTTATACCGAAGTTACTCTTAAGCCGGAGGAAATGGCTGAGAATATGAATAAATCATCTGGGTTTATACCGGGAATAAGACCAGGAGAACCAACAACCATATTCATAGAAAGGGTTTTGGCTAGAGTATCATTTTTAGGAGGAGCTTTTGCCGGCATAGTGGCTATATCACCTATAATAGCAGAAACCTATACTAATTTTAAAGGTATATATTTTGGTGGAACAGGATTGCTTATCATAGTGAATGTTGCTATTGAGACTGTAAGGCAGATAGAATCCCAGCTGTTAGTGCGTCATTATCGTGGATTTTTGAATTAATAAATTATTTTGGAGATGATGCTATTTGAAGATAATCTTATTAGGACCTCCGGGAGCAGGAAAGGGAACTCAGGCTAAATTTATCAGCGAGAGGTATTTTATACCACATATATCTACTGGTGATATATTTAGAAAGAATATTTCAGAAAAAACTTCCCTTGGGGTTGAGGCTAAAAAATATTTAGATGAAGGAAAATTAGTACCTGATGAAATTACTATAAGTATGATGAAAAATAGATTGGCTGTGGATGACTGTAAAAAAGGGTTTTTGCTAGATGGATTTCCAAGGACAGTAACTCAAGCCAAAGCTTTAGATTTATTTCTGAGTAATACAGGGGGAAGGATAGATGTAGCTCTTCTTATTGATGTTCCTAAAGACTTGATTCTTAATAGGATAACGGGAAGAAGGGTTTGCCCATCTTGTGGTGCAAGCTATCATATAAAATTTAATCCACCTAAAGTAGAGGGAAAATGTGATGTGTGTCATAATGACATTGTACAGAGGAAAGATGATACCGAAGCCACTGTTAAAAGTAGGTTGGATGTGTATGACAAGCAGACTGAACCCTTGATTGACTATTATGAAGCCCAGGATGTACTTTCTACAGTGAATGGGACTGGTGAAATAGATCAAGTTTTTCAGAATATAAAAGATGTTTTGAAAGATATTCACAAATAAAAATGTTCTAGAAGGTTATATTGTCTAGTTATGAGGCATTATATGATAAGTTGGTGAAATGTAGAATAAACTATTGAAGGGTTGGATAGAATTTCAAAGAGGCTGTAGACAGAAATATTGTTGAAGTTGAGTGATTATTGTTGCTACAGGTGTAGTGTAAAAATTCATTTTTGAAGTATTCAATAATGGAGTATTGACTAATGTAAATTAAAAGAGTATAATATTATCTTTATAATATACTAGAAGTGATATTAAAGAATGGTTTCGCAGTCAGCAATAACAAGGAGGTTTGATTACCTTATGTCAAAAGATGATGTTATTGAAATGCAGGGTACTGTCTTGGAGGCTTTGCCCAATGCAATGTTTGAAGTAGAATTAGAGAGCGGACATAAAATATTGGCACATATATCGGGTAAATTGAGAATGAATTTTATAAGAATACTTCCAGGTGACAAGGTTACAGTAGAACTTTCCCCATATGATCTAACTAGGGGAAGAATAACCTGGAGGGCAAAGTGATTGAGGGGAGGGTTAGCGATGAAAGTAAGGCCATCAGTTAAGCCTATGTGTGAAAAATGTAAGATCATAAAGCGAAAGGGAAGAGTAATGGTTATATGTGAAAACCCTAAGCATAAACAAAAACAGGGATAAATTAGTTAAAAATGAGGCTAAGTATAAAATGTATATTATATAGATAGAACAAATAATGTGCTAAATTGATATTTTATAATGTAAATTTTACGCTAATCATGTTTTAAAGTGCGGCTGCAGCAAAATATTTTATATATTCTGCTGACTTTAAAACTTTATATAATAAATATAAATAAATCTTTATCCATTAGATACTCAGGAGGTGTAAATTTTAATGGCAAGAATAGCAGGTATTGACCTACCAAAGGAAAAAAGAGTTGAGATAGGTCTCACTTATATATATGGTATAGGGTTACCTACTTCTCAAAAAATCCTAAAAGAAGCTAATGTCAATCCAGATACCCGAGTTAAGGATTTAACAGAAGAGGAAATTAACTCGCTGAGAAATTATATAAAAAATTTAAGGATTGAGGGGGATTTAAGAAGAGAAGTTGCTCTCAATATAAAGAGATTAGTAGAAATAGGTTCATATAGAGGAATAAGACATAGGAAGGGTCTGCCAGTTAGAGGGCAAAAAACTAAGACAAATGCGAGAACTAGAAAAGGACCTAAGAAAATAGTAGGAGCTAAAAAGAGGTTAGTAAAATAATAAGGAGGCAAGGGAAAAGATGGCAGCTGGAAAAGTTAAAAAGACTACCAGAAGAAAAAAAGAGAAAAAAAATGTTGAACATGGCTGTGCACATATAAGATCAACTTTTAATAACTCAATAGTTACTATTACAGATGCTGCTGGAAATACTTTATCTTGGGCCAGTGCAGGCGGTTTAGGATTTAAAGGTTCTAGAAAAAGTACGCCATTTGCTGCACAAATGGCAGCTGAAACATCAGCTAAGGCAGCTATGGAACATGGATTGAGGAGTATTGAAGTATATGTAAAAGGGCCAGGTGCGGGCAGAGAAGCGGCAATAAGATCACTCCAAGCAGCAGGACTTGAAGTTACTTTAATTAAAGATGTAACTCCAATACCGCATAATGGATGTAGACCACCAAAGAGAAGAAGAGTTTAGTAATAGGAGGTGTAAATTTTAATGGCAAGATATACTGGGTCAGTATGTAGACTTTGCAGGAGAGAGGGTTTAAAACTATTCCTCAAAGGCGATAGATGTTATACAGATAAATGTGCATTTTCAAGAAGAGGGTATGCACCGGGACAGCATGGGCAGGGAAGAAAGAAAATATCAAACTATGGCCTGCAATTAAGAGAGAAACAGAAAGCTAAGAGAATATATGGAATATTAGAAGGACAGTTTAGAAGATACTATGAAAAAGCTGATATGAAAAAGGGTATAACAGGTGAAAACTTATTGGTTTTGCTTGAAACAAGACTCGATAATATAGTTTACAAACTTGGCTATGGTCAGTCAAGATCAGAGGCTAGACAATTAGTAACTCATGGTCATTTCTTAGTTAATGGTAAGAAGGTAAATATTCCTTCTTTTAAAGTGTCAATTAATGATGTAATAACTGTGAATGATAAGAGCAAAACATCAGAAAAATTTAAAACTTTTGCAGAAAATCCTAAAACTTTACCAGCTTGGTTAGAAGGAGATATAGAGAACTTTCAGGGAAAGGTTATTAGAGAACCATCAAGAGATGAAATAGATGTCCCTGTTAATGAAACATTAATAGTAGAGTTGTACAGTAAGTAATTAATATAGAATCAGTTGCCCTCGAGGATACATTATTAGATAAATAGAAGGAGGGTTATATTCATGTTAGAAATAGAAAAACCCAAAATTGAATGTGTTGAAACTAGCGAAGATGGTAGCTACGGAAAATTTGTAGTAGAACCGCTGGAGAGAGGTTATGGTATTACTCTTGGAAATGCACTTAGAAGGATTCTTCTCTCTTCACTTCCAGGAGTGGCTGCTAACTATATAAAAATAGATGGTGTGCTTCATGAGTTTTCAACTGTACGTGGGGTAAAGGAAGATGTAGCAGAGCTAATCTTAAATATAAAGGAATTAGCTTTAAAAATGAATGGAGAAGGTCCTAAAACAATATATATAGATGCTCAGGGCCCAGGAGAAGTTATAGCGGGAGATATAAGGACAGATGGCGATGTCGAAATAATCAATAAAGATTTACATATAGCTACTCTGGATGAAGATGCTAAGCTCTATATAGAAATTACCGTAAATAGCGGTAGGGGATATGTTTCTCAGGCAAGAAATAAATCTGAAAATATGCCAATAGGTACAATCCCTGTAGATTCAATATATACACCTATTAGAAGAGTTAATTTTGCTGTAGAAAATACGAGAGTTGGCCAGATAACTGATTACGATAAATTGTCCTTGGAAGTGTGGACAAATGGAACTATATTGCCGGATGAGGCTGTAAGTTTATCTGCTAAAATTCTTATAGAGCATTTTAAGTTATTCATGACTTTAACTGATCATGCTAATAATGTAGAGATAATGGTTGAAAAAGAAGAAGATAAGAAAGAAAAAGTCCTTGAGATGGCAATAGAGGAGTTAGAGCTTTCTGTAAGAAGCTATAATTGTTTAAAAAGAGCTGGCATAAATACAGTACAGGAATTAACTGAGCGAACTATGGATGATATGATGAAAGTTAGAAACTTAGGTAAAAAGTCCTTAGAAGAAGTTGAACAAAAACTTGATGCTCTGGGATTATCGCTAAAGCAAAACGAAGATTAAAAATTTGGAGATAAATTCTGATAGGATTATTTAATAACAACAGTAGTAAGGAGGGATATAAATGGCACAGTACCGTAAGTTAGGGCGACCATCTGATCAAAGAAGAGCTATGCTTAGAAATCTTGTTACTAGTTTTCTTAAACATGGAAAGATACAGACAACGGGAACAAGGGCGAAGGAAACGAGAAATATAGCAGAAAAAATGATAACTCTTGCCAAAAGAGGAGATCTTCATGCTAGGAGACAAGTACTTTCTTTCGTAACTGAAGAAGAAGTTGTAAAAAATTTATTTACTGATATAGCTCCTAAGTATGCTGAAAGAAATGGCGGTTACACCAGAATGTATAAAATAGGTCCAAGAAGAGGCGATGGAGCTGAGTTAGTTATACTAGAGTTAGTATAATATGGAGGGAATATGGAGGGATTAAGTAAGTTAGCTTAATCCCTGTTTTTCTATTATGATATTAAAGCGCTTATCCAATTAGCGAGGTGTTTCTATGGAAAAAAAGATGATATTATGTGAAAAAGTAAAATATAGGTATGAGGACAGTGATAAGGGGAATTCTAAATTTGCCATAGATGACGTTAGTCTTCAAGTAGAAAAGGGAGAATTTCTTGTGATTTTGGGAAGAAATGGTTCGGGAAAGTCTACCATAGCAAAGCATATGAATGCGTTGTTAAATCCAACTAGCGGTAAAGTGTATGTAGAGGGGTTGGATACGTCAGATGAGAAAAATACCTGGAGTATTAGAAATAAAGCAGGAATGGTTTTTCAAAATCCCGATAATCAGATAGTTGCAACTATTGTGGAAGAAGATGTTGCTTTTGGACCGGAAAATTTAGGTGTGCCACCTGAGGAAATAAGATTGAGAGTTAATGAATGTTTAAAAAGAGTACATATGTATGAATATAGAAAACATGCACCTCATTTGCTTTCAGGAGGGCAGAAACAAAGAGTAGCTATTGCTGGGGTACTTGCTATGAGACCGGATTGTATAATATTTGATGAATCTACTGCAATGTTGGATCCTTCAGGTAGGAAGGAAGTACTGAATACAATAAAAGAGATAAACAGTAAGTATGGTATGACTGTGATTCTTATTACTCATTATATGGAGGAAGCAGTTGATGCTGATAGGATAATTGTCATGGATAAAGGTAAAATTATAATGGAGGGTTCTCCGAGAAATATATTTAGTCAAGTAGCTAAAATGAAAGATATTGGACTTGATGTGCCTCAGATAACTGAATTAGCTTATGAACTCAGAAATAGTGGAGTCAATATTAGAACCGATATATTAACTATAGATGAGATGGTGAGTGAATTATGTCAATTAAAATAGAAAATTTAACTCATGTATATATGAAAGGTTCGCCTTTTGAAAAAAAGGCATTGGATAATATAGATATTGAAATTAAAGATGGAGAATTTGTTGCTCTTATAGGACACACCGGCTCAGGAAAATCTACACTTATTCAGCACATAAATGGTCTTTTAAAACCAACTTCAGGAAAGATCATAATAGATGGTGTGGATATTACCGAAAAAAAGATCAATTTGAATTTTATCAGAAAAAAAGTTGGACTTGTATTTCAATATCCAGAATACCAATTGTTTGAAGAAACCATAGAAAAAGATATTGCTTTTGGGCCTAAGAATTTGGGATTAACCAATGATGATATAGTTAAAAGAGTAAAAAGAGCTATGAATATGGTTGGGCTAGAATATGAAGAGTATAAGGACAAATCTCCTTTTGAATTAAGTGGCGGACAGAAAAGAAGAGTTGCCATAGCTGGAGTAGTTGCTATGGAACCTAAAGTACTTATACTAGATGAACCTACTGCAGGCCTTGATCCCAAGGGAAGAGATGATATCCTAGGAGAAATAAGGAGTTTACATGATGAATACAATATGACTATAATACTTGTGTCACATAGTATGGAAGATGTAGCTAAACTTGCAGATAGAATAATAGTAATGAATAAGGGAAAGTGTATATTGGATGGATCACCAGCAAAAGTTTTTAATAGAGTTGATGTTTTAGAAAATGTGGGGCTTGCAGTACCGCAAGTAACTTATATGGTAAAAAAGCTTAGGGAAAAGGGAATTAATATATCAAAAGATGTGTTTACTGTAGAGCAAGCAAAAGAAGAACTGCTTAAAATACTGAATAAAAGTTAGGAGAGCTGGCAAATGATTAAAGATATTACGATAGGACAGTATATACCTGGAGATTCTTTTGTTCATAAATTGGATCCGAGAGTTAAGATATTGATATCTTTAATATATATTGTGGATTTGTTTATAGTGAACAGCTTTAAAGGGTATATATTTATAGTAGCATTTACTGTAATTTCAATACTTGTATCTAGGGTACAATTTGTATATATATATAGAGGGCTTAAGCCCATATTTATTTTGGTACTTATAACTGCAATATTAAATATGTTTATGACCGGCGGAGTCAATCCACCAATATTTAAATGGAAGTTTTTAGTTGTATATAGAGAAGGATTGATTATGGCTGCATTTATGACTATCAGACTTATATTTTTAATTGTGGGAACATCGCTTCTAACATTGACTACATCTCCAATTGAATTGACTGATGGCATAGAAAAACTTTTAAATCCGATGAAAAAAATAGGTGTACCTGCTCATGAGCTAGCTATGATGATGACTATTGCTCTCAGATTTATACCTACTTTAATGGATGAAACGGATAAAATAATGAAAGCACAGATGGCAAGAGGAGCAGATTTTCAGTCAGGAAGTATTATTCAGAGAGCTAAAAGTCTTGTACCAATTTTAGTTCCACTTTTTATAAGCTCTTTTAGGCGGGCAGATGAATTGGCCATGGCTATGGAGGCCAGATGTTATAGAGGTGGAGAAGGCAGGACCAGAATGAAACAGCTTAAATTGACCAATAGAGATTTTATAGCATCAGCATGCACTGCAGTATTAGTATTTATTTCTGTACTAGGTAGAATGTGGTGGCATTGATGAAAAATATTAAATTGACAATACAATACGATGGTACCAATTATTCTGGTTGGCAGAGACAAAAAAATGCTGTTACTGTTCAGGAAAAGCTGGAAGATGCAATTAGAGAAACTACAGGTAGTTTCTCAGAAACCATAGGTTCCAGTAGAACTGATGCGGGAGTTCATGCTAAAGAATTTGTGTGTAATTTTTTTACGGACAGTAAAATACCTGCAACTAACTTTAAAATGGTATTGAATGGAGTACTTCCAGAAGACATAGTTGTACTAAAATCCGAAAGAATGGATGATAATTTCCATGCCAGATTTCACAGTATAGGCAAAAAATATGTCTATACTATAATAACAGGGAACAACAGGCCTGTTATAGGAAGACAATATGTCTACTATTTTAGAAGAAAATTGGATATAGAAAAGATTAAAATAGCATGTAAATATTTTTTGGGAATGCATGATTTTTCTGCTTTTAAGAAAAAAGGAGGTTCAGTGAGATCTTCTGTTAGAACTATAAGTGAAATGACAGTTGTACAAGAGGGAAAATTGATTAAATTCAATGTAATAGGAAATGGATTTTTGTATAATATGGTAAGGATAATGGTGGGAACTCTTTTGGAAGTAGGAGTGGGAAGATTTAAACCCGAGGATGTGAAATATATTTTGGAATCAAAGGACAGATCAAGGGCAGGTAAACCTGTTCCAGCAAGGGGTCTTTGTCTTGAGAAGGTGTTTTATTAATTGACACGCCAGGATCATTGTATTATAATATAAATGTTTGTAATTTTGATTATAAAGGATCCACTAGCCCCGGATCTTTCTATAGAGAAGCGTGTATTAAAATTATTAAATTAAAAGAGAAGTTAATTAAGAGAGGAGTTGAGAACCGTTATTTTTTAACGGGAAAGATGAAATCATATATAGCAAAACCCAATGAGATTGAAAGAAAATGGTACATTGTCGATGCTGCGGGAAAACCACTTGGAAGAGTAGCGAGTCAAGTTGCATCCATATTGAGAGGTAAAAATAAGCCTATATTTACACCACATGTGGATACGGGAGATTTTGTAATAATAATAAATGCTGAGAAAGTAGTTCTGACTGGGAAAAAACTGGATCAAAAAATGCTGAGACATCACACATTATATCCAGGTGGACTAAAAGAAATTCCCTATAGAGATGCATTGACAAAAAAACCTGAATTTGTATTTCAAGAAGCTGTCAGAAGAATGCTTCCAAAAGGAGTACTTGGAAGACAGATGTTGAAAAAGTTGAAGGTATACAGAGGCAGTGAGCACAATCATGAGGCTCAGAAGCCAGAAGTATTGGAATTAAGATATTAATTGGAGACTGAAGGGAGGATAAAAAATGGCTAAAGTTCAATATTGCGGAACAGGAAGAAGAAAAGAATCAATAGCAAGAGTTAGACTTGTACCTGGAGAGGGTAAAGTAATTATAAATAAAAGAAGTATAGAAGATTATTTTGGATTGGAAACTTTAAGAGTTATAGTTAATCAACCATTTGAATTAACTTCAACTGCCGGTAAGTTTGATGTTCTGGTGAATGTTCATGGTGGAGGCTTTACTGGCCAGGCTGGAGCTATACGACATGGCATATCAAGAGCGCTGTTGAAAGCAGATGAAAATTTAAGATTAGAACTTAAAAAAGCAGGCTTTTTAACTAGAGATCCTAGAATGAAAGAGAGAAAGAAATATGGTCTTAAAAAGGCCAGAAGAGCTCCACAATTTTCAAAGAGATAATGGAATTATGTCTAAGCTTCTAGAGGTAAAAGGTATTCTTACTTTTATCTCTAGAAGCTTTTTAATTTAGTGTAAATTTTATTAATATTTCTTAAAGATGTAGGTAAAGATATATAGTAAAGCTTTCAGACTATTATAAGGAGTTGATATAAGTGGTATGAAGGAGAAAAAAACCAATTTTACTATATTGTTAATATTATTACTTACATTTAGTATTGATATTTTCAGTTCTGCCAGGGTTTTAGGAAGCTATGACACTGCTGCTGGATGCGATAATAAAAATATAATTCTCATAGATCCTGGACATGGAGGTATTGACAGCGGTGCGGTATCAAAAGATGGAGTGATGGAAAAGGAAATAAATTTAAAAATAAGTAATAAACTTAAGAATAAGTTAACAAAAAGAGGTTATAAAATATTTATGACTAGAGAAGGGGACAATGGTCTTTATACTGAAGAAGGTAGAGTTAGAAAGAAAAAAATTGAGGATTTAAATAACAGATGTAAATTGAAAGAAAGTACAAAATGTGATATGTTTATAAGCATACACTTGAATATGTTTCCTCAATCTAAATATTATGGGGCACAGGTATGGTATTCAAAAAATGAAAATAGTAAAAAACTAGCTGCTATCCTTCAGAACAATTTAATTAATGATTTAGATAAAAACAATAACAGAAAAGAAAAAGCCGCATTGAATTCATATAAGGTACTTAGATGCAAATACGATATACCTTCTGTATTGATAGAATGTGGTTTTTTATCTAATGCTGAAGAAAAGAATAAATTGATTAAGGATGAATATCAAGATAAAATAGCAGAATCTATAGCTAAATCTATTGATAAATATTATATTTCTAATTGAGATTTCGTCAAATTAAAAAGAGCAGGTTTTAAATCTGCTCTTTTTAATAAGCTTAATTTCTAATTGTGGAATTAATGAGTTCCAAGTAAGGTCATTATAGTGATTTTTCTGAAGATTGTAAATTAATGCAAAACAGCTAATTGATTTTTACCCTGCATTATGGTATTCTGTAGGTAAAGCAATGTTTTAAGCTATTAATTTAGTGATTTTGGGGTGATGATTATAGAGATTAAAATAGATAAAGACAGTGAAATACCACTATATTTGCAGGTAAAAAAGACAATAATGAATTTGATAAACCGGGGTAAATTGAAAGTAGGAGAGAAAATGCCTACAGAAAGGGAACTGTCCGAAAAGCTTAAAGTGAGTAGAAATACTGTGAGTACAGCTTATGATGAATTAGAACAAGAGGGGGTCTTAAAGTCCTATCAGGGAAGAGGAACTTTTGTGGCGGAGGAAGCTAATCCCTGGAAAGCTCAGGATATAAGGCAGAAAATAATGAAATTTATTGATCTTGGATTTGAAGAGGCAATAGAATCTGGGATGGATGCTAATGAGTTTTTGGAAATTGTGATTCAAAGAGTAAGAGAAAAGAAAGAACTTATGAGTAAAATAACTGCTGTATATGTGGAATGTAATATTGAACAATCCAGAATGTTCAGCAAACAGATCATGGAAAGTACAAATATGAATGTAATTCCATTTACTCTTGATGATATAAGAAATATAAGTGATTCTACTAAAAAAATTATAGAAAAGAGTCAAGTTATAATAGCAACCTTTAATCATGTCAATGAAGTTGTTAAATTGACTAAAAGATTTCAAAAGGAAATAATAGGAGTGGCAATAAATGTAGATTTGGAAACCATAGTTAAGATTGCCAGGTATTCTGAAGGTACTAAGTTTGCATTTATATGTATCTCGAATGAATTTATGTTTAAAGCCAGGGGTGCATTAGAAAAAGCCGGGCTTGGAAATATAGACATTCAATTTACTAATTCTGCAAATGAACAGGAAATTATAAAGATTATAAATGATGCAGATGTTCTTATAGTATCACCAGGAAGGTATAGAGATGTTCAGCGGCACAATGTGGACAATAAATGTATAATGAAGTTTTTATATAGTCTTGATGACAATTCAGTTAAAGCATTAAAGTCAAAGATAATTGATCTTAAATATCAAAAGTGAAACTAATACAATTAGAAGAATGTATTGGTATAATTTGAACTTGTAAACTTCTCATAGAGAAAGTATAATATAAATAACCATATAGTCAATGCATAAATGATAAGTGTTCCAGATGATAATTGTTCTGAAATACTTATTTGCGTTTTTTAGGAGGAAAGTACATGGCTTATAAAAATAGGAAGGGCATAGGTACAAAATTATTTGGAAGATTTTCTCTAAAGACTAAGGTGATAATATTTTGTATCTTATGTATTTTTGCTGTGGTTTTGGTTATGAAGACTTCATATTGGAATAATAAAAATAAAGCTGCATTGGAAAATACACGTAAAGATGTCACTCAGGACACTGTGATAAAAGATAGCAATAATAACACTGGTGCAGCTGAGAATAAAGAGAACGAACACAACAAATTGGAAGAAGAGTGTAAAACTGCAGAGGAGTTTTTTAGAAATAAAGAATATTCTAAAGCTATAGGTAAAGCAAATGAGATTATAAGTCAAAATAATGAATTCTACAAGGCTTATAATATAAAAGGAATTGCACTTTGTTACAGCGGTAACTATGAAGAAGGAATGAAAAATATAGATAAAGCTCTTGAACTTAATCCTGATTTTGGCTATGCGCGATTTAATAAGGCGCTTGCCTATGAACTTTACGGCAAATATGATGATGCGCTTAACTGGTATGATAAAGATCTCGAAATAGAGAAATATATTTGGAGTTATTATGGAAAAGCCAGTATATATGGGAGGCGAGGAGATGTTCAAAATACGGTTAAATTTCTTAAGATAGCTATAGATATGTCTTCAGATGTTAAGGATATAGCGAAAGATGAAAAAGATTTTGAACCAGTGAAAAATTCAAAAGAATTTCAAGACTTGCTTAAATAGTATAATTTAATAAAATAAAAGATCTTAGGAGAGAAACTTATGAAAAAAGGTATACCTGCTTCTAAAGGTTATGCAATAGGTAGTGTACTCATAAAAAGGGAAAGCAAGATAAATGTAAAAAAAAGGTATGTAAAGGACGTCGATAAGGAAGAAAAAAGATTTCAGAAAGCTCTGGATTTATCCAGAAAGCAGCTTGAGAAAATAAAAATAAAATCTGAAAGGGAAATGGGAAGGGATAAAGCAGAAGTATTTGAAAGTCATATCATGCTTTTAAAGGATGAAGAATTTACAGGTGCTGTGAAAGTGAGAATAAAAACAGATCATATAAATGCAGAAGTAGCCCTTTATGAGGTAGTAAACTCTTATATGAAAATTTTTAATTCCATGAAAGACGAATACATTAAGGAAAGAGGTGCTGATGTAAAAGATGTTGGAGATAGAATATTTGCCAACCTTACAGGACGTGGATCTTTTTTGAATAAAATTAAAAATGACAAAGTGGTAATAGTGGCTCATGATTTGACACCTTCGGATACTGCACAGCTGGATAAGAGCAAGATATCAGCATTTGTTACAGATATTGGAGGCAGGACTTCACATAGTGCTATTATGGCCAGGACTCTTGAAATACCGGCGGTAGTAGGTACTATGAATATAACGGATTTAGTTAAGGATGGAGATATTGTGATTGTAGATGGCGTTGAAGGCAATGTTATAATTAATCCTGATGAGAATACAATAAAAGAGTACAAATCTAAAATAAAAGTTTATAATATGGAAATAGAAAAGCTTAGGCCTCTAAGAGATGTGGAGACCATTACGAAGTCAGGTAGAAAAGTAAAAGTTCTTGCCAATATAGGTAAACCTCAAGATGTGGAACAGGTATTGAAAAATGGAGGTGAAGGTATAGGACTTTTTAGAACAGAATTCTTATATATGAATAGAGGAGATATGCCGCCAGAAGAAGAACAATTTGAAGCTTATAAATATGTAGTGGAAAAAATGGGAAACAAACCTGTGGTTATAAGAACTTTAGATATAGGTGGAGATAAGAAACTTTCTTATCTGCTGCTTCCTGAAGAAATGAATCCTTTTTTGGGATACAGGGCCATAAGACTTTGTCTCGACAGAGAGGATATATTTAAACCTCAATTGAGGGCAATGCTCAGGGCATCGGCTTTTGGAAATTTAAAAATAATGTTTCCCATGATAAGCTCTGTAAAAGAATTTTTACAGGCTAAGAATGTATTAAGGCAATGTATGGAGGAACTTGAAGAGGAAAAACTGGAGTTTAATAGAAATTTGGGAACTGGAATAATGATAGAAGTACCATCTGCTGCCTTAGAGGCAGCAGAATTGTCTAAATATGTGGATTTTTTTAGTATTGGAACTAATGATTTGATACAGTATACTTTAGCAGCAGACAGAATGAATGAAAAAGTATCTTATCTGTATGATCCAATGCATCCTGCCGTATTAAAGCTCATAAAAAATACTATAGATGCTGCCCATAGGAGAGGAAAACCATGTGCAATGTGTGGCGAAATGGCGGGAGATGAAAATTCCATACCCATTTTAGTAAAGTATGGCTTAGATGAATTTTCCATGAGTGCCTCCTCCATGTTGAAAGCCAAACAGATTATAATGGAAAATTAATTTTAAAAACTACTGATATATTTATGAATATCGGTAGTTTTTAGTATATATTTATTATGGTATAATTTAATTAAATATCCAATTGAGCTGTGGTTTTCCATATGTCTATAATATAATGCACGATTGTGTTACTTTGTATTGGGAGGAATATTATATGAAAATTAAAAAATTTGGTTATTTAATATGTATACTATCAGTCATTTTAGCCATGGGGTTTACTGGATGCTCTGACAGCAAAAACAACTCTGATTCTACAAAAAATGTATCTAAAAATAATTCCACCGGTTCTGAGAAAACTAACTCAAATAGTACAAGCAATGAGAATAGAGAAGTTGAAAAGCCCAAAAACAGTATAGAATCAAATACTGTTGCTAAGAATTCAGAAGGAATAAAATTTTCAAAAAAGGAATTGAGCAGTGATACTAAAATAAATTTTAATACTCCCTGGAAAAGCTCTGAAGATGGAAGTTATAGTGCTTGCATAGAGGGAAAAGGTAGCAGTGCATTGGAAGAGGGACAGGGAAGAATAATAGTAAAAAATGGACAAAAAATTTACAGTTTTCAAATTGAAGGGAACACTGCAATATCTCCTAAATATTTGGAATGGGCTGACAGTGAAAATATTTTTGTCATTATAGGATCTTCTCATGGCACGATGTCAAAAGGAGGAGATTTGTATATGTTAAATGTAGGTAGGAATGAAGTTGTACTGTTGATAAAAACACCTAGTAAAAAACAGCAGATAATATCCGTACAAAAAAGTGGAAGTAATGTAAATCTAAAAGTAAATGTATATGATGATGATGCATACAATAAATCTCATGTAGAAGATTGGGTCATCAATTCTTTTAATACAGAATTAAATGGCGAAATGGAAGTAAAAAATTCTGATGGGAAAGTGGTATATAAAATAAATGAATAAGTCTCAAAAAATATATAATAAGGCTCTGGATAAATATAATAAGGGATGTATAAAACGCTCATTAGAATTATGTGATAAAAGTATATCTATAAATATAAAAAATAAAGCAGCTATTAACTTAAAGGGACTTTTACTATATTTGAAAGGTGACTTATTGAATGCAAGAAAAATTTGGAACATGAATTATAAAGTCAACAATGATGAAGTGGCTCAAAAATATATTGAAGGCTCGAAAGATGATGATACAAGATTTGATCTATATAAAAGAGCTCTAATGTTAATCAAAGAATTGAGAATAAATGAAGCATTGATGCTGCTTGAAAAATGTGCTGAAAGTGATTTTAATTATATCGAAGTAAATAATTGCAGTGCACTGTGCCACATAAAAAGAGGCAGCTACAATAAGGCACTGGAGAAGATAAATAATGTTTTTAAAGTGGATGTGGATAACCCTCAGGCAAAAAAAAGTATGAAATTGCTTAAAGACATGGATGTTATAAAAAAAGGATTAAATATAAAAAAAGTAGTATGTATTTTTGTAGTTGTTTTATTTGCAGCATCTCTATGGTGGGTGTGTATTTACAGTGGTAGATTGAATTTTAGAAATAATTCTGAAAGCAAAGATAATGTGGTCAAAGTGGAAAAAGTGAAAAATAGTTTAAAAAACAATCAAAACGTAGGCAATGTGGATGTTTTTCCGAAGAAAAATATGGAGAATTATATACAGAATAAAGATTATAATTCTATGTACTTGCAATTTGTTAAATGGAAAGACAAGAAGCTAAATCCGAATGATAAGAAAATTCTATTAACAGCTTATAAGATCCTAAGTGAAGATGGATGTTTGTATTTTTATAATTTAGGTAGTAAATATTTGGACAGTGGAGATCATAATAATGCTGTTTCTTATTTTAAGAAAGCCTATGTAGTTGGAACTAAAAGTTATTTATACCCTCATATAACATATTTCCTTGCAAGGTCTATTGATTTATCAGGAGATTCTAGCAGTGCATTAAAGTATTATTCTCAGTATGATAAGAGCTTTTCTGAGGGAAGCTATGAAGATACAGTTTTGTATAGGCTTGCTGTTCTATATAAAGGTATGAATATGAATATATCCAAAAATTATGCCCAAAAATTAGTAAATAAATATCCAACATCCATTTACAATAATTCTGTAATAGACGATATTTTAAATGGTTAAATAAAGACTAAAAATTAGTTACTAGACAAATAATAAAATTGTTATCTAAATTTGATGAAGCACTGCTATTTTCAACCTTAAAGAAAAAATGAGAAATTACAGTGGCTAATCATTCAGGTAAAATATAATTAGGGGAAATATCCCTATAATTTGTAAGGAGGAAGAATAATGGTAGAAGAAATAAAGGATTCAGATTTTTCCAGCTCAATTAAAAATTCATCTACTCCTGTAGTTGTTGATTTCTGGGCTTCTTGGTGTGGACCTTGTAAAATGCTGTCACCTGTAATAGAGGAGGTTTCAGATGAAATGCAGGGAAAAGCAAAGTTTTTTAAGCTGAATGTAGATGAAAACCCAGTTACTGCAGCCCAATTCAAAATTGCCAGTATTCCAACTGTCATGGTATTTAAAGATGGAAATATAGTAGATAAGTTTATTGGATTTAGACCAAAGGATACTATAAAAGATGTTTTGAAAAAACATGTTTAATTGTGGATAGTTGTCAAAAATCTAAACATGCTAAAATGACAAATTGACACTGTTGATTTGTCATTTTAATTATAGCGGTAAATGGATCAGGAGGTGTATACAAGTGGATTCTAGATATGATATTGCCATAGTGGGCAGTGGGCCAGCAGGACTTTCTGCAGCAATCAATGCTAAGATAAGGAATAAAAATATTATTCTCTTTGGAAATGCGGAACTTAGTGAAAAGCTGGTGAAAGCTGCCCAAATCAAAAATTATCTTGGACTTCCAGATATAACGGGACTGCAGCTAAAAGATAAGTTTGAGAAACATATAAAATCTATGAATATAAATATAATTTTAGAGAGAATAAATGAAATATATGCCATGGGTGAATATTTCGGCCTTATGGTCAACAAAAAAATGTATGAGGCAAAAACTATTGTATTGGCTACTGGTATTGAATATACTAAACCTTTAAGGGGAGAGGAGAAGTTTTTGGGAAGAGGGGTAGGGTATTGTGCTACTTGTGATGCTCCTCTATATAAGGGAAAGATTGTGACTATTATAGGATATAACAAAGAAGCTGAGAAAGAGGCTAACTATGTAAATGAACTGGTTAAAAAGGTCTATTATGTACCTATGTATAGAGATAAATTAAAATTGGATGGGGATATAGAAGTAGTAAGAGGCAAAGAACTAGAAATATATGGAAAAGAAAAAGTGGAAAAGGTACTTTTGAAGGATAGAGAAATAATTACAGATGGAGTATTTGTATTAAAGGACAGTATTTCACCGGCACAGCTTGTTCCAGGAATTGCTATGCAAGATAATCATGTGAAAATAGACGTAAATATGAATACGAATATACCAGGGTGTTTTGCAGCCGGAGATTGTGCCGGAAAACCCTATCAATACATGAAAGCTGTGGGCCAGGGGCAGATAGCGGCGTTAAATGCCGTTTCGTATTTAGATAATTTAAGTGATTCATAATTTCAAATTACAATGAAAAGTTAATGGTGAATTGAATAAATAAGTTTTATAAAAAAGTGTACTTCTGCAAGTTTATTTTGCAAAAGTACACCTCTTTATTTAATTTACTACAAAAAATACGTGATTTCCTATAGATTTGACATTTTTTTTGCGTATATTTTTCATCCATTGAGATGTAGCTATTTTAGGATTATAGAAAAAAATAGACTTATTAGTTGGATCTACTCCTTTTAATGCCTGTAAGACTGCATTATAACTATCTTTGTTTGCTACTACATCTATAGTTCCATTTCTGACACAGGAAAAAGCTCCTTTTTGTGTTACTACTCCCTTTACTGTTTTTGGGAATTCCGGATATTGTAATCTGTTGAGTATTACAGAAGCCACTGCCACCTTACCTTCAAAGGGTTCACAATTACTTTCGGCATAAACTACCTTAGCCATTAAATTTACATCATCTTGTGTTATAGGTATCTTTTGGTCAGAGTAGTTAAATACCTGTACAACCTCCTCCTGTTCATTAAATAAAGTGGAGTTTGCATTGTTGAGAGTACATGAGCTTACATTCTGTAATGGCATAAATAGCATCAAAAAGAGAATAATAAAATAAAAAAATTTTTTCAAATCAAATCATCTCCTTATTACCGGCGGGGTTAGCTGACGGGTTCGGTAAAGGCATAACCTACGTATAATACGATTCACCCCAATATTACTGGTTTCCCCGTGTTTTTTATTTAAACTTAGGTCAATGATATTGTACCCATTTATTAAAATAAAATACATTTTATTAAAATTTTTTTAAAATACTTTAAAGTATTGATATAAACAATATTAAATAGTGTATAATTATTAAGAGATATTTTTATAGGACGGTGGAACGGGTGGAATTATTGCAAATAATAGTTAATTCAGTAAGGAATATAAGTTTGTGGTCTATTGTGGATATATTAGTGGTATCATACATACTTTATAAAGTGTATATGCTTATAAAAGAAACTAGAGCCGAGCAGCTCTTAAAGGGAATTGTGCTTATAATATTTCTTATACCCATAAGCAGCTTTTTTCATTTGGTAATGCTTAACTGGATACTTACAAAAACGCTGACTATAGGTGTTCTTTCTTTTGTTATTATATTTCAGCCTGAAATTCGCCGTGCACTTGAACATCTTGGAAGAACAGCCTTTAATGATAAACATATATTACAGGATGAAGAGGTAATGGAAAGAGTTGTAACAGAAGTTGTAAATTCTGTAGATAATTTATCGAAGAGCAAAACAGGAGCTCTCATTGTAATTGAACAGATTACAGGACTTGAAGATATAATAAATACAGGGACTAAAATAGATGCTGTAGTATCTTCGGCTCTTTTAGAGAATATATTTGTAGTAAATACACCTTTGCATGATGGGGCAACTATAATAAGAAATGACAGAATAGTGTCAGCGGGGTGTTTTTTGCCTCTTACAAATAATAATGAATTGAATAAAAAATTAGGTACAAGACATAGAGCAGCCCTTGGTATATCAGAAAATTCTGATGCCCTGATTATAGTAGTTTCTGAGGAAACAGGAACTATCTCTTTTGCCGTTAATGGAAAATTAATAAGGAATTATACTAAGGATAGACTTAAAAAAATTCTTATTAATATAATGAAAAGAAGATTTCAAAAAAAGTTCACATGGAGAGAGAGGGTGATTGAGTGGAAGAAGAAAATAAAAAGAACCAGATCTTAATAAAAGTATGCTGTGTTATTGCTGCATTTATCTTATGGTTATATATATTTAATATAGAAAACCCTATGACAGAAAGAAAAATTGTAGTTCCTGTAACTATAGTAAATAAAAATGTACTTGCTCAATCAAAGCTTGTTCAGGTGGGTAATGAACAGCCTAATGTATCTCTCGTAATAAAAGGAAATGCTTCTGATGTATATTCAGTAAGGCCCAGTGATTTTCAATTGAACTCGGATTTAAGTGCTTATGTTATGAAAAAGGGAGAAAATAATATACCGGTAACTGTAAAAAAGAGCCCCAGTAATATAAGTATAATAAATAATCAAAATTTATGGATAAAAATACAGTTAGACGAATTAAAGGAAAAATTTGTATCCATAAAAATAATACTAAGAGGAAAACCCAAAGAAGGATATTATGCTCTAGATCCTGTCTTGAAAACAGAAAAAGCAAAAATAAGCGGTGCTCAAGATTCAATAAATGCGGTGAAATATGCTGCAGCTATATATGATTTAAAATATGCTCAAAATGACATAAGTACAACATTATCGCTTCAACCTCAAGATGTATCTGGAAATTTAATAAAAGATACCAGTATAAGTCCTTCTGCTGTTAAGGTTGTCATACCTATTGGAAAAATAAAAACCGTTCCAGTAAATATTAAAGTTCGTGGTAATTCTATAAATGGTTCGGAAACTAATTTGATGACTGCTGTGCCGGATAAGGTAGATATAGCTGGCAATGAAAGTGTGATAAAGAATATAAGTGGAATAGATACAGAGCCTGTTGATTTAAGCAAAATAGGAAGTGCAGAAAGTACACAGATCAAGTTAGTAGTTCCAGAAGGGGTAAAATTAGTAAATAGTGATGGAGTGATACAATTAAAATTGAATTCGAGTACATTTAAAGTTGATGGGGAATCGCAGAGGCAATTAAATTTGAATATACTTGTTAGGAATTTAAGTGACAATTATACAGCCAAATTGAGCAGCGGGAGTGTATCGATAGTAGTTTCTGGATCTGATAGTATTCTGAATAATCTAAATGAAAATAGTATAGCTTGCTTTGTAGATGCGGATTCGATGGATGAAGGGGTTCACTCCGCCAATGTAGTGATATCTCTACCTCAGGGATTGACATTAGTATCTCAAAATCCGCAGAGTGTGAATTTAGAAATAAGTAAAAAAACGTCGGAGGGACAAAATGGCCATTAGAATTAATAATTTGATTATGGGTATAGATGGAAATTTAGAAGAATTGAAAAGTAAATCTGCAAAAAAACTTAGAATAAGTAAAAGTGATATTGAAAAATTTAGAGTACTGAGAAGATCTATAGATGCCAGAAGAAAGAACAGTATAAAATTTAATTATTCTGTAGAAGTAGTATGCTCAGCAGAAAAAAAATTAAAGTCAGTGGATAAAGATGTAATAATAGAAGGAAGAACTGTACGATGGAAAATAATTCCGGGGAGAAAGGAAATGGATTCCAGACCTGTAGTTGTTGGAATGGGGCCTGCAGGTATGTTTGCAGGCCTTCTTTTGGCAAGAAAAGGATACAGACCGCTTATAATAGAAAGAGGGGAAAAAATTGAAGATAGAGCAAAAACAGTAAATAGATTTTGGACCACCGGCAAGCTGAATTTAGAATCCAACGTTCAGTTCGGAGAGGGTGGAGCGGGTACTTTTTCCGATGGCAAATTGACTACTAGAATAAAGGATAAAAGATGTGATTTTATTTTGGATACATTTTCGAAATATGGTGCCCCTGATGAAATTACATATGATGGCAAGCCTCATATAGGAACAGATAACTTAAAAATTGTGGTTAAAAATATAAGAAATAAAATATTAAAATTAGGGGGAGAAATACTATTTAACAGCAGGCTGGAGGATTTAATGATAGAAAACAAAAAATTAAAGGGTCTAATTGTAAATGGAAGTGAAATTCCCTGCAGCAATTTAATACTTGCTATAGGACACAGTTCTAGAGATACATATGAAATGCTTTTTAGAAGAAAAGTATTCATGGAGCCCAAAGCTTTTGCTGTAGGTGTTAGGGTGGAGCATTCACAGCACATGATAGATATAAGTCAATATGGGAAATTTGCAGGGCATCCTAAATTGGGCCCTGCAGATTATAGGCTTACATATAAATCTAAAAGTGGAAGAGGGGTCTACAGTTTTTGTATGTGTCCTGGAGGAGAAGTTGTATCTGCGGCTTCAGAAGAAGGGGCACTTGCGACTAATGGAATGAGCTATTATAAGAGAAATCTTGATAATGCAAATTCTGCTGTGGTAGTAACTGTTGATGAGAATGATTTTCAAGGTAATTCCCCTCTAAAAGGTATGGAATTTCAAAGATATTATGAAAGGTTAGCGTACAAATTAGGGGGAGGAAATTACGTTGCTCCGGTGCAGTTGATCAGGGATTTTATAAGGGAGAAAATTTCTACTGGATTTGGTGAAGTAAAGCCTACTTACAGACCGGGATATGAGTTTAGAGATTTAAAACAGTGCCTTCCATCAAAGGTAGTTATAGGATTGAAGGAAGGTTTTATCTACTTTGAGAAGAAAATACCCGGATATGCGGAGGGTGATGGAGTAATAACAGGTATTGAAACTAGAACTTCTGCGCCTGTTAGAATACTTAGAAACAATAGTTTTGAAAGTATATCCTTAAGTGGACTATATCCCTGTGGAGAAGGTGCAGGATATGCAGGGGGTATAGTATCTGCTGCAGTAGATGGTATTAAGGCAGCGGAAAGCATAATTGAAAACTATAGACCTTTCTGAGCAGTTGTGGGTATACTGGTACGTTTTCTTTTTAATATATATCTGGTAAAATGTGATTGTTGAAGAATATATTTTACGGGGGTATTTTATATGGACAATATTATACTGGTAATTAATCCTGGTTCTACATCAACTAAAATAGCATTATTTGAAAATGAAAAATGTAAAATTTCAGATAATATATTACATGATGTGGATAAAATAAAAAAGTTTAAAAGCATATATGCTCAAAAGGAAATGCGCACTGAAGTTGTATTAGATTGGCTTAGATCCAACAATGTAGTATTAAACAGATTGTCTGCTGTAGTAGGGAGAGGAGGGCTGCTGCGTTCTATGCCTGGAGGAACCTATAAGGTCACGCAGAAAATGCTGGAGGATCTGAAGATAGGTTATCAAGCACAGCATGCCTCTAATTTAGGAGGAATTATTGCAAATATAATAGCCCAAAAAGCTGGCGTACAGGCATTTATAGTGGATCCAGTAGCAGTAGATGAAATAGATGACATTTCAAGAATATCAGGCATACCACAGATTGTAAGAAAATCTCTCGTTCATGCGTTGAATACCAAAGCCGTTTGTAGAAAAGTATGCCGTAAGTTTCATAAAGATTTTGACAGAAGCTCTTTTGTGGTTGCACACATAGGTGGAGGCATATCTGTATCTCCTGTTAAGAATGGAAGAATAATTGATACAAATAATGCCAATGAAGAAGGGCCTTTTTCACCAGAAAGAGCAGGGACTCTGCCCTGTGGAGATTTAATAGAATTGGCCTTTAGCGGTAAATACACCCGTGAAGAACTGAGAGAGAAAATAGTAGGTAGGGGAGGACTTGTAGCTTATTTGGGAACTAATAATGGTAAGGAAATAGCAAATAGGATTGAAAATGGGGACAAAAAGGCTAAATTCATACTTGAAGCAATGGCATATCAGATTGCTAAGGAAATAGGGGCCATGTCAGTGGATCTTAATGGACAAGTAGATGCGGTAATATTAACCGGAGGAATGGCTTATAGTAGAGTTCTTACGAATGTCATAAAAAATATGGTAGCTTTTATTGCCCCTGTTGAAATAATACCAGGTGAACTTGAAATGCTGGCCTTAGCTCAAGGGGCGCTAAGAGTACTTCAGGGAAAAGAAAGGGTAAAAATTTATGATGAAGAGGTATCTTTTACATAGGTACATATTATCAATGAAACGGCCAATAGGATTTTGAGGAGGGAAAATATGGAATACAGAATTTTAGTGATTGATCCTGGTTCTACATCTACTAAAGTATATGTTTGTGAAGGTAAAAAAGAGATATTGAAAGAAACTATAATGTATTCATCATCTTACATAAATAAATATGATAGAGTTTATGACCAGTTTCAGTTCAGAAAAGAAGATGTATTAAAAATATTGAGGAAAAGAAGTTTTGATTTAAATACCTTAAGTGCAGTTGTTGGGAGGGGTGGTCTTTTAAATCTTAGAGAAGATAAAATTTATAGGATAAATGAAGCTATGATAGAGGATTTAAAAGTGGGGATACAGGGTGAACATGCTTCAAATTTAGGAGCTATAATAGCAGATAGTATAGCAGGCCCTTTGAAAATACCTGCATTTACAATAAATTCAGTTACTGCAGATGAATTATGGGACATAGCGAGGATATCAGGCATGCCTGATATAACTAGGAAAAGTAAATTTCATGCTTTGAATCAAAAAGCGGTAGCGAAAAAATATGCTGCTGATATAGGTATGGATTATGCAGATTTAAATTTGATAGTTGCTCATATGGGCGGCGGAGTCTCAGTAGGGGCACATAAAAGAGGGAGAGTTGTAGATGTAAATAATGCATTGGATGGAGATGGACCATTTACTCCAGAAAGAGCTGGTGGAATTCCGGTAGGAGATCTGGTAAATCTTTGTTATAGTTGCAAATATAGCTACCACAAGATGAAGAGAATAATAGCTGGAGAAGGTGGAATGGTGGCTTACCTGGGTACAAATGATTTTAGGAAATTGGAGATGATGGTGAATATGGGAGACAAAAAGGCCCGAATAATTTTAGATGCCTTTATACTTCAAGTATCCAAAGAAATAGGAAAATGTGCAGCGGTTCTTTCGGGAGATGTGAATGCTATAATTTTAACAGGCGGCATAGCCTACAGCGAAAATGTGGTAAATAAATTAAAAGAGAGGGTATCTTTTATCTCATCTGTGATTTGTATTCCTGAAAGATATGAGCTGTTGGAACTGGCACAAGTGGGATTTAGAGCTTTGAATGGAGAAGAAATTAAAGAATATAAAATAATTAGTTAGAAATGTGAGAAATTTGTGATATAATATATTTAAGAAAGTATAAAAAAATCATATGAATCTTTAATTGACAGTTATTATTCATATTTTTGATAATTATCAGGTATTTTAAATGTTTTGCCTAAAGGATAGAATTGTTTTATGCTCTATATGAAACCGTTTACCAGATGCGCAACGTTGGGTATAAGTTCTTCAAATGAGGTGATAAAATGAGTAGAATTAAGATATTTACAGGTCATTTTGGAAGTGGTAAAACTGAAATAGCTATTAATTCTGCAATAAATACTGCAAATGAAAATAAAAAAACAGCAATAGTAGATTTAGATATAGTAAATCCATACTTTTGTACAAGAAGTTTGAAAAATGAACTAGAAAAAAAAGGTGTAAGAGTTATATCATCAGATCCTAATCTATTGAACGCAGAATTGATGGTAATACCTGCTGAAGTGCTTTCAGTATTCAATGACAAAAGCTATCAGGCATTTTTTGATGTAGGGGGAGATGACCAAGGAGCTGTAGCACTTGGACAATTTAACAGATTTTTCAATAGTGAACCCTATGATATGTATTATGTAATTAATAACAAAAGACCGTTGACCTCAAATGAAGAGGATACTGAAAGATATATAAAATTCATAGAAACTTCATCTAGATTAAAAGTAACTCATCTCATTTCAAATAATAATTTGTCCTATGAAACTACTGTATCGGATATACTGGAAGGGGATAAACTGGTTGAAAAATTATCTGGCAAATTGAAAATTCCCCATGCATATACTGTATGCAGGAAGGATCTAGCAGATGAAGTTCAGGGTAAGATAAATACAAAAGTATTTCCTATAGATATTTATATGAAGACACCCTGGGAATAGGATATTTGGAAATTAGGTATTTTAAAACAATCAATATGCTAGAAATAAAATTCATATAAAGTTAAAGGTGTTAAATTTATTATCTAGAGACATTACAATCAATTACAATTATTTAATAGCTAAATTTTTAGGAGGGGATTTCTCATGCCAAAAGTAACTTTTAGGGAAGAGAGATGCAAAGGCTGTGGACATTGTATAGAAGTCTGTCCAAAAAAGATTGTGTCATTTTCCACCAAGTTAAATGCAAAAGGGTATCATCCGGCTACTGTTCCAGAAGATAAAATGGAAGAATGTGTAGCATGTGCATCTTGCGCTAGAATATGTCCAGACTGTGTAATAACTGTTGAAAAATAATAAGGAGGTAGGCTTTTTATGGGAAAGAAGGTATTAATGAAGGGCAATGAGGCCATAGGTGAAGCAGCTGTAAAAGCAGGATGTAAAGCTTTTTTTGGATATCCCATTACCCCGCAAACAGAAGTCGCAGCTTATATGTCCAAGGTTATGCCAAAGATAGATAGAGTTTTTATTCAAGCTGAAAGTGAAGTAGCTGCTATAAACATGGTTTATGGTGCAGCTGGTAGTGGTGTCAGGTGTATGACATCTTCAAGCTCACCTGGAATTAGTTTGAAGTCAGAAGGTATATCATATATTGCAGCAGCGGAATTACCCTGTCTTATTATGAATATAGTAAGAGGAGGTCCAGGCCTTGGAAGCATACAGCCAGCTCAATCAGATTATTTTCAGGCGACAAAAGGCGGTGGACATGGAGATTATAATATGCCCGTATTTGCACCAGCTTCCATACAGGAAATGATAGATTTAATACAGGATGCCTTTGACGTGGCTGATATGTACAGGACTCCCTGCATGGTAATGGGAGATGGAATGCTCGGACAGATGATGGAACCTGTGGAGTTTAAAGAAAGACCACAGAGAAAATTACCTGAGAAAACCTGGGCAGCTAATGGCCTTAATGGAAGGAAGAAGCATAATATTATAAACTCCCTGTACTTAGCACCTGAGGAATTAGAGAAACACAACAACAAACTTCAAGAGAAATTTAAGAGGATAAAAGAAAATGAAGTTAGATATGAATTGTATAATTGTGATGAAGAATGTGATCTGATATTAGTGGCATATGGAACTACATCGAGAATATGCAAGAATGTAATTAAGATGGCTAAAAAAGAGGGAATAAATATAGGATTGATAAGACCGATAACCTTGTGGCCGTTCCCAGTTGAAGCTTTTGAAAAAACTATAGATAAGACAAAACATGGTTATCTGTCTGTAGAGATGAGCTGTGGCCAGATGGTCTATGATGTAAAGTTGGCAGCTAACGGTAGAAAACCAGTAGATTTTTATGGAAGATCTGGAGGTATGGTTCCAGAACCTTCGGATATTTTAAAAAAGGTTAAGGCCATGATAGGAGGGGAAAAATAATGACTGTAGTATATGAACCACCAAAATCACTGCTGGATGTGCCGACACATTACTGTCCAGGGTGTACTCATGGAGTAATCCACAAATTAGTTGGAGAAGCAATAGACGAGCTTGGGATATTGGACAAAACTATTGCAGTTGTACCAGTAGGATGTTCAGTTCTAGCCTACAATTATTTTGCCTGTGATGTATTTGAAGCGTCCCATGGAAGAGCACCGGCAGTTGCTACAGGTGTAAAGAGAACTAATCCTGATAGTGTAGTATTTACTTATCAAGGGGATGGAGATTTAGCAGCTATAGGTACTGCAGAAATAGTTCATGCAGCTACAAGGGGAGAAAATGTGACTACTATATTTGTGAATAACTGTATTTATGGTATGACTGGAGGTCAAATGGCTCCAACCACTTTACCGGGACAAGTTACTGAGACTACTCCTTATGGAAGAGATACAAAAATAGCTGGATATCCAGTGAGGGTTTCTGAAATGATATCCACCCTTACAGGAGCATGTTATGTGGAGAGAGTTTCTGTAGATACTATACCTCATCTTTTAAAAGCTAAAAAAGCTATAAAAAAAGCATTTCAAAATCAATTGGAAGGAAAGGGATTTTCACTGGTTGAGGTTCTTTCAATATGCCCTACTAACTGGGGACTGTCGCCTAAAGAGGCAATGCAGTGGTTGAGAGATAACATGATACCATACTATCCTTTAGGAGTAAAAAAAGACACTACTGAGGAGGTGAAGTAAGGTGGCATCACAACAGATTATTTTTGCAGGATTTGGTGGACAGGGTATTTTGTCTATGGGTAAATTCTTGGCTTATGCAGGTATGGATGCCAACTTAAATGTTTCCTGGCTTCCTTCTTATGGACCTGAGATGAGGGGCGGGACAGCTAACTGTTCTGTAATATTGACCAATGAGGATATAGGCTCTCCCATAGTTTTGAGGGCGGATAGTATAGTTGTAATGAACAGACCTTCTCTAGAAAAATTTGAAAACTCTGTAGAACCTAATGGTATAATAGTAATGGATTCGGATTTAATAGATATTATGCCAAAGAGGAAAGATGTAAAGATCATAGCGATCCCGGCTCAAAGTCTAGCAGAAAAAATAGGGAGCAAAAAAATAGCTAATATGATTTTGTTGGGAGCCTTAGTAAAAGAAACTGGAATAGTTTCTATGGATCAATTGCTCAGTTCTTTAAAAGATCATGGAAAAGAGAAATTCTTTGAATCCAATAAGGCAGCTGTGGAAAAAGGTATTGAATTTGTGAAGTAGGCTTTTGTTAAAGCACTTTATTGAATGCCATTTTGGTTATTTAATAAGGTGCTTTTTTAAGTTATGGAAAAGTACGTTGTGGAAATATTTTTAATGTAATATAATATAAAAAGACAAATTAACTTTTAATAAGTGAGGTATTAGTATGCAGAGAATGTTTGGCACTGACGGTGTAAGGGGAATTGCAAATGGGGAATTGACTTCAGAATTGGCTTATAAATTGGGAAAAGCAGGAGCCTATGTATTGACGGAAGCAGTACATAAGCCTAAGATACTCGTTGGAATGGACACCAGAATATCTGGAGATATGCTGGAAAGTGCATTGGTTTCAGGTATACTTTCCATAGGAGCGGAGGCCATTTGCATTGGAGTAATACCAACACCAGCAGTAGCTTATTTGACAAGAAAATATAAAGCAGATGCGGGAGTAGTGATTTCAGCCTCTCATAATCCTGTGGAATACAATGGCATAAAATTTTTTAATGGTTCAGGATATAAATTATCTGATGAACTAGAAGATAAAATACAGTACATAATTGAAAGTGATTTTAAGGGAATATCTGTGCCTTTTGGTGCGCAAATAGGAAGAAAGATAGTTGAAAAGGAAGATGCATTGAAAAGCTATGTGGATTTTGCAAAATCAACTATTGATGGAGATCTAAGGGGATTGAAGGTTGTGCTAGACTGTGCCAACGGTGCCTCTTATAAGACTTCTGTAAGGGCTTTTGAAGAATTGGGAGCTGAATTAAAAGTTATAAATAATAATCCGGATGGAATAAACATAAATGACAACTGCGGTTCTACCCATCCTGAGCAACTTATGAGAACTGTAGTGGAATCAGGATTTGATTTAGGGCTTGCCTTTGACGGAGATGCGGACAGATGTATTGCTGTGGACGAAAGAGGAAATCTCGTAAATGGAGATTTTATTATGGCTATAATAGGGAAAAACTTAAAGGAACAGGGCAAGTTGTATAAAAACACTGTGGTGGTTACTGTTATGAGTAATATGGGACTTGATATAGCACTTGAAAGAGAAAAAATGAATACAGTAAAAACCAAGGTGGGAGACAGATATGTGCTTGAGAAGATGGTGAAGGAAGGATATAAATTAGGCGGAGAGCAATCGGGACATATAATCATGCTGGATTATAATACCACAGGAGATGGACTTGTCACTGCACTGCAGATATCCTCCATAGTTAAAAAAAGCGGCAAAAAATTATCCCAGCTTGCTTCCATGATGAAGAATTTGCCCCAGGTACTGGCAAATGCAAAAGTGTCTAATGACAAAAAAAACATATATGAAGAAGATGCAGAGATAATAAAAAAAATAGAAGAAGTAAAGAAAAAGTTAGATGGCTGTGGGAGAGTACTGATAAGACCTTCAGGAACAGAACCACTTGTCAGGGTCATGCTGGAGGGAGAAAATCAAAATGAAATAGATAAAATTGCTCGTAATTTAGCTGAAATGATTCAGCAGAAGGCCAGTTTGTGAAACATTAAAAAATATATAAATTTTAATACACTGCTGTAAAATACTAAGCAGTGTATTTTTATTTTTTAATTAAATATTTTTAGCTCTATTATAATGTAAAATTGGGAAGTATATTAATTAGAGACCTAAATGATTTTTGCCTATTTTAATGCTAATATATGATATTTGGAGGAGTTATAGAGAAATGGTATGGGAATATAAAGTATTTACAGCAGAGAATTTTCTGGGTTCAGATGATGATTTGACTTTAGAAGAAAAATTGAATAAATTTGGTAAAGATAATTGGGAATTTTCAGGAATTATACAAAAACCATATACCACACTGGGTAAAGATTCCAAAGTGGACGGCGACTGTATAATATTTAAAAGGCGTATAGAAAATTAAATTACAAAGAATTAGATTAGGGCAAAAATCATTTGGTCAAAAATTTAAACACTATTATAAACTATGTTAATACAAAATTAATAATTGAATTTAATATGTATTTACATAGTATGATCTTAGGAAACGACCATATTTCAAGATGATTTAGAATAAATTCCATATTGAGGATGCATATATTTCACAATTGCGATAGTTGACAAAAAATTAAATTAAATAATATAATGTATTGATGACAGATTTGAGGTTGTCAATTATATTAAAGGCAGGTGGTTATTAGTTAGTAGTAATGTAACAAAAGCGCCAGAACTTAAGTTCGACTGACCAAATCGAAGATTTGGAGTCTCACTTGAGTTGACGAGGATGGGGAGTATCGAATCTTCGGCGGGTGCCCCACGGTATCGCACTACCGTTAACAACTGATAAAACCAGGAAGCAATTTCTGATACAACATCAGTTTGGTGTAAAAACCTTTAATAGGAGTCGAATATGCGATTCCAAAAGTACGATTTCCTGAAAAATCAATAATAATTCGGGTTTTATTTGATTATGACTTTTTGATTTCATATTGAAAGAAACTACCGTGTTATTAGTGGAGAATTGTGCTGTATTTAATATATTAAATATTGAAAGGAAGATTAATATGTGCGGAATAGTTGGATTTGTTGGAAAAAAACAGGCATCACCCATTTTAATTGAAGGTCTTAGCAAACTTGAATACAGAGGATATGATTCAGCAGGAGTTGCTATAATAGATAAAGATCACATCAATGTGGTGAAGTGTAAGGGAAGACTTAAAAATTTGGAAGATAAATTGTCAAAACATCCATTAAAGGGTATAGTTGGAATCGGTCATACAAGGTGGGCGACCCATGGTAAACCCTCTGATTTAAATGCACATCCACATAACAGTCAGGACGGAACAATAAGTGTAGTTCATAATGGTATAATAGAAAATTATGTACAACTTAAAGAGTGGCTCACATCCAAGGGATATAAATTTATATCTGAAACTGATACAGAAGTTATTCCACAACTTATAGAATATTTCTACAATGGAGATATAGTAGAGGCGGTCATGAAAGCAATATCAAGGATAAGAGGAAGTTATGCCATCGGGGTTATTTGCTCGAAAGAGCCTGGAAAACTGGTTGCAGTGAGAAAAGACAGCCCCCTTATAGTGGGTCTTGGTAAAAATGAATACTATATAGCATCGGATATTCCGGCTGTGTTAAACCATACGCGGGATATATATCTTTTGAATGAAAATGAATTTGTGGTTATAACAGAAGATGGTGTGAAACTTTTATCTGAAGATAAGAAAGAAATAAAGAGGGATGTTTATCATGTTACCTGGAGTGCAAATGCTGCCGAGAAAGGTGGATTTGAGCATTTCATGATGAAAGAGATACATGAACAGCCAAAGGCTATAAAAGATACTATGACATCCAGAATCATGCTGGGAAAGCCTGTAACTTTAGATGATATAAAAATAACAAAAGAACAAATTAAAAATATAGATAAAATATATATAGTGGCCTGCGGAACTGCATACCATGCGGGAATGGTTGGAAAGTATGTGATAGAAAAACTGGTGAGAATGCCTGTAGAAGTGGATATTGCTTCAGAATTCAGGTACAGGAATCCTATAGTAAATGAAAGAACTTTGATGATAATAATAAGCCAGTCTGGAGAAACTGCTGATACCCTTGCAGCCTTGAGAGAAGCAAAGAAGCAGGGTGCCAGGGTAATAGCCATAACAAATGTGGTGGGAAGTTCTGTATCCAGGGAAGCGGATGATGTGCTCTATACCTGGGCGGGTCCTGAAATAGCAGTTGCTTCTACGAAGGCATATGTAACCCAGCTGATTGCAATTTATATAGTAGCTCTCTTTTTCGCGCAGCATAAGGGGACCATTAGCACAGAAAAAATAGAAAAGATAAAAGAGGAAATGCTTTCCCTGCCTGTGAAGGCGGAAAAAGTGCTTGCAAATAAAGAGATCATCCAGGAGTTTGCAGAAAAAACCTACAAAAAGGAAGATGTATTTTTTTTGGGAAGAGGCCTTGACTACGCTGTTGCATTGGAAGGATCCCTGAAACTGAAGGAGATATCTTATATCCATTCGGAAGCTTACGCCGGCGGCGAACTGAAGCACGGTCCTATAGCGTTGATTGAAGATGGAACTGTGGTGATTGCAGGGGCTACACAGGAGAAACTGGTTGAAAAGATGGTAAGCAATATCAAAGAAGTGACTACCAGGGGAGCTAAGGTTCTGGCTTTTGCTTTTGAGGGAAACAAGAATGTTGAGAAGGCAGCTGACTCTGTCATATTCCTTCCCAAGACACTGGATATATTTGCTCCGGTACTTGCGGTAATTCCACTTCAGCTTCTGGCCTATTATATTTCCATAAAGAAAGGCTGCGATGTGGATAAGCCTAGGAATTTGGCCAAGTCCGTTACAGTAGAGTAGACTATAATGGTGGATAGTTGCTTTTACTGGCTTGAAATAAAATTCAATTGCAGTGTGTAAAGTAAGTTAAATATAGAGACCGTACCTAGCTTTGATTTAAACAAATCCAGGTACGGTTTAATAATTATTTAGAAAAACAGTAATAGTACAACTCTCCATTTTTATCCAAGCTAAAATCTAATAAATGGAGTTCTGGTGCAAATAAAGAAATAATTTCGTTTTTTGAACGTTTTGCCGGCCCAATTGGAAAAGAAAATGGCAATTTTCTTCCGAAATGGACGAGGATAAAGTATGATTTACTATTCATTAACTTAAGAACAATATTTTTGTATTCTTTTCGTTGTAATCCTCTAAAATTATGCAAACATCCTGAATCAAGTACTATGTCAAAGGTCTGAGATACTTTCCAATTAAAGATATCCGCATGAACGAAATCAATATTGACATTTGCTTTTTTAGAGTTTTTTTCTGCAAATTTTAAAGCCTTTTCTACAAAGTCCAATGCGGTTACTTTAAAGCCAAGTTTTGCTAGGTAAACAGCATTTGTCCCTGTACCGCATCCTATATCGAGTACGCTTTCGGTTCCTTTGAAACTCTTGGCCAACTTTTTTAAAAACTCGGGTGCATCCTCTCGATACCAGGAAAGTTTGCTCTCATCACTAGTGTTATACAACATTTCATAAAATTTTTTTCTTGATGGCATTTTACTCAATCCTCATTTCTTCAATTTCGTCTCTAACGTATTGATTAAGTTTTTGTATAGAACATAATAGTTGATGAATTTCTTTATAATTTAACTTTGCAAGTATTTTAGAGTCTCGATTTTTCCATTTTTCATGAATTTCCTGATGCTTTTTATATATCTCTTTACCCTTCTCAGTTAGTTCAAAATAGAGTTCCTTATTATTGCCTGGTTTTTTAAACGATACGATAGTATTTTTAACCTGCAATCGTTTGAGCATTTTACTAACTCCACCTTTAGTTATGCCGAAAACATCTGAAATTGCCGAAAGATTGCTTCCCGCGTTTTTGTATATGCAGTCTACTAAATGGATTTCAGCAGGCTTAAGGTCTGTTTCCCAAGTATCGTACTCACTTTGATTCATTCTCTGGATGTTTTCTATTAGTTCATGAAAGATAAATAATAATTGTTCAATATCCGACATAATATCGCCCCTTATTTTTTCCATGGAAACAATATAAGTATAGATCGTTTTAATTGAAAAGTCAAAAAATAATCATAGTTAAATTAGAATTCATTGTTCAAGGTGAATATATGATATAATATACATCAGAAATTTATTATTTAGATCACATTCTGTATGTTAGTTTCTTACAATTGTGTATTGAAGGAGGAGAGATTCAAATGCCGAATATTAAATTTGATATTGTTGAAAATATAGGAACACTGTCTGAAGGTTCGAGAGGATGGAAGAAAGAAGTCAACATCATCAGCTGGAACGACAGAAAGGCGAAAATAGACATTAGGGATTGGGACGAAACACATGAGAAAATGGGGAAAGGGATAACTTTAAATAAAGAGGAGATATCAAAGTTAAAGGACTTGTTGAGTAAGATTGATATTGATGAACTAGATGTAGAATAGATCTTTTATTCTGTCAAGGAGGGAATGATGGTGAAGGATATTGAAAAATACAGGGGATGTCCCATTGGCCTTTATTTTGAGGGGAAGGGACATTTACAAAAAGAGGTGGATCTCATCGGGGCAGAAGCAGCAGCTTTGAAAAAGCCATTATCGCCCCCGTATTATGGCAGTAAAATGTGATATTTTGATTTTGCCGTATTAAACTCCAGAGGAGTTTAATATAAACATAGTAATAAGGTAAAAACCCACATCCTCCATAGTTGGGAGGGTGTAGGGCTTTTTAATCAGAGATATATTGCATATAAAGGCAATCAAAATCATTTTATTAATTTATGAAGTTGCCTTCTTTTTATCATCTGGCAGTTTGGGAAGATAGGGTTTTTCATTGTCTTTATCCCCATAATATCCACAAACATGATCTCGGGGTGAATTTTCATAATCTAGTTTTTCCAGCATTTCTTCATCACCTGAAAAATTTTCTGCACAATTTTCACAGAGATATTCTTCATTTTCACAGTCATAATAGAAGGCTTTTCTCCCGCATTCGGAACATTTTATCGGTGGCTCGTTATTTCTTGCCATCAATTCTATTTGTTTTCCTGTATTCGGAGATAGCTCTTTATCCACAACTCTTATTCTCAAATATGTAGTGGATCCAAAATCATATTCATAGTCCATTTTATCTCCAACATCTATTACATTTTTAAGTTTTATGTTCATATCTTTAGAGTTCATCCAGTTATCTTCGAAATCTGTTGTGGATTCATAATATTCTCCATTTATCTTGAAACTGCTCAAATGACCGCAGCATTCCACCCAAACATCCCTTATAAATTGATCCAGATCTCTTAATTGAGCATTGCTGTTTATGGATATATACATCCAGTATGTAGAAGAGTGGGGAGTTTCTGCTACAAGTATGTATTTGTCTATGTCTGATTTAGAATTAACTGCGATAGTAGTTAAATATTTTTTCCTTTCTCTGCAGCTTTTCAGATGCCGTAAAATTCCCGATTTGCTGAATTCATTATTGCAATAATAACATTTCCCTTTCAAAGTTATTCCTCCTGACTAAATGAAGTTCGTGATATTATTTGTTTTTATTATAACCTATTTTATAAGAGTAAGTAAAATATTTTTAGGCAGAAAATAACATATTTGAGTATATAAATAATATTATTCCGTGTTATAATATGTTTATAGAGTGTTAAATTTTAAACCTCACTATTTTATAGGTTTTTTGGTACCATTTGAGTGATATAATAATATGATGAATATAGGTTGTATTTATGTAACATAGTGTAATATCTTATCGTCATTATTATTAAAGGAGGAATTTTATTTTTTAAATTAAACCGCAATAAGAGGAATGGGAGAGCCATATGAAGCGAATTTTATTAATAGGAATTGTAGGTGTAATAATTTTTAGTTTTTCTGCATGCAGCAATTTATCTAGTATATATAATAGAGAAGATGCTCAAAAAGTAAATGTTGGTAGTAACATAACTCCGCATCCAAAAGAAAAAAAACCGGTATCACCACCTAGAAGCATTCTTAAGGCAGGGGATAAGGGGAATGATGTAAAAGATATTCAAAAGAAACTTAAAAAATTTGGTTACACTGTAAATGAAGATGGAGATTTTGGGGAACAGACAGTATATGCTGTGATGGACTTTCAGCACAAACATGGTCTTACTACAGATGGAATAGTAAGTGGAGCCACGTTGAAGGATTTGAAAAAGAAGCCTACTGCAGATATAATGTACAAGCCTACGGCAGAAGTAGTGTCTAATTTTAATTCAGCTTATTCGGAAGGCATAGTAAATAAGTTGGATACTCAGAGCTATACTGATTATTATGTTATGGTCAGTACATCAGAACAGATGGTATACATTTTTAATGGGAGCATCCATAAATGGAGACTGATAAATTCATTTCAGTGTGCATCAGGAACAGGCGGTACACCAACAGTTAAGGGTCAATTCTTTGTAGGGATAAAGGGTCCGCAATTTGAATCAGAAAATGGAGCCATACTTAAATATTTTACACAATTTCAGGGGAATTATTTATTTCACAGCGTTTTATTTGATAAGAACGGAAATCTGGTAGATGGTACTCTTGGGAAATCTGCTTCCCATGGTTGTATAAGACTAGCTCTTGAAAATGCAAAATATATTTACGATACTGTCCCTATAGGTTCAGGAATCTTGATACGATGATCTGATCTAATACTATTAAATTACTGGAATGATAGTAATTTAATAGTGATTTTTTATATTTATGAATTGTTATAATGATAATATAAAGAAAATATAATGATTATTTTATATGTATTTGATTTGAGGCGAAATTATGGAATATACGGTAAAAACAAAAAGAGCTCAGGAGTTTGTGGATATAACAGGTTTTGTCAATGAGGCTGTAGCTAAAAGTGAAGTCAAAAATGGAATAGCAGTGATTTTTGTTCCCCATACTACTGCTGGAATAACGATAAATGAAAATGCTGATCCCGATGTTGTGAAAGATATTTTATCAGGATTAAACAAAGCATTTCCTGAAAGAAATGGATACCTTCATGTGGAAGGTAATTCCCATGCTCATATAAAGGCTTCACTGACAGGTTCCTCCTGCAATATCATTATTGAAAATGGAAGATTAAAACTTGGAACTTGGCAGGGAATTTATCTATGTGAATTTGATGGGCCGCGAAATAGAAAAGTATATATAAAAATAATTAGCGGCTGATTTATAAAATAAATTTTCGTAATTTTTATATAATATTGAAGGGGTGGATAAAAATGATTGATTCAGAAGCTGAAAATGTAAAAAATACCAGCAAAAAAATCATTGGAATATTAGGGGGAATGGGCCCACTTGCTACTGCTGATTTGTTCTATAAAATAATTACATTGACAGATGCTAAAAGTGATAATGAACATATTCATGTAATCATAGATAATAACACTGAAATACCTGATAGGACAAATTATATTTTAGGAACTGGAGAGGATCCCAAAAAATATTTGATTGAATCTGCATTGAAACTTGAGTTGATGGGTGCGGATGTTATAATCATGCCCTGTAATACTGCCCATTATTTTTATGATGAAATAGTAAAATATATTCATATACCTTTTTTAAATATGATATCGGAGACTGTAAAGGAGATAAGAAGGACAAATACTGAAATAAAAAAAGTGGGCTTATTAGCTACAAAAGGTACATATTTTGCAGAAATATATGAGAAAATATTTAATAAATATAATATTGAGGTGATTAAACCGGATGACACCAATGAAAATATTGTCAGCGACTTAATATATAGTGTCAAAAAAGGAGTTAAAAAGTACGACTTAAATAGTGTACAATCTGTTCTTTCATATTTTAAATCAAAAGATGTTGATACTGTAATTTTGGGTTGTACTGAATTGCCAGTGGCTTTTAAAATGTTGAATATAAAGGGCAATTATGTTGATCCCACTAAGATATTGGCACAAAGTGCAATTAAATTTGTCGGGAAGAAAATAGTTGAATGTGAATAGATGCTGTTTCTAGTCAGAAAGTGGAGAAATCATTGTAGGTCCTGTAGATATAAAAGGGGTTATAAGGTATGAAAGATTTTAAATGTATCATGTTCGATTGCATGGAGACAATCGTAGATATGACCAAGCTTCCGGAAAAAAGTGATTATGCCCTATGGGCATTTAAAAATTCAAAATGTGAAGAGTATTTTAAAAGCTTCCAAGAATTTTACACATATTATAAAAAAGCTGAAAAAAGTATTTTATCTAGTATTCCCAGGTACAAAGAATACGATTTTGAAGATATATATGTACAGATTATGAAAGAGAGGCATTTTGCTCAAGAGGATGGCAGAGTGTTAGTCGAAAATCTTCTTGCGAATTTTTGGGAGAACTATAAAAACAGGTGTTATGTTGAGAAAGAAATTAAAGATACTATATCCAGCTTAAGGAATAAATATGTTTTAGGAGTGGTGTCGAATTTCAAGGTAAAAAGAGGAATAGAAGAACTATTAAAATACACCGGTGTGAGAGAGTACTTCAGCTTTGTCATAAATTCTTCAGAAGAAGGATGGAGGAAACCTCATCCTCAAATATATACAGCTGCTTTGAAAAAATCCGGGTTTTCACCAGCAGATGCAGTATTTGTAGGAGATGACTTTACAAATGATTATACAGGACCTAGGAGAATAGGAATGGACAGTATTCTTTTTAATAAAGGGAAAAAAGGCAGAGAAGACTGTAAAAAAATAGATAAATTTGTAGAACTTAAGGAAATATTATGAATCCTTGGAGCTTGAAAAAATTAAGTGTTTCTGATAAAATAATAAGGTAGAGTAAGTGTTTGATTTTTTATGTCTATATCTTAGATTGTTAAAAAAAGAACAAAATATAGTGAGATACCTATGGTTTTAGAATGAGGTAAAGTATAATGGATTTTAACTAGGAATACCTTTATCTGAAAATTTGTATTTTAGGTGTTGTTTTTATATAAATTTTCATAATTGTTTTTTATGAATAGCTTTTTCTCTGCCAGCTTTGATTTTTCATTGTTAGCGGTGAAAATTCTATAATATATTTGTCAAGTGATTCCAATGTGGCAGCTTTTGGATAAGTTAAATGCCGGATTAATAAAAAACAAGGGATTTAAGGTTATGTTTAAATCAGTAGAATTTGGGAAGAAGGTGATAAGATGTCGACAGTACAATCGGTGCAGTCAACTATCGCTAAACATGGTTTAGTGATGGTAATTACGGGTAATGGCAAGGGTAAGACAACTTCCGCATTTGGCCAAGCTTTACGTGCTATTGGGCATGGATATAAAGTATGTGTTATCCAGTTTATGAAAGGTAGAAAATATGGGGAAATAATAGCAGCAGAAAAGTATATTCCGGATATTACGATTATTCAAAGTGGCCTTGACAGTTTTGTAATGAAGGATAATCCAGCTCCTATAGATATTGATCTTGCCAAACAGGGTTTTAAAAAGGCTCAGGAAATTGTGAAAAGTAAAAAATATGACCTGGTTATCCTAGATGAGATCAATGTTGCTGTCAATTTTAATTTAATTTCAGAACAAGAGGTAATAGATTTAATCAAACAAAAGCCCCTTGAAGTAAACCTGTTATTAACCGGTCGTTATGCTTCTGACAAAATTGAAGAAGCTGCAGATATGGTAAGTGATATAACAGAAGTTAAACATCACTATAATGCTGGAATTAAAGGTCAAGCAGGAATTGAATATTAATTTAATTTTTATAATTGATTTTTTAAACTAAGAATGGAGGTAGGAAAGTTGTTTGATAAACAAGTTCTCGATGAATCTAGTGAATTGCGCAAAAAGTGGGAAGATGCAGTTAAAAGGACAATTGCTAAACACCCGGATCAGAAGGAAAATTGGGCGACTGTTTCAGATCAGCAGATAAAGAGGATATATGGTCCGGAAGATATTAAAGATATGAATTTTGAAAATGACATATCTTATCCCGGACAGTATCCGTTTTTAAGAGGAAACCAGCCTACGGGATATCGTGGAAAGTATTGGACTTTCAGAATGTTTTCAGGTATGGGTACAGCTATAGAAACCAATGAGAGGTGGCATTATCTTTTATCTACGGGGCAGACTGGACTTAGTACTGCTTTCGATTTCCCAACTCTGATGGGTTATGATAGTGATTCTCCTAAAGCCAGAGGTGAAGTTGGAAAATGTGGAGTTGCCATAGATACCATTGCTGATTTTCAGGATCTTATAAAAGGTATCCCCCTGGATAAAATAAGTACTTCCATGACTATCAATCCGCCGGCTACAGTACTTTGGGCAATGTACTGCGCATCGGCACAGATACAGAATGTCCCTCTTACAAAGATAAGCGGTACTATACAAAATGATATGCTTAAAGAATTCATTGCTCAGAAGACATTTATGTGTCCGCCGGAACCATCGGTAAAACTTATCAGTGATACGGTAGAATTTGGAACTAAATATGTACCTAGATGGAATACTATAAGCATCAGCGGATATCATATCAGAGAAGCAGGCTCCACTGCTGTTCAGGAATTGGCATTTACTTTGAGGGATGGTGTGGAATATGTAGAAGATGCCATAAATCGTAAGGGATTGAATGTAGACGATTTTGCACCTAGATTGTCATTCTTCTTTAATTCTCACATCGATTTCTTTGAAGAAATTGCCAAGATGAGAGCTGCCCGTAGAATGTGGGCAAAGATCATGAAAGAACGTTTCAAGGCAAAGAATCCTCGTTCACTGTGGATGAGATTCCATACGCAGACTGCAGGATGCTCACTTACAGCACAACAGCCTTATAACAATGTGGTAAGGACAGCTGTGGAAGCTCTGGCTGCTGTTATGGGAGGAACTCAGTCCCTTCACACCAATTCACTGGATGAAGTGTTGTGTCTGCCTTCTGAACAGGCAGTACAAATTGCTCTTAGAACCCAGCAGATTCTTGCAGAGGAGACTGGAGTAGCAAACACCACGGATCCACTGGCGGGATCTTATTTTGTTGAAGCTCTTACAAATAAGATGGAAAAAGAGGCCTGGGATTATATAAATAAAATTGACGAAATGGGTGGAATGGTTGCTGCCATAGAAAAAGGATTCCCTCAGATGGAAATATCGGATGCGGCATACAAGTTCCAGCAGCAGATAGATGCAAAGAAAAAGGTTGTAGTTGGAGTCAACAAATATGTAGAGGAAAACGAAAAAGTGGATATTCCAATGGTGGAAATTGATGAGTCTGTAGAAAAAGAACAGCTTAAACGTCTGGCTGATGTGAAGAGACAGAGGGATGGACGTCAGGTTTCCAAATGTCTCAAGGATCTGGAAAGCGCATGTAAAAAGGGAGAAAATGTTATGCCCTATTGTATAGAAGCAGTTAAAGCCTATGCAACTGTTGAGGAAATCTGCAATGTCTACAGAGATGTTTACGGTGAATACCGTGATCCTGGCATATATTAATCAAATAACTCAAGGAGGAATATGTGATGTCAAATAGAAAAATTCGTGTATTGTTGGCTAAACCAGGACTTGATGGTCACGATCGTGGTATTAAGGTACTGGCTAGGTGTTTTCGTGATGCTGGTTTTGAAGTGATTTATACAGGATGTCATCAGACTCCTGATCAAATTGTATCTGTTGCTCTTCAGGAGGATGTAGATGTGGTTGGTTTGAGCTGTCTGTCCGGAGCACATAAGACTCTGTTTCCTGAAGTAACTAAAATATTAAAGGAAAAGGGTGCTGATGATATTACCGTCATAGGGGGAGGCATCATACCTGAACAGGATATGGATGCGCTTCATAAAGCTGGAATTCAGGCTATTTTTACACCGGGAACTCCATTGGAGGAAACCGTGGACTGGATCAATAAAAATGTAACTCCGAGGGCGTGAATATGATGAATGAATTGAGCAAAAAGGTTTTAGAAGGAAATGTACGAGCAGCTTCACATATTATAAGAAATCTGGAGGATCAGATTCCAGGTACTGATGAAATTATGAGAGAGCTTTTTACGGCTTCCGGTAAATCCCACATTGTGGGATTTACCGGTGCACCTGGAGCTGGTAAAAGTACTTTGATTGATGAACTTATCACAGTATACCGCAAGAAAAATAAAAGCATTGGTGTACTGGCTGTTGATCCAACCAGTCCTTTTACAGGAGGTGCAATTTTAGGTGACAGGATTCGTATGATGAATCATTCACAGGATGAGGATGTGTTTGTCAGAAGTATGGCTACAAGAGGATACATGGGAGGACTTTCCAAAGCTGTAGGTGAGGGTATCCATGTTATGGAGGCCCTTGGAAAGCAGGAGGTCATCGTAGAGACCTGTGGAGTGGGACAGCAGGAAGTGGATATAATAAACCATGCCCATACAGTGGTAGTGGTGCTTGTACCTGGAATGGGTGATGAGGTCCAGGCTATCAAGGCAGGTCTCATGGAAATAGCCGATATCTTTGTCATCAACAAGGCAGATCGTGATGGAGCAGGCAAACTTTATCAGGAGCTGATAAATATGATAGCCATGTCATCCAAAAAGGGCAGCTGGAAAATTCCGGTTGTGAAGGTAACCGGCTTTAAGGATCCCAAGAAATTTTCTCAAGATGTAGAAGAGGTATACAGCAAGATAGAAGAGCATCATAAGTATTTGATAGAGAGCAATCTTCTATCGAGTCGTATAAGAAGAAAGGCTGCAGCAGAGCTCAATGAGGCGCTGTGGGCTAAAATACTTCAGCCGGTGCTGGATGATTTGAATTCCAGCGGGGAAATTGAAAAGCTGGTTGATAAATTGGTCAGCAGGGACACAGACCCTTATACTGCTGCTGAGAAAGTAGCACGTAAATATATGAAATGATTAATTATATTAGGTAATAAGGGGGAAAAACATATGAAATGTACTCCAAAATCTGAGGTATATACTAGAATTTCAAATTTTCAAAGAGAGCTGCAGGATAAAAATATAGATGGTGCAATTGTTTTGTTAAACAGTGACATGTTTTATTTTACAGGTACAGTCCAAAAATCATTTTTGTATATGCCTTGTGATGGTGAACCTATACTTATGGTAAAAAGAAGTATGAGAAGAGCTTTAGATGAATCTCCTCTTAAGAATATAGTACCAATTAAAAGTCCCAGACAAATTCCTCAAGTTTTATCAGACTTTGGATATGATTCTATTAAAAAGATAGGACTTGAGCTGGATGTATTACCGTTCAATATTTATACAACTTATAAAAATATGTTTCCAGATGCCAAATTTTATGATGTTTCTCCTCTTATAAGGGGTATAAGAGCTGTAAAATCACTTTATGAAATACAACTTTTACAAAATGCAGTAAGCATAATAGGTGAGTCATTTTTACAGGTGCCTTCTTTTCTTCGAGAAGGTATGTCGGAGATGGAACTGGCTGCGTTATTTGAAGCTGAAATGCGCAAACGTGGATATTCTGGATTCTGTAGGACTAGGGCTTTTAATCAGGAATTCTTTTATGGAAATGTATGTACCGGAGAAAGCGGATTTTATCCAAGCTTTTTTGATGGACCTGTAGGAGGATCAGGTCCTTCAGTATCCCATTCCCAAGGAGCAGGATGGAAAAGGGTAAATAAAAATGAAGTTGTTTACATAGATTATACCTGTGTCATTGAAGGGTATGCTGGAGATCAAACCAGAGTATTTTGTATGGGGCAGCTTACTCCAAAAATGGTGAAGGCATTTGATGATGCGGTGCTTATTGAATCTGAAGTGGCTAAATCCATTAAGCCGGGTACACTGGCAGAGGAGCCCTATTTTTTAGCTCTCAAGATGGCAGAGGAAATGGGATATAAGGATAATTTTATGGGATACAAAGAAGATAGGGTCAAGTTTTTAGGTCATGGTATTGGCTTGGAATTAGATGAGTGGCCAGTACTTGCTAAGGGATTTAAATCTCCTATTATGCCTGGAATGACTTTTGCCATGGAGCCTAAATTTGTATTTCCTGAAGGTTGTATTGGTACTGAAAATAGTTTTGTTATGACGGAAACAGGATTGAAAAATATGGCTACAATTCCTGAAGTAATTACTTATTTAGATAAATAGATTAAAAATAGAATTTATTGCAAGTTAGAAGGGGGAAATAAATTGAGTAAGCCTAAAAAGATTACATTAAAGGAAGCGGCTTCTTTAATAAATGATGGTGATGAGATAACTTTTAGCGGTTTTACCATCTGGAGACGTCCTGTGGCAATTTGCTATGAGTTAATTAGACAGCACAAGAAAAATTTACATCTATTTGAAGTACAGGGCGGATTTCACAGTGATCTATTGGTAGGCGCAGGATGTGTGAGCATCTGGGAAGGTGCCTGGATGGGTCAGGAAATGTTGGGCAAGATAGGAGAAAATCTGGCACGTAAGCAGATGAGTGGTGAAATTCTGGTTGATGATTACAGTCATGGTCAGACTGCTGGAAGACTTATGGCAGGAGCATTGGGACTGCCCTTTTTCCCCTGTGCACTCTCCATGGGTACGGATATTTTCAACCCTGAATATGATCAGCTTGCTAGAGCGGGTTTAAGGGATGGAAAACATCGTAATATTCCCGCTAAAAAGTATGTAATAGCAGATGATCCCTTTTTTGGAAGGGGAAAATGTGCACTGTTTCCTGCTGTAAATCCTGACGTAGCTTTGGTCTATGCACCTATAGTAGGAGATGAAGGTACTGTGCGTGTACTTGCACAGCCATATAATGATGAGGAAGTTATAAAAGCTTCCAAAAAGGTAATTGTGATATGTGAAGAAATTGTACCTGATGAGTATTTAAGAAGAGATCCTGCTGCCAATATAGCTTCCGGCTATCAGATTGATTATGTGGTGGAATGTCCTTGGGCCGCACATCCAACCGGTTCACAGTATTACTATGATACTGATGCAAAGTTCTTGAAAGATTATAACCGTAATGTGCGTGATCAGAAGGCTTTTGACGAGTTTGCAGAAAAATGGATATTCAGTGTGAACAGCCATGAGGAATATCTGGAGAAATTAGGTGTGAGGAAGCTGGAAGAACTGCGAGCCAGTTCCATTATGGGTTATTCAACCAGGGCTAAAAGGGGGAAGAGATAAATGGCTAATTCAGAAGAGTATTGTAAACCCGGGGAGTTCAAACCTATAGATTTGCTGGCTGCTGCAGCTGCCCGGGAAGTTAACGATGGAGACGTTGTATTTGCAGGTACCGGTCTGCCGATGCTTGCTATAACTTTGGCCCAGCATCAGCATGCACCTAATGCGGTATGTGTATACGAAGGAGGAAGTATTGACGGAAGACCACTTGATATACCCACTTCTGTAGGTGATGCACGATGTGTTTATCAGGCTTCCAGGGCTACCGGATTGTTTGATGCCTTTTATGGACAGTTACATTCAGGTTATGTGGATTTGGGCTTTTTAGGCGGAGCTGAAATTGACAAATATGGGAATGTAAATTGTACGGTAATAGGCGATTACAATCATCCTAAAAAGAGATTTACAGGAAGCGGGGGCAATGCGGATATCTGCTCCTTCGCAAAAAAAACCGTGTTTATCATGGTTCAGGAAAAACGTAGATTTAAAGAACATGTTGATTATGTAACTTCACCGGGCTGGAGAATAAGAAACTGGCCCTCTGGAGAATGGGTTTCCAAAAAGGAAGTTTACGGTTCATATTTTCAGGGAGGAGTGTCTGCTGTAATTACGGATATGGCAGTATTTCGCTTTGATGAAAATGGTGAGATGTATCTGGATACCGTGCATCCTGGCTTTACAGTTCAGGATGTAATTGAACATGTGGGTTTCAAGCTCAATGTGTCCAGAGTGTCTGGAGAAACATTGCCGCCTACTAAAAAGCAGGTTGAGCTGCTGTACAACGACATAGATCCGGAAGGCATATTCCTGCCGTAAATAATAAATGTTTATATTGAAAAATATACTTAATAATAAGTATGTTTTTAGTTTAACCTCAGTCCAAAACTGGGGTTATTTTTGTCAATTGTTATCAGAAACTTTTTATTGATTGACATAATTATATTTTTACTGTCAAAAATTTGGCAAAAATGATTTAAATTTTAGAATAAAATTGTTGCAGATATGGAACAAAATGCATTTTTGCAACAATATAAAATGCATATTACGGTTACTAGGACTGAGGATAAGTTATATGTACTTTTGTTTTATTAATGCAACAAGCATATATAGGGGGTATCTGTAATTCCTTGATATAGAAATATTTAGCTGGTGGTATGATAATTGCTTCTTCATAAAGATTACATGGGGAATGGAGGAATATAATTATGAATAATTTAGATAAATTCAAAAATATAATTTGTGATACTTTAAATATAAAGGATGTAGAAAATATCAAAGATGAAATGGGACCGGATGAAATAAAGGATTGGGATTCATTGGCACATGTGGAATTGGTTACAGCACTGGCAGATGAATTTGGAGTAAATTTTGATGTGGTTGATATATCCAGAATGTATACGATTGGAGACATTAAAAAGATATTAAAAAAATACGGGGTGGAACTATGACATTTACAGACTATATATTTGAAAAATCCGGACATTTAAAAAAAACAGCATTGATAGATGGCAGCAGTATAAGCTATGAGGAGATCTATCTTGGTGTAAATTATGTATCCAATCTACTGAATGAAAATAAATGTTCAAAGGAAGACAGTGTACTTGTTATTTCAGATAATTCCAGATTTTTTATAGAAACCTATTTTGGTATAATTAAAAATGGAAGCATCTGTGTTCCAATTAATCCAAATATGTCTGAAAACGATGTAAAGTATATTGTGGATATTTTAAAGATAAAAACAATTTTTTGTCAAAAAAAATATGAATCCAGGGTAAAAAAATTGATTTATGAGGGAGCAATATTATATACTGAAGAGGACATGGGAGCAAGTGAAAATGGACTTGTTCTGAATGATCCTGTAGATGTAGAAAGGGATACAGCACTTATTATGTTTACATCGGGATCTACTTCAAAGCCGAAAGGTGTCATGCTCACGCATTACAATTTGATGTATAATACCGATTCTATTGTGGAATATTTGCGTTTGACTGAAAAGGACCGGGTGGAGGTTGTACTTCCTTTTTACTATTGTTATGGAACATCCCTTTTAAATACGCATTTTAGATGTGGCGGAAGCGTTGTAATAAATAATAAGTTTATGTTTCCTCAAACTGTTATAGAGGACATAAAGAAATATAATTGTACTGGTTTTGCAGGGGTTCCAAGCACTTACCAGATATTGTTGAGAATGACTAATTTTAGGGATGCCGAGATGCCGTCATTGAGATATGTAACACAGGCCGGAGGAAGGCTTCCAGAGGTATTTATATTGGAATTATATGAGGCTCTTAAAGGAGTTGACATATACATTATGTATGGACAGACTGAAGCTACAGCTAGGTTGTCATATCTTCCGCCTTCTCAGATCAAAAATAAATTGGGTTCTATAGGAAAGGGTATTCCAGGTACAGAATTAATGATTCTAAATAAAAAGTGTCTTCCAGCTGAAATAGGAGAAGTAGGAGAAATAGTTGCTAAAGGCGGAAATGTGATGAAGGGATATTTTAATGACGAAGGGGAAACAAAAAAAGTGCTTAGAAACGGTCTTTTGTATACAGGTGATTTAGCCTTTAAAGATGAGGATGGATATATATTTGTGGTCTCCAGAGAGAAGAATATAATAAAATGTGCTGGAAATAGAATAAGCCCCAGAGAGATTGAAAATACAATCTGTGGTATAAAACAGGTTGTGGAGTGTGTTGTTATAGGGGTTGAGGACGATATTTTAGGCGAGGCAGTAAAGGCTTTTGTAGTTTTAAAAGATAGTAACAGCAGCATAGATTCAAAATATATAGTGGATTACTGTATGGAAAGGCTTCCAAGGTATAAGGTACCCAAATATGTACAGTTTTTACCGTCACTTCCCAAAAATTCATCAGGCAAAGTACTGCTTAAAAAGCTGAAGAATATGTAAGGTAAAACAAGGTAGGTGGATATATGTGGAAATAGACCATTTAATAGAAAACATAGTATTAGGTAATCAATTTAAAATATCTCAAAAGAAAAAGGAAAGTATACTGCTCGATATAATCAAGAAGCAGCTTGAATTGAATAAAGTCAGCCCCAATATAAGCAGTATGTATAAAAAATTTTCTATAAATATTCCCAAGATTTCGAAACTTTCAGAAGTCCCATTTATCCCAGTAAACATGTTCAAAAAATTTGCTCTTTTAACCTGCAGCAGTGAAGATGTAATAAGAATTTTAAATTCCAGTTCCACTACTTCTGGAATTCCCAGCAGGATATATCTGGATAAAACTACGTCTATAAGGCAGATTCAGGGTCTTATAAATACTTTAAAGGATTTTCTTGGAGGGAATAGGAGACCTCTTCTTATCCTGGATACGGAAGACGTGAACAAAAAAAATGCTGTATTGAATGCGAGGGGAGCAGCTATTAGGGGAATCAGTAATTTTGCCAGCAGTATAACTTATGTTATGGATAAAAAGGATGGGCATTTGGAAGTAAATTTGTCCAGATTGAGAAAATTTGAAGATGAAAATAGAGATAGGGAAGTATTGGTATATGGTTTTACCTATATAATATGGAGCAGATTTGTAAGAGAATTGGAAAAGAGGAATATTAGGCTGTTGCTTCCTAAGATGAAACTTCTCCACAGCGGCGGGTGGAAGAAACTTGTTTCTGAAAGTGTTGAAAAAAAGGAGTTTAACAGGAGGACAGCAGAGGTCTTTGGGACTGAAGAAAAAAATATATTGGATTTTTATGGTATGGTGGAACAACTGGGAGTGGTATTTGTGGATTGTGAATGTGGATATAAGCATGTACCGGATTTTGCAGATGTTATAATAAGAGATTTTAACACTTTGAAAGAAGTTGAGATCGGTCAGTGTGGAATTATAGAAGTTATGAGTATTTTAGGTTCCAGCTATCCTTCGCAGGGCATTTTGACGGAAGATGTTGGAGAGCTTGTGGGGGTTGATGATTGCAGATGTGGAAGGCGGGGTAAATATTTTAAATTCAAGTCCAGGATGGAGAAAGCTGAAATCAGGGGCTGTGGAGATACATTTGCAGAAAAGGAGGCCATTAAATGATAGATTGTTACCTGTTGGATGGATCCTTTTATAGAGAGAAAAAAATTTTTGATAAATTTGATGAAATAAGTAATACTTTAAGAGAAAATGTAGAATTGTTAAATTCAATACCAGTGGAGGCTGTTATTCTCATATTGGAAGAATACAGTAAAAAATTGTCTAGAGATAAACAACTTCTTAAAATCACAGGAACAGCGTATCTTTCCTTCTATTTTAGAAAATCAAATATAGAAAGGCTGATAGAAATCAATTTGAAAGATAAAAAATATTTAAATAAATTTGTTCCTATAGGTAGCGGCAGATTCATAAAAGCACAGGGGAGGGGAATCAGCTGTCACTGGATAGCAGGAAATGTACCTACTCTTGCTATTTATTCAATTTTTCAGTCACTCATAGCTAAAAATTCAAATCTTGTGAGACTACCTGAAAAAAACATCCCTATAGTTTTAAAATTATTAAAACCTCTGGATAATATACGGGTAATCTACAATGATCAGGTATATTCTTCTAAAAATATATTGAAAAATATATCCCTGATATATTTTCCTAGAGAAGATGAATTTTTAAATAAATCCATGTCTGGTATTGCGGATTCAAGGATTATATGGGGAGGAGAAAACGCAGTAAATCACATTGCCTCACTTCCTAAAAAAACTACCTGTAAGGATATAGTTTTTGGGCCAAAATATTCTTTTGCCGTGTTTGACAGATATGCTGTTGAAAGTAATAGCTGCAGTGAATATATAAACAAGTTTGTAACGGACGTAGTTTTGTTCGGACAGAAAGCCTGTTCTTCACCTCATGTGCTTTTTGTAGAAAAAAGTGATATTCCTTTGAAATATATCGTTGAAATGCTTGAAAGATCTTTTCAAAGAACGGGTAAAAGGTATAAAAATATTCCAGATCAGAATACCTGTGCAGAGATTATAAACAAGAGGGGAATGTACAGCCTTGATTTGACCAAGGACATTTGCTGCAGTGACGGATTGGAATATACTATTTTAATTGATGATGAAATAAAATTAGAAGAACCTGTAGGGGGAAGTTGTATTTTTGTAAAACAGATAAACAGTATATTTGATGTAAAGGATTTGATTACCCGCAGAATACAGACCATAGGCTATGCTATTGATGATAAAGACAAGCTTTTTAAATTTGCAGGTATGGTTACATCAGCAGGTGTAAACAGAGTGGTGGGTTTTGGAAACATGAATAATTATGATTCCCCCTGGGATGGATATTTTATGATAAATGAACTTGTAATGTGGTGTAATCTAAATATTTAGATTATCTTTGAGATTGCTGGCAGGAGACCTTTAAATAAGGCTCCTGACTTTCTTATATAAGGGAGGTTATATTAAAGGGAGGTTATATTATATGAGAGGCTTAACCATTGATGAATTGAAAATTGGAGACAGAGCTCATTTTGAAAGAATTGTATCTGAAGGTGACGTATATTCATTTGCTGAAATAACGGGGGATTTCAATCCACTTCATGTAGATGAAAAAAAATACAAAGATGTATTTAAGAAGAGAATAGCACATGGGGCGTTGATAGCAGGATATTTATCTGCCTGTATAGGGATGTATCTTCCAGGTCCAGGTACTATTTATTTAAGTCAAAACTCAAAATTCAATTTGCCTGTATATTTTGGAGATACCATAAAAGTGGAAGTAGAGGTTTTAGAAATATATAAAAATGAGAATATAGCAAAGCTTAAAACTACCTGTACCAATTCAGCAGGTCATAAGGTTTTGACAGGTGAAGCTTTTGTTATGCCGCCGTCAAAATAGCATAAATTATTTAAATACGTGATTGGTGCTTTAAAAGCTAGGGTTTATAGGCATATTTTATCATGAAAACGATTAAATGTATGATATGATTTTTTATGTAGAGTGCTGCACATTTAGTTATATTTTATGTTATATGATTTTAGAAGGGGGTTTAATTCATGAAAGACAGGGAATTGGTAAGCTTTGATAATTTGCTGGAAGGAGATGCAAAATTTTTGAAATCCAGAATAAAACAACTGTATCAGGTTATTGAAAGTTCCTATGATGGGATATATATAACGGATGGGAATGCAAATACCATATTTCTAAATAAGTCCTATGAGAGAATCACCGGAATGAGGAAAAGTGAAATGTTTGGCAAAAATATGAGATACCTGGAGAAAAACAATTATATTTCCAAATCCGGTACACTTATAGTGTTGAACAGCAGAAGAAATGTTACAATCGAACAGAAGTTTAAAACGGGCAAGACAGCATTGGTTTCCAGCAGTCCTATTTTCGATGAAAATGGCGAAATAACCATGGTGGTCACAAATGTGAGAAATGTTACGGAACTCTATGAATTGAAGGAACAACTGGAGAAAAACAGGGAGATCATGGGAAAATATCATTTACAGCTGGAGGCAATGAGGAAGCAGATTCTTGAATGTTCAGATATTATAGTGAAAGATGAAAAGATGATCAATACACTTAATATGGCAAAAAAAGTGGCAGAGGTGGATACAACTGTGCTTTTGCTGGGGGAAACTGGTGTAGGAAAGGAAAAAGTAGCTAAATATATACATAAAAACAGCAGGAGAAGCGATAAGAATTTTATAAAAATAGACTGCAGTTCTATACCTTGTAACCTTATAGAATCAGAATTTTTTGGCTATGAAAAAGGGTCCTTTACGGGTGCAAGCAAGGAAGGGAAGATGGGCCTTTTTGAGTTAGCAGATGAGGGTACGGTTTTTTTGGATGAAATTGGGGAACTCAACCTGGATATGCAGGTTAAACTTTTGAGGGTGATTCAAGAGAGAGAGATCAGGAGAGTAGGCGGTACGGAGACTATCAAAATTGATATAAGGGTGATTGCCGCAACCAACAGGAATTTGGAAAAAATGGTTGATGAAAAGACATTTAGAGAAGATCTATATTATAGATTGAATGTAGTGCCCATTACGATTTTGCCTCTTAGAGAGAGAAAGGGTGACATTGAGCCACTTATAAATTATTTCATGGGTGTATTCAATAAGAAATATGATTTTAATAAAGTGATTACCGGTGCAGCAGTGGATTCTTTAAAGGAGTATAGATGGCCTGGAAATGTAAGAGAACTAAAAAATATAATAGAAAGGGTAATAATTATGACCACACGGAACAAGATACTGAGAAGCGATCTGCCCATAAGGGAAGTCTGGGACAGCAGCAAATATGAAATCGAGGGAAATGGCATGATAAAGAATCGTTTGACTTTAAAGGATGCGGTTGAAAATCTGGAAGAGTCTATGATAGAAAGTGCTTTTAGAAAATATGGAAATGTAAGGGATGCAGCGAGAGAACTTGGAATAAATGCCTCAACTTTAGTCAGAAAGAGGAAGAGGTACAGGAATAAATGTATGTTGCAAAAATGAAATCAGTTGCAATTATGCAAATAAGAGATATATTTGATAAATTGAATAAACAAAAAATATTATGTTGCAATTATGCAGTAAATCTGTAAATTCAACTGTAGTATTTTTATACTAAAGAAATTCGTATAGTTCTGTAATTGCCTGCTAAATTGAGGACTGTGCGAATTTTTTGTATTTTGTATAAAAAACTGGTATTAAAATTGCTTTAATAAGGTTGTGAAAGTAAAAAATTATATCTATATGAGATGAAAGGAATGATTGTGATGTCTTTAATGACAGGAGAAGAATATGTGGAGAGTTTGCGCAAACTAAAGTTAAACGTTTATTATCTGGGGAAAAAGGTGGAAAGCCCTGTAGATAATCCCGTACTTCGTCCATCTCTTAATTCTGTGAAGATGACTTATGATCTGGCTCAGCAGCCGGAATACGAGGATCTTATGACGGTAAAATCAAATATAACAGGCGAGAAGGTAAATAGATTTACTCATTTGCATCAAAGTGCCGAAGATCTGGTAAAGAAAGTTAAAATGCAGAGATTATGTGGACAAAAAACTGCCGCTTGTTTCCAAAGATGCGTTGGAATGGATGCATTTAATGCAGTATACAGCACTACTTTTGAGATAGACAAACAGTACGATACTAATTATTTTGAAAACTTTAAAAAATATCTGGCATACGTTCAAGACAAGGATCTCACAGTTGATGGAGCAATGACAGACCCTAAGGGAGATAGAGGATTATCCCCGAGCAAACAAGTTGATCCGGATTTGTACTTGAGAGTTGTAGAAAGAAGGCCGGACGGAGTAGTAGTTAGAGGCGCAAAGGCTCACCAGACAGGAATCTGTAATTCTCATGAAGTTCTGGTAATGCCTACACAGGCTATGAAACCTGAGGATAAGGATTATGCAATATCTTTTGCAGTTCCTACTGATACAAAGGGAATAACCATGATAATTGGGAGACAGTCCTGTGACACAAGAAAACTGGAGAAAGATGCTGACATTGATGTAGGTAATAAGAATTTTGGCGGTGTAGAAGCACTGACGGTATTTGACGATGTATTTGTTCCAAATGACAGAATATTTTTAAATGGTGAAACTGAATATGCAGGTATGCTGGTGGAAAGGTTTGCAGGATATCACAGACAGAGCTATGGTGGCTGCAAGGTTGGAGTGGGAGATGTACTTATAGGAGCTGCTGCACTGGCTGCCGATTATAATGGAGTGCCGAGGGCATCTCATATAAAGGACAAATTGATAGAAATGATGCATTTGAATGAAACACTGTATGCCTGTGGGATTGCCTGCTCTTCTGAGGGATATCCAACAAAAGCAGGCAACTATCAGATAGATTTGCTGCTTGCAAATGTATGCAAGCAGAATGTAACGAGATTTCCCTATGAAATTGTAAGGCTGGCGGAAGATATAGCAGGAGGTCTTATGGTTACAATGCCTTCAGAAAAGGATTATAAGAGCCCTGAAGTAGGAAAATATGTAGAAAAATATCTAGTAGGGACTGCATCTGTTCCCGTAGAGAACAGAATGAAAGTACTCAGGCTTATAGAAAATTTGAGCCTAGGTACTGCAGCAGTGGGCTATAGAACTGAGTCCATGCACGGTGCAGGTTCACCACAGGCACAGAGAATAATGATATCAAGACAGGGAAATCTGGGCCAGAAGAAATTGTTGGCAAAAGCTATAGCCAGAATAGAAGAATAGTGAATATAAAGATGGGGTGATTTTCACCCCGTGAGTAAAATGAGGTGCTGCATTTATGGAGGAAAAAATATTGGAAATAATTGATAAAAACATAAGACCTTATTTAAATAGTCATAATGGTGATATCCAATTTATTGGAGTGAAAGATGGAATAGTTAAAGTTAGGCTTTTGGGCAAGTGCAGCAATTGCGCTCTATCCAGGGACACCGTAAAAAATGTAATTGAAACTTCTTTGAAATTAAAAATCGAACAGGTAAAAAAAGTAGAAGTTGTAAATTATATAAGTCAGGAAACTTTAGATTTAGCAAAAAAAATATTGAATAAGGATTTGGATGACTGAGTGCTGAACGTGGGGATTAAATATTGTGGAGGGTGCAATCCCGGATACGATAGAAAGAAATTTTTCTATAATTTGAAAGAAATTTTTAAATACAATTTTGAAGTAGCTCAATTGGATAAAGTGTATGATATATTGATAATTTTATGTGGATGTACTAGCTGCTGTGTTAACTACAGCGAACTTAAATTTAGGTTTAAAAGAATATTGGTGAGATCTGAAGAAGATTTTAATGAAGTTAGAAATCTGTTGGATCAATACTCCAATGAAAAATAAGGGGGAATTATATTTATGAATTGGAAGGATATATATAAGAAAAAATTGGTTAATGCAGAAGAAGCTGTTTCTAAAATAAAATCTCATGACAGGGTAGTTATTGCACATGCTACCGGGGAACCACTGGATATAGTAGATGCAATGGTAAAAAATAAAGAAAATTATGAAAACGTAGAGATAGTTCATATGGTAGCCATGGGCAAAGGCGAATATGCTAAACCCGGAATGGAAAAGTATTTTCATCACAATTCACTGTTTGCAGGAGCTACAACCAGGGATGCTGTAAATTCAGGCAGAGGTGATTATACACCTTGCTATTTCTATGAGATACCGGATTTATTCAGAAAAGGCTATTTGCCGGTGGATGTGGCAGTCATACAGGTAAGCAGACCGGACAAATATGGCTACTGCAGTTTTGGAATTTCCAATGATTATACCAAGCCGGCAGCGGAAAATGCCAAACTTGTAATTGCGGAAGTAAATGAAAACATGCCAAGGACTTTGGGAGATTCATTTATACATGTATCGGATATTGATTATATAGTGGAGGTCTCGCATCCGCTTATAGAACTGAAGCCGGCTAAATTGGGAGAAGTGGAGAAATCCATAGGCAGATACTGTGCATCTCTAATTGAAGACGGTTCAACTCTTCAGCTTGGTATAGGTGCCATTCCAGATGCTGTACTTATGTTTTTGAAAGATAAAAAGGACTTGGGGATACATTCTGAAATGATATCAGATGGTGTGGTGGATTTAATAAAGGCGGGGGTTATTAATAATAGTAAAAAGACCCTTCATCCTGGGAAAATAGTTGTGACATTTTTAATGGGTACGAAAAAATTATATAATTTTGTAGACGATAACCCTATTATAGCCTCTTATCCTGTAGATTATGTAAATGATCCTAGAATTATTATGCAAAACTATAAGATGGTGTCAATAAATTCCTGCGTTCAAGTAGATTTAATGGGACAGATATGTTCTGAAAGTATAGGATTAAAACAGATAAGCGGAGTTGGAGGACAAGTGGATTTTATAAGGGGAGCCAATATGGCCAGGGATGGTAAGGCAATTATAGCCATACCTTCTACTGCGGCAAGGGGAAAAGTTTCAAGAATAGTTTCACTGCTGGATACTGGTGCTACGGTTACTACTAATAGATGTGATGCAGATTATGTGGTTACAGAATATGGTATTGCTCATCTTAAGGGAAAGACTCTGAGAGATAGGGCTAGAGCTTTGATAAATGTCACTCACCCGGATTTTAGAGAACCGTTGATTAGAGAATTTGAGAAGAGATTTAATGATAAATTTTAGTAAATATATAAAGAATAAAAATGAGTGAAGGATATATGTAAAAATAAAAATGAGTAAAGGAGAATAATTCATGGCACATAAAAGAGAATATGGAAAAGAGTGCCCTTATATACCAGCAGGTCCGTTCAAAATACGTATTCCAGGAGTGCACTATAGGTTTGAAATTGCAGATTATGTTCAGGGACTTTTGATGTGTGCTGTTTGTCTTGGTGCTATCCCCATGCTTCAGCAGTATTTGGGAATGCCATTTGAAGTTGCATTGGCCATTGTCGTTCTTAATGGAATTCTTTACTGCACTCATGTCTTGCTGGGTGATCCGGTTGTACCGGGATGGGTTACACCTGCCATACCACTTTTAATGTTGTATGTCAGTGAATTCCCTATGGGTCCTGAAAGAGTACAAGCACTTATTGCATTTGAATTGAGTTTAGGTGTTTTTGCTGCTTTCCTTGGTATTACAGGGTTGGGCAAGAAAATAATTACACTGATACCAAACTGTATGCAGGCTGGTATCATAATGGGAGCTGGAATTGCAGCCGTAAATACTGTATTTGGAAAAACTGGATATTTCCAAAAATATCCCTGGTCAATTGCAATATGTATAGGTTTGGCATTTTGGCTGTTATTTTCAAATTATTTTAAGAGCTTGAGAAATAAAAACAAAGTTCTTCAGGTAATTTCAAATCTGGGGATTTTGCCCTGTATATTGCTGGCAGTAGTAGTAGCTCCGCTCGTAGGAGAAACTATGTGGCCAAGTATTAAATGGGGATTTTCGAACCCTTCCTTTGGAGAACTGTGGAGTCATTGGACATTCTGGTCCATAGGCTTTCCATCGGCGAAAATGTTTATACAGGCCATACCAATGGTATTTTCAGCTTATGTAATATTATTTGGTGAAATGATTCAGGCACAGGCATTATTGGAAGATGCAGGAAAAGTTCGCCCGGATGAGTTTATAGACTATAATCCTAACAGATCGCATTTAATATTTGGACTGCGTAATTGTTTAATGTCAATTATAGGCCCTGATATAACTATGTGCGGCCCTCTATGGGCAGCTATGCAGGTTGTGGTATGTGACAGATATAAACATGGTAGAAAAGCCATGGATTCTATAAACGGAGGTGCAGGTTCATTCAGGTTTGGTACTTTAACAGGTTATTTCTTAATGCCTATAGTTACTCTTGTCACTCCAATTTTAAATATAGCACTGGCTTTGACCATGATGGTTCAAGGGTATGTTTCTGTGAGAATAGGAATACTGAAAGCACGTACTATAAATGATTTGGGAATTGCAGGTGTAATGGCTGCTGTAATAGTTGCAAGAGGTGCTGCCTGGGGTCTTGCCGTAGGCATAGTGTTGAGTTTATTGGTGTTGCTTGGCAATAAAAAGAATCTGGATGTAAATATTTTTGTTAGAGAAGATAAAAAAACGGAAATTAAAGAAGAAGCTTAGAATTTATGTGTTTTAAAATAAGGGTTTTCTAAAAAATGAGAGTTATATAGTTTTTAGAGAACTCTTATTTATTTTTTACTTTAAAATGCGAACTTTTTTAAGGTAAGGTTAAAATGCGTGATTTGGGATGTGGTATAATGTTATTTAAAGATTGTAATTGGGGGTATGAATATGTCATATTTACTTAAACCGCTTGAAACAGACAAATTAGCTTTAAAGAATAGGTTGATTATGCCGCCGATGGCTACCTCAAAGTCCAGGGAAGATGGAAAAGTAAGTGAGGATATATTGAAATATTATGATGAAAAGTCAAAGGGAGGATATATATCGCTTATCATTATTGAACATAGTTTTATTGCTCAGGCAGGAAAGGCAAGCAAGAAACAGCTCTCTATATCAGATGACGGTTTAGTGGAAGGCTTGAAAAGATTATCTGAAATTATTCACAGGAATGGTTCTAAAACCATAATGCAGATTAACCATGCCGGCAGTGCTGCCAGTAGGAGTATTACGGGTGCTGAAGTAGTTGGTCCTTCTGCTGTGGCAAATCCGATAAAAGGAGATATGCCGAAAGAACTTACCTGTATGGAAATTGAAAATATAGTTAAGCAGTTTGAGGCAGCGGCAATTCGTGTAAAAAGGTCCGGATTTGACGGTGTTGAAATTCATTCTGCTCATGGTTATTTTTTAAATCAATTTTTTTCTCCTCTTACCAATAAAAGAACTGATGAATATGGAGGAAATGTAAAAGCTAGAATTAAAATACATCTTGATGTCATCAGGGCGATCCGTGAATCTGTAGGCGATGATTTCCCCATTTTTTTGCGTTTAGGTGCTTCTGATTATATGCCGGGAGGAAGTACTGTTGAAGATAGTAAAATTGCAGCCCTGGAATTTGAAAAAGCAGGGGTTGATGTACTTGATATTTCCGGTGGATTTTGCAGGTATACCTTGCCTGGAAATACTTCGCAGGGGTATTTTTCACCTCTTACTGAGGAAATTAAAAAAGTCATATCCATTCCTGTCATTTTAACGGGAGGTATTACAGAAGTTCAGGCTGCTGAAACACTGCTGTCTGAAAATAAGGCAGATCTCATTGGAGTAGGCAGAGCTGTATATAGGGATTCCAGTTGGGCTAAAAAAGCTGTTGAGAGTCTTGAATAATCATAATGAGGTGATCTTATGAAAAGTAGCGTATATTTTGTAACCTTAAGGGCTAGAAAAGCAAAAGAAAATAAAATAACCAAGATAAAAAAATTATTTGATAAAGCGGGATTTAAAGATCTTCTTAATAAGGGAGATTTAACTGCTATAAAAATTCATTTTGGTGAGCTTGGAAGCGATGGGTATATCAACCCTGTATTTGTAAGACAAATTGTCGACAAGGTAAAAGAAGCTGGTGCGAATCCATTTTTAACTGACTCAAACACATTGTATTCTGGAAGCAGATCAAATGCGGTTGACCATGTAAACACAGCAATATTGCATGGATTTAATTATGCGGTAGTAAATGCACCTGTGATAATAGCAGATGGCTTGAAAGGTGAGAATGTAAGGGAAGTGGAAATAAATAAGAGACATTTTAAAAATACGAGGATATCCGGTGTCATAGTTGGGGCTGATAGTATGATTGTAATGTCTCATTTTAAGGGTCATGAAGTTGCGGGATTTGGTGGAGCCATTAAGAATTTGGCTATGGGATGTGCAAATCCTGCAGGTAAGAAGGATCAGCATTCCATAAGACCTAGTGTGAATATAGAAAAATGTGTAGGCTGCGGGCAGTGTGCAAAGGTATGTCCTCAAAAAGCCATAACTCTTGAGGATAAAAAGTCATCCATAGATAAGATGAGATGTGTAGGATGCGGTGAATGTATGACAGTTTGTCCTGTTAAGGCCATTGAATCAGGTGGCGAGATGGAATCAAAAATATTTACTGAAAAACTTACCGAATATGCTTATGGGGCAGTGAAGGGAAAAGAGGGAAAAGTAGGATATATAAACTTTATAATTAATGTAACACCTGACTGTGATTGCGTTCCCTGGAGTGATACTCCCATAGTGCCGGATATAGGAATACTGGCATCTGCCGATCCAGTGGCTCTGGATACCGCCTGTTATGATTTAGTAAATAAAGCAGTAGCATTGAATAATACATTTTTAAAAGATAATGAGCACCATGACCATGATTATCACCACTGTGAGGATAAATTTAAAGCTATGAGAAAGAATACTTACGGTGAGGTTCAACTTGCTTATGGAGAAAAAATAGGTCTCGGTTCTAGAGATTATAAGTTGATAAACCTATAACTTGATTTTTTGTTTTGTATTGATGAGAATTTATGGATTTATAATACAGTCCAATTGGACTATGTTATAAATCCATGTTTAATTAACTTAGTTTACACGGAAAGTAGCTGTTGACAAATAAAATAAATTATGACATACTGTATTTAGTAATAAATTTACTGCTAAATATACTAATAAGTCGTAAATAAACTGATGTAAAATATATTTAGACTTTAGAGAAAACTTATATTTATTGACATAAAAATTTAAATAAACTGTTTTAATAAGAGGAGGACATAATTATGGGAAAGAAAGTAAAGGCATTGCTAATAGGAGATGCTATGATTCCGGGAGAAAGCTTCGAGGGAGCTTGTAAAAAGTATCTGAATAAGTTTGTAGGAGAAACTAAGGTTGGCAATTGGGAATCTGACTGGGGTAAACTTCAAAATAGAAGGCTGGAAGTAGAGAAAAAGGGACCTGAAATAGAAGAAGTTGATTCACTGATAAAAGCTGAAGGAAAAGATGCTTCCATGCTCATGGGGCTATTTTTACCTATTTCTTCAAAAGTTTTTGAAGCTATGCCGAAACTGCGTATAGCAGGGGTATCCCGTGCAGGACTTGAAAATGTAAATGTTGAAGAAGCCACAAAAAGGGGAATACTTGTTTTTAATGTAAAGGGAAGAAATGCAGAGGCAGTTTCTGACTATGCAGTCGGAATGCTGTTGAGTGAATGTAGGAATATTGCCAGAGCTTTTCATTCAATTAAAGGAGGAAAATGGAGAAAAGAGTTTTCCAATTCCAGCTGGGTTCCAGAATTAAAAGGAAAAAATGTTGGTATTGTGGGATTTGGATATATAGGACGACTTGTAGCTAAAAAGCTTTCGGGTTTTGAAACAAATACCATGGTATATGATCCATTTGTGGATGATGAGGTTATAAAAAAAGCAGGTTGTACTCCTGTAGATAAAGAAACCTTATTTAAGGAGAGCGATTTTATAACGCTTCATGCTCGTTTAAGTGAAGAAACTAAAAATCTAGTAGGTGAGAAAGAAATAGGATCTATGAAGCCTACAGCTTATCTTATAAATACTGCAAGAGCAGGACTTGTGGAGGAGAAAGCACTGTTGAAGGCATTGAAAGAGAAAAAAATAGCTGGTGCAGGACTGGATGTGTTCTGGACAGAACCTATACCTGAGGGCAGTGAGTTCTTGGAGCTGGACAATGTGACCTTATCCACTCATATAGCGGGCACAACTAAGGAAGCTTTGAGCAGATCTCCGGAACTTCTTATGGAAGACATCGAAAAATTGTTGAAGACAGAAGAGGCCAGATTTATAGTAAACCCTGAAGTGCTTGAGAATAAAGAATTTAAAAAGTGGCTCAGCGAGGTGAGAGGATGTTAGTAAATTTATCATCAATGTTAAGAGATGCTCATTTGAAGAAGCATGCTATAGGTTCTTTTAATGTATATAATTTTGAAACTATAAAAGGTGTACTGGAGTCGGCGGATGAGTTAAAGAAACCTGTCATAGTGGCATTTGGAGAAAAATATTTAGATAATATGGATTTAAATACTGTGTATGCAGTAGTAAATTCCCTGGCTAAAAATATCAGTACTCCAGTTGCCCTTCATCTGGATCATTGTAAATCCTTTGAGCATATTATTCAGGCCATTAGAGCAGGATTCACATCTGTGATGTTTGATGGATCCAGCCTTAGCTTTGAAGAGAATTTACGTAAGACAGCTCAAATAGTATCTATTGCGCATGCAGTGGGGGTAACGGTAGAAGCGGAACTTGGGGCATTATCACGTGGAGATTATTCAAATGAAGACGAGGGAAAACAGATTTACACAGACCCGGATCAAGCAGAAGAATTTGTAAAAAAGACAGAAGTGGATGCTCTTGCCGTATCAATAGGAACTGTTCATGGTATGTATAAGGGGGAACCTAAGATAGATATAGGAGTGCTAAAGGCAATATCCTCAAAGATAGACATACCCCTGGTATTGCATGGCGGTTCAGGAACCCCTCAAGCCACTATTAAAGAGTGCATATACAATGGCATCTGCAAAATAAATGTAAACACTGAAATATCGATGTATACTGTAAATAAGATAAAGGGAGCACTTAAGTCAGATACGAATTATCATCTTTCAAAAGTGTCTTTAATGGAAGTAAAATATGTTAAAGAAGTTGTAAAAAAATATATGAACATGTTTTATGATGCATAAAGTGATTTTTATGAACGATAATTGATGTGATTTTATATCTTTAGGATTAAAATATTGAACTATTTTTAGAGGAACATATGGATATGTTCCTTTAAAAAATAGTTTAATTAATACCTTTTTGTAAGCTTAATTAAAAAGAAGGACAATCTGCTGAATTACTGGGGTGTAAAATAATTTGTTATAAAATGAATACGTTTTATAAAATAACTTTTAAATGGAGGTAAGTTATGGAATACGCAATTATAATTGATGTAGGTACATCCAGTTTGAGATCTATAGTTTATAGCTTAAAAGGTCAGTTTATACATGAGGAGTCTAAGGAATATCATACAGTGATAACGAATGGTAATGAAGTGGAGCAGGATCCTGAAAGCTGGCACAATGCATTGGTTTTTACACTTATGAATACTGCTCAGTATGTAAATAGAAATAGGTTGAATATATGTACAATTGCGGTGACTTCTCAGAGGGCATCTGTAATTCCGGTAGACATAAAAGGTAAACCATTGTTTAATTCTGTTATGTGGCAGGATAAAAGGAGTAATACACAGTGTTTTGAGATTTCAAATATAATTGGTGCAAATGAGATCTATCGTAAAACTGGATTGAGGTTAGATCCTTATTTTTCAGCACCTAAAATGCTTTGGATTAAAGAAGAGCAGCCTGAAATATATAAAAATACACATAAGTTATTAGGTGTACAAGATTTTGTTATATATTTACTTACCGGGAAGTTTATTACGGATTGGACACAGGCATCGAGAACTATGCTTATGAATATAAAGAATTTTAACTGGGATGAGGAATTGCTCAATGAAATTGGGATAGATAAAGAATTGCTGCCTGAACTCTGTGCCCCAGGCTCAATAGTGGGGAATTTGACACAGGAGATGTCAAGAATTACCGGGTTAAAATCAGATATTCCTGTAATTATAGGGGGTGGAGATCAACAGTGTGCAGCTTTGGCCTTAAATATATTGGCACCGGGTTCTGCAGAAGCTAATACGGGTACAGGATCTTTTGTAATTGCGTTTTCTGAAAAGCCTGCTTTTGACGGGCAGATGAGAACGTTATGCAGTGCTGCAGCTGTTCCTGGCAAATGGATAGCTGAAGCTGGTATCTTTAATACAGGTGCTATATATAGATGGCTTAAGGAACAGTTTTACAAAGAAAGCAGTGGAGATTCTTTTAAGATGTTAAATGATGAGGCCATTGAATCTACAGTAGGTGCGAATGGTGTATTGCTGCTTCCACATTTTCAGGGTAGTGCGGCACCTTACTGGAATCCTATGGCAAAAGGTGTGATTTTCAATCTTACCTTGGGAACTAAAAGAGGAGATGTGGCGAGAGCTGTACTTGAAGGAATTGCTCTTGAAATAGCCGATAATATTAACCTTATTGAAAATATATCCGGTGAAATCAACAGCGTCAATGTAGCAGGTGGAATGACTAAATTTGATTTATTTGATAAAATTCAGGCCAGTGCATTCGATAAAAATGTAATAAAATATGAAAATAGTGAGGCAAGCTCTCTTGGGGCATTGATAAGCTCTTCTGTTACATTAGGTGTTTATGATGATTATAATGAAGCATTTAAAAACATATGTAATGCCAGACAGGAGGTATTTGAACCGGATAAGAACTATGTAATAAAATATAAAGAACTTTTGAAGAGAAAGAACAGTCTTTATAATGCTTTGGAAAAGGGTGATATCTATAAATTATTTAATTGAAGAGATAATGGCAATTAAATAATTTATAGATACAATGATAGTGCTCTGCTTTACAGATTTCTGAAGAGTAGAGCATTATATTTTAATTATTCTAAGTCAAAATGTGAATTCCTAATTATATCGGAAAGTTTTTTTAGTCCAAATTGCAAATCCTGTATAGAAGCATAAGAATATGAAATTCTTATATTATAATTTGTATTGAAATCATACATATATCCTGGATTGATAAGAATTCCGTTTTTACAGCACCTGTAAAAAAGTTTGGTCATATTTATTTTGCTGTTCAATCTCATCCATATATAAAAGCTTCCTTTTGGTATATTCCACAGAGCTATGTCTGAAAAATATTTCTCAAGAATTTTTATTGTAATGTCTCTTCTTAATTTAAGTTTTCTCCTGAGTTTTTTGAGGTATGCTTCATATAATCCGCTCTTTATCCATTCTGCAGCTGCATACTGTGAGATAGAACTTGCCCCATAGTCTGTTTGCATTTTCACATCTCCTAAACGCTCTATAACAGCTTCAGGTCCTATTACCCATCCGATTCGCATTCCCGGAGCTAAAGATTTTGAAAGGGTATTCATATAGAGCACTATTCCATTTTTGTCCCTTGACTTCAAAGTGTCAGGAGGAATTTCTTCCATCCATAATTCCCTGTAAGCATCGTCTTCAATAATAGGGAGTCTTTCACGAGTGCATAAATTTAATAAATCATCCCTTCTATCCTGTGACATAATTGTACCTGTAGGGTTATTGAATGTAGGTATGGTGTATAAAAGCGAAGTGGTATTATCCAAGTTTTTCAAGATCTCATTTAATTTAACTCCATCTTTATCCATAGATATCCCCTTTAATTTAGTCCCCCAGGATTCAAATACGTGAAGTGATTTTATATAAGAGGGTTTTTCTACAAGCACAGTAGAACCGGGTTTTAATATACTCATTGAAATCAACTGAAGTGCTTGAAGAGATCCTGAGACGATCAATATAGAAGAAGGCGATGCATTTATGTGAAATTTTTTTATATGCTGGCTTATAATTTCTCTTAAATATAATAAACCTTTAGGCCTCTCATATCCCAGGGATTTTATTTTATTGGAGATAGTACTGAATACATTTTTCATCATTTCTTCTGGGAATAACTCAGGAGAAAGTTCTCCTGTTCCAAGTCTTATTATATTATCACTGTACTCAAGTTTGTTTATAATTTGAATCGTAGGTAAATTGGGCTGCTGTATTCCATTTTTTATATAATGCTCCCAATTTCCAGCAGGTGTTGAAGCCATTAAAGACCAGGTGTTATTTATAATTACAGTACCTTTTTTACCTCTGCCTTCAATCAACCCATCTGCTTTTAATTCATCTAAGGCTTCTATCACAGTACTTCTGTTTACTTCAAATATTTTTGCCAGCTCTCTTTGTACTGGAAGTCGTGTTCCTACAGTCCACTCTCCATTTCCTATTTTCTCTTTTATATAATCTACAATTTGTCTGTACAGCGCAGTGGAAGAATTTCGTTGGGGTTTCCAATCTATATTTAACATATATGTTCAGATCCTTTTACAATAATATAATTTAAGAGATTATCTATGAATTTAGTATTTGATAATTCTTGAATAAAATTAAGGCCCAGTTTCAATCCATAATAAATTATTACTATACCGCATATTATATTGATGATTCTTATGGATTTTTTGTTAAAACTATGCTTAAAGATGGATACTATGGTTGTGAGAAATATAAACCAGAAAAACGAGGCCGTACAGGATCCAAATATAAAAAATCCAGAATTTTCATAGGACATGGATGCCTTAAATCCACCTAAAAGTAAGGAGCCGTCAATAATAGCCTGGGGATTCATCCATGTGACTATAAAACAAGAAGCTATTGTTTTAGTTAAATTTTTTTCTACAGCTGCTTTCCTGTTTATATATGTTGTACTTAGTATAAGATTTAGCCCAATATATATGACAACTATACAGCCTACAAGTAAAACGAAAATTTTTAAAACTTTCAACCTCTCAATTATAGTTCCAATTCCCCAAAAGCAAGTAATGGCAAGAGAAATATCAAAGAATATTGTTATGAAAGCTATTTTGTAGGCATCGGTTTTTTTATTTGACATGGCAGAATTAATGACATATAGATTCTGCATGCCTATAGGTGCTACATAAGAAATTCCAAGCAGTAGTCCCTGTATAAAGTATTTCATTACTTTTTCATCTCCAAGCATTTATAGTTGATATAATCAATTATAAATGCTTTTACAGGAAGATGTCTGCAACCAGAAATCGAAAATTGTACCAACCAGAAATTTTATATAATTAAAAGCTCATTTTACCTATGTAAAATTCGTATAATTGGGATTTTAAACAAGTATAACATTTATGGGTTTAGCGAATCAATGCTGGAGTTTTACTATTTATGGTCATTGACATATATGGATAAATGTATTACTATTAATGATAGTAAATTAATTACTAATTTTTATATATAAGGGTGGTATATTTACTATATTTAGTCCATCAAATTAGTATTAAATAGTATATAGTACTTTTAATTAATGTTAAGGAGAAAATTGTTGTGAAAGATAATGTATTTACTATAATAAGAACAAAATATAACCTTCTGTCACCTGTACAAAAGAATATTGCAGATTTTATCTTAAATAACAGGAATGAGGTTATCCTTCTTTCCATAAGCGATCTTGCAAGTAAATGTAATACCAGTGAGACAACCATAATGAGATTCTTAAGAAAAATAGGGTTTAGCTCCTATCAGGTGTTTAGGGTGAGAACTGCTCAGGACATATCCGCAGATTCAACTCAGGCCATATATGAAGAGATCAAGCCTGATGACAGTACAAGTGATGTTAAGGAAAAAGTTATATTTTCAACAGTAAATTCTATAAGGGATATCAGCAATATGGTAGATGACGAGTCGATTGATAAAGTGACAGATTTAATTTTAAATGCTAGAAGGGTGTTGTTTTTTGGAATGGGTGCATCCGGAATAATTGCGAAAGATGCATTTCATAAGCTTTCGCGAATTGGGTTAAATGTTTTCAATTGTGATGATTCTCATATAATGAATATAGTATGTGCTCATACGGTTCCCTCTGATCTGTTGTTTATAGTTTCACATTCAGGTGAAAGCTATGAAGATCTGGATTGTATAGACATAGCAAAAGAAAATGGTGTTAAAGTTGTAGCTTTAACAAGTTATATTCATTCCACAATAACTGAAGTTGCGGATGCTGTATTGTTGAGTTCTACAAATGAGACAAAATATCGTTCAGATGCAATGGTTTCCCGTATTGTACAACTCGTTATTATAGATATACTCTATGTGAAATTGATTTTAAAGATGGGACCCTCCAGTATAAAAGAGGTCAACAAGTCACGTCTGGCTGTAGCCAGAAGAAAAAGATAATTTAAGAAATTAGATAACTTTATTAAAATACCCTATAATATAGAAATTTTTTATATTCCTATATTATAGGGTATTTTAATAAAAGAGAAAGACGATTTCAAATTAACACAGAAAAATAGTATATAATGAAATGAGCTATTTTAATATATGCTATATTAACTATAAGAATAAAATATTTATAGATGACAGATAATTCAGAATAATAAATTTATTTTTACATGATAATGATTACATTTAATGGCTTTAAATAATTATTGAATGTGCAATGGATTACATTATAGAAAATTTTTAGATAATTTTCTATTTGAGTATTGAACTAATTTTATATATCGTTTAAACGAAGATTAGAAATAAAACAATATTATTCAAAAACATGGTTTTGATTTTTAAAAAGATAAGGAGTGTAACATATGAAAATTATAGTTCCAGTTAAGCAAGTGCCTGAAACAAGCAATGTAAAAATGGATCCGGAAAAAGGTACTATTGTTAGAAGTGGTGTTGAAAGTATAATAAATCCTATGGATTTATATGCAGTAGAAACAGCTGTACAGCTAAAAGAAAAATATGGTGGAGAAGTTATTGCCTTATCCATGGGACCCCAGAGTGCTGTGGCCTCGATTAAAGAAGCAGTTTCTATGGGATGCGATGATGGAATATTGTTATCGGATAGAAAATTTGCAGGATCGGATACATGGGTTACATCATATGTTATATCACGTGCTGTAAAAAAGATAAAAGATTTTGATCTTGTAATTTGCGGTGAAAGAGCAACAGATGGAGAAACAGCTCAAGTTGGGCCGGGAATTGCATCTTTTCTTGACTTGCCTGTAGCTACATTTACAAGTGAAATAGTTTCCGTAAGTGAAAACGATATAGGTATAAAAAGACTTGTGGAAGATGGGTATGAACTTTTAGATATGAAATTACCTGCTGCGCTAACTGTTTCGAAGGAGATATGTGCTCCAAGACTTCCAAATTTTAAAGGCAAAATGAAGGCCAGAAAAATGGATGTTAAAGTATGGAATGCTGAAGATATAGAAGCTAAGGACGAATTTTTAGGGCTCAAGGGCTCTCCAACAAGAGTAGTTAAAATAGATAGCCCTAAAGTAGCTCGAGAGGGTCAAAAATTTGAAGTTAAAAGTGAAGAAGATGTAGATAAGGTTGTAGGAAATATTTTAAATTATCTGTCATCTAAAGCAATAATATAAATAAGTGTACAAGTTATTAATTAAACTTATTTTTTACTGTAAAAGAATATTTTAAATTATTAAAGTAGGAGGCATTTATATGAAAGAAATATGGACACTTGCGGAATTTAGATGTGGCAGTTTAAATAGTATATCTTTTGAACTATTAAATAGGGGTAAGGAACTTGCAAAGAAATTAGACGCACCACTTTCTTCTGTTATTATAGGAAATAATATTAAGACTGAAGATATCAATGAATTGATAGCAAGAGGTGCAGATAAGGTTTATGTTGTTAATGACAGCCATCTTGAACATTTCATCGTTGAATCCTATGCAAAAGTTTTAATATCTCTTCTTAAGGAATTTAAGCCGGATATATTTTTTGCAGCAGCTACGACTACAGGAAGGACTCTGATGCCTTACGTAGCCATAAAAATGAAAACGGGATTGACGGCAGATTGTACAGGCCTCGATATAGAAGAGGGCACAGGTAATTTACTTCAGACAAGACCAGCAATAGGTGGTAATATACTTGCAACTATAAAGACACCTAATACAAGACCTCAAATGTCTACGGTGAGACCACATTCAATGAAACCTATGGCAGCTGATGAAAGTAGAAAGGGAGAAGTTATAAAAAGAGAATTTATAGATGATTCCTCAGAGGTTAAGACCAAATTCATTAAATTTTTAAAAGATGAAACCCAACAGGTAGGTATACAAGATGCAAAAATTATTGTAGCTGGAGGCAGGGGATTAGGAAAGGCTGAAAATTTTAATGCTTTGGAAGAATTAGCAGAAATATTTGGAGGGGAAGTTGGTGCTTCCAGAGATGTTGTTGATAAAAATTGGATGACCTATCCTCATCAAGTTGGATTAAGTGGCAAAACTGTTTCACCTAATCTATATATGGCAATAGGCATTTCAGGTGCAATTCAACATATTGCTGGTATGCAAACTTCAGAAAATATTATAGCTATAAATAATGATCCCGATGCGCAAATTTTTAAAGTGGCAGACCTTGGTATTATAGGTGATTTAAATGAAATTCTTCCGCCTTTAATAAAAGGGATCAAAGAATATAAGAAAAAGGAGGCTTAAAAATGAAATACAATAAAATTACACCACAGATTATTGATGAGCTTATAGAAATTGTCGGAGAGAGAAATGTCATTTATGATAATGAAAATTTGGAGCAGTATTCACATGATGAAATAGCAGAAAAGGTTTATGCTCATATGCCAGAAGTCGCACTTAAACCATCAAGTGAAGAAGAGATCTCAAAAATAATGAAATTGGCAAATAAATATCTAATACCGGTAACTCCGAGAGGAGCGGGCAGCGGTTTATCTGGCGGAGCTGTTCCGCAATATGGGGGAATAGTAATATCCACTGAGAAAATGAATAAAATACTTGAAATAGATAAGGAAAACTTAATGATTGTCGTGGAGCCTGGAGTTGTAACAAATGAAATAAATGATGCGGTAAAAGAAGATGGATTATTTTATGCAGGTTACCCTATGAGCGTTGAGTCATGCTATGTAGGTGGAAATATAGCTGAAAATGCTGGAGGTGGAAAAGCTGTCAAATATGGCGTCACTGGAAGATATATTTACGGTCTTGATGTTGTAACGCCAACTGGTGAAATAGCTCATCTGGGTGGAAAAAGAGTAAAAGATGTGGCAGGCTATGATTTAATACATTTAATGATAGGTTCAGAAGGTACTCTTGGTATATTTACCAAGATATATATAAAGCTTATGCCTCTTCCTAAAGAAACAATAGATTTGCTTGTATTATTTAAGGATATAGATAGTGCAATAAGCATGGTTCCCAAAATAATGACTTTTGGAAAAGTTATACCAACTTCCATAGAGTTTATGGATGCGGCATCATTTGAAAATTCTTGTAAATACCTAAACGAAAATATTTCATCTGAAGGCTCAGGTGCAATGCTTTTAATTGAGTTGGATGGAAATAGTAAAGATGAATTGGATAATGAAAGTGAGATAATTGGGAATCTATGCATGGATAATGGGGCTATTGATGTATATATCGCAGATAATGCTACTACATCTGAAAGAATGTGGAAAATAAGAAGGAATATAACTGATGCATGGAAGCAGACAAATCCTCATGTAGTGCTAGACGATGTGGTTGTTCCAGTGTCCAAGATACCTGAATGTATGAGAAAAATGCAGGAATTGTCTAAAAAATATGATATTCCTATTCCATGCTATGGACATGCAGGTGACGGAAATCTTCATCCAAATCCTCATAAAAACCCAAATTCTACCTTGGATGAATGGTATGAAAAAATACCTAAATTGATGTCGGATATATATAAATTGTGTGCGGATCTGGGCGGTTCGGTTACAGGCGAGCACGGTATAGGAAATAAGAAAAAACCATATTTGAAATTTGTTCTGGAGCCTGTACAGATAGAGATGACAAAGAGAATAAAAAAGGCGCTTGATCCCAATCTCATCTTAAATCCTGGGAAAATAGTAGATATATGTGATTAGCTTAAAAATGAATTGACATATAAATTATTTTTACTTTAGTCTATAAATTATATGATTTTTGTACTCAAAGATATTATTATTATAATTAGTTATTATAAGAGACTATGCAAAAAAAATCAGATTAAGCTAAAAATATAAAAAATATGAGGAAAAAGGTGAGTACAAAATGGAAAATTTAGAGTCTAAATTATTAATTCAATCAATTATAAGAGGGGTAGATGTCTTTCAGTGCTTTAAAGATGATAATACCGAGATGGGTATAAAGGAGATAAGCGGTATTGTAAATTTATCTGAAAGTACAGTGTACAGAATATTGAGCACACTGGAATACAGGGGAATTTTAATCCAAAATAAAAAAAATAAAAAATACAGACTTGGGTTAAGCTTGTTAAAAACAGTTAATAGAATGAACAATTTCAAAAGTTGGAGCATGGAAGCCAATAACTGTATGATGGAATTGCAGCGTGAATTCAATGAAACAGTTAATTTAGCAGTAAGGGACGAGGATAATGCAATATATATAAATTCAATAGGTTCTTCACATGTTTTAAGACCTAATTTGGAAATCGGATCTAAATACCCTTGCCATTGTTCGGGACTGGGGAAATGTCTTTTGATGGATTTTCCCGAAAATAAGTTAAAAATGTTATTGAAATTTCCTCTTAAAAAATTTACCGATAAGACCATTGTAAATATGGATGCATTGATGAAAAACCTTAAAAAGGGAAGAGAAAATGGATATATATTGGATTATGAGGAATTTCAAATTGGGCTTGTATGTATATCAGCGCCTATAAGGGCATTTGGAAATAAAATAGTAGCGGCAATTAGTGTATCTATACCTACTGTAAGGGTTAATGATAAAATCTGTACTAAAATCAAGGATAAGGTGGTTAAAACAGCTAGAGAAATTTCCATGAAATTAGAAAATTAAAAGGGGGTAGGATCTTATGTCTTTAATGACAGGAGAGGAATACGTAGAAAGTTTGCGTAAATTAAAATTAAATATATATTTGTTTGGAGAAAAATTGAGCAACCCAGTAGATAACCCAATGCTTGTACCATCACGTAACTCTGTAAAAATGACATATGATCTAGCGCAGATACCGGAATATCAAAATCTGATGACAGCGACTTCAAACTTAACGGGGGAAAAGATCAATAGATTTACCCACTTGCACCAGAGCACGGAGGAT